>CAYRSI010000013.1:0-17059 GCA_964426965.1 uncultured Candidatus Saccharibacteria bacterium
TTAACTATTCGCGAGCAAGAAGTTCTTCAACAAAATATTTCAAGAGACAAAGAAGTTAATCGTTTAATGTCTAAAGTAGCCGGTCTTCTTTCTGACATGTCTTCTAATTTAGCAATTAGCGGTTTATTAGATTTTGATGAGCCGGAATTTTATAGAGCAGGAGCAGGCAGATTGCTTCGCGAGCCAGAGTTTGGAGATGGCAATCAAATAGCTGAGATATTAGATTATCTTGATAGAAACATTGAGGAACTTTTTGATATTGCTCAAGGTGAGACCTTGGGTATTTATATAGGACAAGAAAATCCAATTAAACAAATGAGGGGCTTAAGCATGATTGTTTCGGGTCAGAGATTAAAATCAGGGAACGGGCCTGTCTGCCGGCAAGGTAGGCCTGCCTGCCGGCAAGGCAGGGGATTGATTGCTATTTTAGGGCCTCCTCGAATGAGATATGATAGAAACATAGCTTTAATTGAATATATTAGGGATTTATTAGAAAACTTATGAAAAAAAATAAGGATACCCGCCGCAAGCAGGCGGGCCCGCCCGCTTCGACTCAGCGAGGCGAGCCTAAATGCAAGGCTTTTGGCGGGAAAGACACAATAGAATACATTCCTGAAGACGATACTGGTGCGATTGATGAAAAGATAAAAAAAATCAAGAAAATAAAAGATAAGTTAAAGAAGTGCCAGAAGGAGAAAGAAGAGTATCTAGCTGGTTGGCAAAGAGCCAAGGCAGATTTAATAAACTATAAAAAAGAGCAGGAGCAGAAAATCTCTGATTATTATAGATTTGCTAACCAGGGATTGATTCTAGAAATTTTAATGGTTTTGGATAGTTTTGAACTGGCTTTAAAACATATAGACAAAGCCGCCAAAGGCCTGCCTCGCTTGCCTCGATTCGGCGAAGCGGGCGGCAAGGCGGGCGAGCCTCGCCACGGGCGGGAAGAAATCGCCCAAATTTATAATCAACTCAAAAATACTTTAAAAAACCAGGGCCTTGAAGAAATTGAAGCAATTGGAGAAAAGTTTAATCCCGAGCTTCATGAATCGGTTGAAGAGATAAAATCCAAAGAAAAACAAGGAATTGTAGTAGAAGAAATTCAAAAGGGATATAAGTTAAATAATAAAGTAATTAGACCTAGTAAGGTCAAAATTTCAAAATAGTCTACAAAATTACGAATTAGTACAAATGTACGAATATTTGTATATTTGTAAAAATTTGTACTTTTGTAGACAAAATATATGAAGATTTTAGGTATTGACTTGGGAACAACCAACTCAGCTATGGCAATAGTTGAAGCTGGTGAACCTCGAATCATTGATAATAAAGAGGGGAATAGAACCACGCCTTCCGTGATAGCTATTGCTAAATCTAAAGAAAGATTAGTCGGTCTTTTGGCTAAACGCCAGGCAGTTACTAATCCTAAAAATACGATTTTTTCTACTAAGCGGCTTGTTGGTCGCCGGTTTTCTGATCCCATAATTCAGAAAGACAAAAAACTTTTGTCCTATGAAATGCGAGAATCAAAAGAAGGCGGAGTAGAAATTCAACTGGGGGATAAATGGTATCGACCAGCTGAGATTTCAGCTATGGTTTTGCAAAAATTAAAAAATGATGCGGAAGATCGTTTAGGTGAAAAAATAGAAGAGGCAGTAATTACTGTGCCTGCTTATTTTGACGACTCTCAAAGAAAAGCAACCAAGGATGCTGGGGAAATTGCAGGATTAAAGGTCAGAAGAATTATTAATGAACCAACTGCTGCAGCCTTGGCTTATGGTCTTAATAAAAAGAAGGATGAGCAGATTGTGGTTTTTGACTTTGGGGGCGGAACTTTTGATGTTTCGGTTTTAGAGGTTTCCAAGGATACAGTAGAAGTAAAAGCAACCGGCGGAGACACTCATTTAGGCGGTGATGATTTTGACCAGAAAATCATTGATTGGTTAATTGGCGAATTCAAGAAAGACCAGGGTATTGATTTATCCAAAGATCAGCTAGCCCTTCAAAGATTAAGAGAGGCAGCTGAAAAAGCTAAACATGAGCTTTCGTCTACTTTAGAAACTGAGATTAACATTCCCTTTATTACCACTGATGTTAGCGGACCTAAACATTTTAACTTAAAATTAACCAGAGCCGAACTTGAAGAGCTGGTTGGCGAATATATTGATCAGGCAGTTAAAACAACAAAAGAAGTAGTTAAGGAATCAGGATTTAAAATTTCTGATATTGACGAAATTGTCTTAGTTGGCGGCCAAACTAGGATGCCGGCAATTGTTGAGGCAGTTAAAAAACTTTTTAACAAAGAACCGCACAAAGACATTAATCCTGACGAAGTGGTAGCGATTGGAGCAGCAATACAAGCAGGAATTTTCCAGGGGGATGTTAAAGATGTTTTGTTACTTGATGTAACTCCGCTTTCTTTGGGTCTTGAAACTCTGGGCGCAGTAATGACTAACATAGTGGAAAAGAATACTACTATCCCGGTTTCTAAAAACCAGATTTTTTCTACTGCCGCTGATAGCCAGCCATCAGTTGAAATTCATGTTCTTCAAGGAGAAAGACCAATGGCAGCTGATAATAAGACTTTGGGTAGATTTATTTTAGACGGCATTCCACCAGCTCCTCGGGGCGTGCCCCAAGTTGAAGTAAGTTTTGATATTGATGCTAATGGCATTTTAAATGTTTCCGCAAAAGACAAAGCTACTGGTAAAGAGCAGACAATTAGAATTGAGGCTTCTTCAGGAATATCTAAAGAGGAGATTGAGAAAATGAAAAAAGAAGCAGAAACTTATACTGAAGAGGATAAAAAGAAAAAAGAACTGATTGATGCTCGCAATTTGGCTGATACCTTGGTTTATACCACTGAAAAAACTTTAAGGGAGTTTGGCGATAAGGTTAATGTTGATGACAAGAAAAATATTGAAGAAAAAACTGAGGCATTGAAAAAAGTAAAAAATGGTGACGATATTGAAGTAATAAAAAAAGCTTCAGAAGAATTATCCCAAGCTATTCAAAAAGTCGGAACAGAACTTTACAAGGCTCAGCAGGAGGCCCAGAAGCAGGAAGAAAAATATCCAGACGTAGAAGCCCCAGAAGGCGAGAAAAAAGACGAGGATAAGAAAGACGAGGATGTTGAAGAGGGGGAAATAGAAGAAGACGACAAAAAGTAAAATGGTCAACTTAATCCTTTTATTTATTTTGTTAAGCTTGTTAAGCGTTGTGTTTGCTTACGTGTTTTTTTCATTCATATGGTTGATTTGGACAAGGGGAGTGCCGTTTATTCCCTTAACAAAAAGGCAGTTAGGGGTAATTAATAAACACATTAAACCAAAATCATTTGATAGAATTGTTGATTTAGGCTGTGGGGATGGTCGGGTTTTACGAACATTTGAAAAACAAGGAGTGAGAGATTTAACTGGTTATGAAATGAATTTCTGGGTTTATTTGTTAGCCAGGATAAAAAATAAAATTTCGAAATCAAAATCAAGAATTTACCTCAAAAATTTTAAAAAAGTTAATTTATCAGAATATAATATAGTTTTTTGTTATTTATCAGATTATTATATGAATTCTTTAAAAGAAAAATTTGATAAAGAATTGAGATCGGGAACAAAAATAATCTCCTATGTCTTTAAGGCAAAGGATTGGCACAAGCCAAGAATCATTTATACGAATAAGGAGAATAAAAAATCAGGAAAAATATTTGTTTATAATTGCTAGTGAGGAATAAATAAAAATTTATTTTTATTTATTCCGAATGACGCAATTCGAAGCTCTGCTTATAAAATATAAAGTATATATGGACGTATATACGAGCGTATATACGGATTACATTTATGACAAACACCCAAAAGCAAATTATTTTAGCAGTAGGCCTGGTCTTGTTTGGTATATTGAGTTGGTTTTTTTTGCATCAACTTTTTTATTCCGGGATTAGTATAGCCTTTATGCTTTTAGCTGCCGCTGGTTTAGTTTTTTGGGGAGTTACGATTTGCGCAGGAACGTTACTTATAGATAAAAAGATTGTTCTATATCTAGGGTTTATCTTAAGTTTGTTATCGTTTTTTATTTTCTTTCACGGCGCGGAAGTGGGGCCCGGGCAATTCAGGGTGGCTTTTTATTATTTTATAGTGATGGCTTTGATCTTTCTCACTTTTCTTATTTACAGGGCGCGAGTTCAATATGAGAAAAAAATGAGAATAAAAATGCACTTTTGGCGAATTCTTAGAAAAGGATTGCCTTTAATGTTTACTGTAGTTTGTTTGTTAGTAGCTTTAACTTATTATTTTTCACCATCTTTGGGAGAATTTTCTTCCAAAGTTGAATTTCAAATTCCTAGAAGTTTGATTGACACAATTTTAAAACCATTCAGTGGTTTGGACGAGGATCTTGGTGATGTTGTTTACGATTTGGTCAATAGTCAAATCAGTGGCAGCGAGGGACCGGTTAAGGAATATCTTCCTATTGCTTTGGCTATTGGTTTATTTTTTTCTTTGAGGATTTTAGTAATAGTTTTAGTCCCTGTTATAGTTTTATTTAGCTGTCTTTTAGTTAAAATTTTGATTTCTGTAGGTTTTGTTAAAATTACAACCAAATCAATTGAAGTAGAGAGAATAGAAACATGAGCAAGGATTACTATAAAATTTTAGGCGTAAGCCACAGTGCCTCTAAAGAAGAAATGAAAAATGCCTATCGTCAGCTTGCTCATAAATATCATCCTGATAAAGCTGGCGGTGATGAAAAAAAGTTTAAAGAAATAAATGAGGCCTATCAGGTGCTTTCTGATGACAACAAAAGAGTCCAATACGATCAGTTCGGAGCAGACGGACCCCGCCATTTCGGCGGGCAGGCAGCTTCGGGCTGGAGAGATATTAATTTTGAGGATTTGTTTAGAGGGTTTTCCGCCCAAGGCGGACCAGCCTCGGGCTGGCGTGACACGGGCGATCTGGGCGATATATTTGGTGACATTTTTGGCCAAAGACGAGCCAGCCGTTACAAAGGCAAGGCCCAGGATATTTCAATAGATTTAGAGCTTGCTCTTGAGGATATTTATAATGGATTAAAAAAGGATATTAAGCTGCGAAAGACAGTTAAATGTTCTTATTGTAAAGGCACTGGCGGCGAACCCGGGAGTTCAATGAAGCAGTGTTTTGCCTGTAGTGGCAGTGGAGAAGTTCACCAGACCCAGCGGACGTTTTTTGGTTCTTTTAGCAGGGTTACCACTTGTTCTGTTTGCCAAGGAGAAGGAGAAATACCAGAAAAAACCTGTAAAAAATGTCGCGGCAAAGGAATTACTACTGACATAGAAACAATTACGGTTAGCGTACCTTTTGGAGTTGATGATGGTCAGATTATTAAGTTAGAGGGACAGGGCGAAGCAGGCAGAAAGGGAGAATTGCCGGGTGATCTGTATATAAGAATCCATTTGAAGAAACATAAATATTTTGTCAAAAAAGGAGACGATATTTATTATGAATTTTCTATCTCCTTTACTCAAGCAGTCTTAGGTGATAAAATTGAAATACCGACATTAGAGGGAAAGGTTAAGTTGAAAATCCCAGCCGGGATTCAATCCGGAAAATTAATAAGAATAAGAGGCAAGGGGATACCAAGGGCAACAGGCGGAAAAGGAGATCAGTTTGTTGAAATTCAGATAAAAACCCCAAAAAAAATATCTCAAAAAGTTAGAAATTTATTAAAGAAATTAAAGCAAGAAGGAATATGATATCAAAGAAAAAAAAGAGAATCATCTCACTTATAATAGTAATTTTGCTTTTAATGATTTTTGGAGCTTTTTTTTATAAAGCTGGTTTTACTTTTAGTAAAATTATTACTATAAAAAATATTGCCTGGGAAAGAATTTTTGGAAAATTACCCCCGGCTGAATATATGCCCATTAAAGACGAAGATAGGATTAATATTTTACTTTTAGGTGTTGGGGGCGCAGAGCACGAAGAAGGCAGATTGCTTGCTGATAGTATAATGATTGTTAGTTTTAAAAAGAGTGCTGGCAAGATAGCTCTAATCTCTGTTCCCAGGGATTTGTATGTTCAAATGCCGGGCGAAAGTCAATACGAAAAGATAAATGCTGCTTATGCCATGGGGGAACAAAAATACGGAAATGGATTAGACTATAGCAAAAAGACAATTAGTTATATAACCGGCTTGTATATAGATTATGCAGTTGCTGTTGACTTTGAGGCTTTTGAAACAATGATTGATACTGTAGGCGGAATCAGCATCCATTTAGATAAACCTTTTATTGAAGACAAGCAGTGGTGGTGTGATGAAAATGGTGAGAATTGCCGTCCGTTTATTGTAGAAGCAGGGGACCAAATTCTTGACGGTGAAACAGTCTTATTTTATGTCCGTTCTCGATTTTCAACTGACGATTTTAATAGAGCCCGTCGTCAACAGCAGGTTATGTTGGCTACAAAAGATAAGATTCTTTCTTTGGGCGTTTTAGCCAATCCTTTCATAGTTAATAATTTGCTTGATGCAGTTGCTGAAAATATTAGGGTCGATATTATGCCCTGGGAGATTCCTAATCTAATTAAATTAGCTCAAAAAGCAGATATGGAAAATATAATTGGAAAAGTATTTGATATTACCCCTCAAGGCCTGCTTTATCAAACAGAAAAAGATGGCATTTATATTCTTTTGCCCGTAGATGAGAATTTCAATAAGATTAGACAAACATGCCAGACCATCTTTGATTAAAATGTTATCAATTATTATTACTCATCATAATACACCCGAGTTATTGGATCTTTGTCTTAATTCTATAAAGAGGACTGTTAAAAATATCAAAAAAGAGATAATTGTAGTAGACAGTGAAGCCAAGGAAAAGACAGAAGAATTGATTCGAGAAAAACACTCAGACATTAAACTCATTCCTTTTAAGAAAAATGTTGGTTATTCTAAAATAGTAAATGCCGGTCTTAAGAAATCAAGAGGCGATTACATTTTAATTCTCAATGCTGATATTATAGTTCTTGAAGGATCTATAGCTAAAATGTTAAAATATATAAAGGGCCATGCTGAGGTTGGTATTGTGGGGCCGCAATTATTAGATTTCACTGGAAATGTTCAAGTTTCTTGTTTTTCTTTCCCCAGCTTAGGAGCTATCTTAGCCAGAAGAACTTTTTGGGGCAGAACAAAAAAAGGAAAGAAACTATTAGGCAAATTCACCATGAAAGATTCGGATATTCGTATGCCCAGGAAGGTAAATTGGTTACAAGGATCAGCAATGATAATTCGCAAAAAGGCAATAGAGAAAGTCGGTCCATGGGATGAAAGGTTCTTTGCCTACTTTGAGGATACTGATTTTTGCCACCGCTTTTGGCAAAAGGGCTATTCAGTAATATATTTACCAACAGCTAAAATGGTTCATTATTATCATAGAATGAGCAAGAAGCGAGGTATTTTTTTAGATATATTTTTTAATAAATACACTAGGATTCATATAATCAGTGCTTTAAAGTATTTTTGGAAATACAGATAAAATGACTAGAAGAAGAACTAAAAAATATTTCGTAATACCAAGTATAATCATAGCCATTATTATCTTTGGTGTTGGTTTTTATTTTGGTAAAACCCAGCAAGTTGAACCAATCCCTTCTGATACTATAATTATAAATAAAGAATTAGGGCAGCCGGACACAGTTGATTTTAGTCTTTTTTGGCAGGTTTTAAAGAGAATAGAAAAAAAGTATACTGACAAAGGAAGCATTGATTACAAAGAAATTCTTTATGGGGCAATATCAGGAATGACTGAATCTTTAGGGGATCCTTATACAGTTTTTATGAAGCCGGAAAAAACAGAATCTTTTCGCGAAAACGTAGAGACCGGAGGAAGTTTTGAGGGAGTAGGCATGGAGATAGGAATTAAGGGAGGCATTTTAACAGTAGTTGCTCCCCTAGAGGGAACACCGGCAATGCAGGCCGGGGTTAAGGCAGGAGATAAAATTCTTAAAATAGATGATGTTCTTACTAGTGATTTATTTTTAGAAGAAGCAGTTCATTTAATTAGGGGCGAAAAGGAAACGGAAGTTGTTTTAACAATTTCTCGAAAAAGTTTTAAAGAGCCAAAAGAAATAAGCATTATCAGAGGCACTATTCAGATTCCAATAATAAAGTGGGAATTGCTCAATAGTATTGCTTATATTAAAATCTATCAGTTTACTGGAAATTTGCCTGATAAATTTGAACATATAGCCTCTGAAATGCTTAATGCTAAAGTAGAAAAAATAATTCTTGATTTACGTAATAATCCAGGCGGTTATTTAGAAACATCCGTAGAAATAGCCAGTTGGTTTATTCCTAAAGGAGAAATAGTAGCTATTGAAGACCACGGCGAAGAAGATCAAAAAAAATATAGAAGCAAAGGATACAAAGAATTCCAAGATTTTCCAGTGGTAGTTTTAATTAACCAAGGCTCTGCTTCAGCTTCAGAAATTTTAGCTGGAGCTCTGAGAGATATAAAAGAAATAAAATTAATAGGAGAAAAAAGTTTTGGCAAGGGTTCAATTCAATCCCTGGAAGAATTTGGAAACGGTTCTTCTTTAAAAATTACAGTGGCTAAATGGCTTACTCCTCTTGGGATATCTATTTCAGATGAAGGATTAACACCTGATATCGAAATAGAATTAACAGAAGAAGATTATGATAACGATAGAGATCCTCAGCTGGGTAAAGCATTGGAAGTATTAAAGGAATTATGATAAAATATTAATATGAGGGTGATTCTTCTCAAAAGCATCGAAAATTTAGGCGAGAAAGGTGATGTTAAAGAGGTGGCCAATGGCTATGCTCGGAATTTTTTGCTACCTAATAACTTAGTTAAACCAGCGACTAAAAAAGCCTTAGAAGAGCTTAAAAAACAAAAAGAATTAGTAGCTCAGAAAGCAGAACAAGAACTCAAGGGCATTGAACTGTTTGTTTCTCAAGTTGACGGACAAGAAATAGAGATTCCGATGAAACTCAAAGAAGATGGAAAAATCTATGGCTCCATAACTCCTTTTAAAATTAGTCAGGCCCTAAAAAAGAAGGGATTTGATATAAAAAAGGCCCAGGTAATTTTAAAAGAACCCGTTAAAAAATTAGGAGAATATCCAGTGACAATTAATTTTGATCATGGTTTAGAAGCAGAGGCGAAAGTGATAGTTTCAGAAGAAAAAAAATAAACCCCCATCTGTCATCTCTGGACGTTTTTATATAATACTATAATATAGAAGATTCTTGTCTTCTATTTTTGTTTTTTCGGAATTACATTAACCACTTTTGTTGTTCGTGAGTTTCCATCAAATTTTTTCTTGCGTGTAGTTTGGAATCGGACAAAACCTTCTCGGACAGCATATAATGTATCATCTCGTCCTTTGCGGACATTTGTGCCAGGTAAAAACTTGGTTCCTCGTTGGCGAATAATAACACTGCCCGGTTTCGCAAATTGCCCACCGAATAATTTAACACCTAAATATTTTGGTTGAGAATCCCGACCAAGTCTAGTTGAACCTGCTGATTTAGTCTTTGCCATACTTTTTTATAATAGCACACCTCGAATAATTTATCAATACGAATACCGACAAAAGCCTCACGATCGTGAGGCTTTTGTCGGTCTATAAAAAGTCTAAATATAAATCTATTTATTTTTTCTTTTTTATATTGGTTTTTAACACTGCATATTCTTTATCAACCCTCCTAGCTTTTTCGATTTGTTCTCGGATGGGGTAGGGGAGGGTTTTTATTATTTCTTTTAATTTATTCATATCATAACCATGTCGCATTTGGGTTAGGCGAGTGATGTAGCCATTTTCACTAAAAACTCGTTCTATTTTTTCTCTATTTAAATATTTTACAATAATTTCTTTTATTTCATTTAATCGTTTATTGTTTTTACTATTGACTTCTTTTAATTCAAAAAATTCATCAATAACTTTTTTTATTTCCTCATCGCTTATACTTGTTTGTTCTTTGTATAAATTCCTCCACATTGGACATAGATTTTTATATCCACACCAATCACAAAGAGCCGAGGGCATTGGCTTAAAATCGCTTTTCTCGATTTCAGCCAATTTTTCCCAAATTTGTTTTTTAACATTTTCTAATTGTTCTTTGGTTCTTTTAGTGCTGATGATTTCCTGGTGTTTTAGATAATAAAAGCTTAATTTAATATTTTCTAATCCTTGTTCAGCAAACTGAGGCCAGCGATTTATTAAACCTAGACAATAGATGGAAAGTTGGAGATTATTGTCTATGTCTTGCTGAGAAGGAAGTCGTTTGGTAGTTTTGTAGTCAATAATCTCTATGTTATTTTTGGTTTTATCAATTCTATCAATGATTCCTCTTAAAAGACATTTTTGGTCTTTATTTTGAGGGTTTTCTAATAGTATTTCAAAACGAGTTTCGGTATTTAGAACTATAAATTTATCTTTAATTTTTAAGTAGTAATTATAATAATTCTTTAATATTTTAATTGCCTCGGCAAAATAAATCATATCTTCTTGTTCGTCGGCAAAAATTTCACTATCCCAATTATCTTTTAAATAATTCTGCAACTCATCAAGAGTAGGGGATACGGGTTGGGTTGAGTGAAAATACTGTAATGCCTTATGGATTTTATTGCCAAAAACTGCCTCTTTTGATTTAGGGGCTTTTATCCTATCCATTACTTGAAACCTATACTTCATCGGACACTGTTTAAAAGTATCCAACGCAGAATAGGATGTTTTGATCACTTCTGTTTCCATATTTATTCTTTTAATTTTTTACCACCGTGGAATTTGCGATGAATATCGCGCAAACGCTTATTCGTTACATGAGTATACACTTGAGTGGTGGCAATATTTTTATGGCCCAGAAATTCCTGTACAATTCTTATGTCTACTCCTTGGTTTAATAAATCCGTAGCATAAGAATGGCGCAGGGTATGAGGAGTGGCGCTTATGGAAAGTCCAGCAATTTTAGAGTATTTCTCAAGAATTCTTTCTATTGAACGAGCAGTTAATCGGCGAGGGGAGTCATCTTTGTTTCCTGGTTTATAGTTAATAAATAGAGCCTTGTCGTCGTCGTTTCTAATTTTAAGATACTCTCTTAACCATTTTACTGTTCGTTCTGAAAAATAAACAGTTCTTGCCAAACCTCCTTTACCAATAATTCCTATTTCTAAGTCTTTGGTATCAGGCTTAATTTTAATTTGATTTCGATTTAGAGCCACTATCTCAGCCACCCGTGAGCCAGTAGAGAATAAGGTTTCTAAAATAGCCCTATCCCGCAATCCAATATTGTGCGACGTTTCGGGTGCTAAAAGTAGTTTTTCTATTTGGTCCAGATTTAAAAACTTAACAACTCGACTACTTTTTTCCTTAGCTAATTTTACCTTGTCGATAGATAGAGATTGAATGTCTCTATCTGCAAAATAAGTCAAAAGACTCCTTAAGGCAATTAGATAATGATTTTGAGTAATCTTTTTCAATGTTTTTTTGTCTTTCTCCGAGATAGGGAAGCGCGATAAAAAAACTCTATATTTCCATATATGCTCAGTAGTTAAGTCGTGGGGCTTTAAATGCTCGTTTTTATTCATTTTTAGCCATTTTATAAATTTATTGAGGTATCTATTATAATTTTCCTGGGTTTTACTAGCTAAACCCTTTTCAACTTCTAAATATTCTAGGAAATCAGAAATATGTTTTATTATTGGCTTGTCGCTTTTCTCCATAAATATAAATATAAATATATTAGGGGAGACTCCCTTACCCAGTCCGTATAATGACGCTTTAGTGACATAGTCCGACGTTCTATACTTATATAATAACAGGCCTGAAAAGACCTTGTCAACCCCTCACATAGTTTATGTGAGGGGTCAATCCCCTCCTTTGTGGATAAACACTGGCTTCTTATTATTTTATTTCTCTTAAAATTCCAATAGGAGTACTCTCGTCCGTTTGACCCAAGGGATTATCTTTTAATGCTTGAGCAATCAATTTCTTATTAATTTCAGAAGTGTTCCCAAGAATTCGGATTCCAAGATCATTAGCATCAACAATGACTACTGGATATTTTACTTCCTTTGAAATCTGAAGAGCAATTTTGTTTGGATCTTTTGGCCCTTTACTAACATAAGTATTATAAGGTGGAATAGCATAAGGAACAGCGCCATCGATTGCTCTGGCTTGGTCACCAGAAATAATATAAAAAAGCCCGTGAATACCAAAAGGTTTGGTTAGGGCAGCTAAAAAAGCAGCTATCAAAATTCTTATCAGGCCCACCTCTTTAATGGCTAATTGCATAGTTTCAGGCGAGGCTAAACCAATGCCGCCGGGATTTTTGTGAACATAACGACTTAGAAAAGTAGCTATTTTTGATGGTTTTATTTTTTTCAAAGGATAGGCTCGACCCTGCATAATAGCAATAATCTTTTCAGCTATGAAAACTATATCTCCCGGCATTAACAAGTTCTGAGTATATTTTTTAACTAAATCAATCGGATTTTTATCATTAGGTGTAATCAAATGTGTTTTGATGGGATAACGAGCAATTTTTTTTCCATCAATTTCAATGATTAATTTTTTTTCAGGATTGGGTTTGAAATTCATAATTGGTTAATAACGAATAATTACCGGTGTGCCTATTTTAGCCCAATTGTAAACTAATTCAGCCTTTCCTATTGGTAGTCTAACGCAACCATGAGAAACCGAATGACCCAGACTCCAGGCCGATTCCCGCCGGCCATTTATAAAAGGTAATTCGTGAATACCATTTTCTTGCCCACCAGCTATGTAGATGCCAAGAAAATAAGGCATAACCCATGTTTGGCCTTTGATCCCCCCATAAGCCACTGGATGTTTACTAACAACCGAGAAATTTCCAGCCTTGGTTGGCGTCCTTCTCTTTCCAGTAGAAACAAGAAATTCAGCTATTTTTTTCTCATCTTCCCAGAGCATTAATTTATGGGTAGATAGATTTATTTCAATTTTTTTAATAATATTTTTGCTCTTCGGTAAACTGACAGGCTTTGTCGCTGCTATCATTTTAGGGTAAAAATATGTATCAGGAATAGTCTGGAACGGAAAGGCGCATATAATTAAAGTCAAGAAAACAGCACCGAGAATTATTAGAATAAGTTTGCGCTCTTTGGGTTTTTCAATATCCTGATTATCCTGATTTCTATATTCTGGTGGGATGAGATTAAAAACTTTTTGCATAATTTAATCACAAATAATTCATTGGGTTAATAGTTGCCCCAGCTGGTAACAAGCCGCAGTATGTACTTTGTTTTAAATAAAAGGTATTAGAGGCATAAACGCCAAAATGCAGATGACTTCCCGTAGAATAGCCGGTGCTGCCTTCATAGCCGATAATAGTTCCCTCTTTAACCGTATCCCCTATTCCATATTTGCCATAAGCAGAAAGATGAGAATAAAAAGTTGTTAAATTATTGTCGTGTTCTATAGCAATCCATCTTCCATAAGCTCCTCGGGGACAATATTTGTCAGTATTACCCATCGCTCTTATTGTGCCGTCTCGAGCCGCTCTTATAGGCGCCCCATAGCCAGCAGCAATGTCTATGCCGTTATGAAACCCGCTTTTGTATAGTTTCTTGCTATAAGGGGTATAACCATAATATTGGGTTAAAAGCCCTTCATTTGGCCACGAAAACACTCCTGAACGAGGTTTTGGGATACTTTCTGGGTCAAGGGTTAAACGCAACCTTTCTTCTGCTTCAAATATTTCTTCTCGAATTTGTTGTTGTTTTTCTTCAACGCTAGTTAAAAGTTGCTGATATTTTTTTTCTTGTCCCTTGGTTTGCCATAAAAGAGAATCCTTTTGAGATTTTTGCCCATCTTCTATTTGTTTTTGACTATATAATTGGGCATTATAAACTTCTAAGTCATTTTTCTTGGCTTCAACTTCAGTTTTTTGCTCTTCTAAAATTGATTTTAGGGCTTTTAAAGACTCTAAATCCTTTTGGATATTTTTTTGAAGTAATTCAATGTATTGAACTTGACTCAAAAAATCCGAAAATTTCTCATTTTCTAAAATAAGCTCTAATAAGCTTATTTTATCATATTCGTAAATAGTCCTTATAATGCCGGCAATGTTTTCTTTGTGCCCTTCTATTTCTTTTGTTTTTTCGTATATTTCTAAGGTTAGTCCTTCAATTTGAAGCTTGGCTGTAGAAATTTTTACTGAAGTGACATTAATATCAGCCCTTAATTTTCTTATTCGCGCCTCAATTGTGGCTAATTGATTCTGGAGAGTATTTTTTTTCTTCTGGGTTTCTGTTAAATCCTGCTTATAAGCTGCTGCCTGTTCTTCTAATTGTTTAATCTCTTGTTCTCTTTCCTTGATTTGTTGTTTTAAATCATCAAGTATACCAGCGTTAACAGTTAATAATTGACCATTAACAATTAAAAAAATAAAAAATAAACAGAAAACCATGATTTTTTTGAGATGCTTCATAGCGATTTTGCCTCTTTGATTCTTTTTAATGCTTTTTCTTTTCCTAAAATCCCTGCTATTTCAAATGGGCCAGGTGAAGCTTTTTGGCCTGTTAATGCAACTCGCATAGGCCAAAGCAGGTATCCCCTATTTTTAAGTTTCTCGGCTTCAGGCATTAATATTTTTTCCAATTTACGAGCAGTAAAATTCCCCTCTTTTAATTTAGACAATATTTCCTCTAATTTGTCAAGGGATTCTTGAATTTCTTTTTTGGTCATGTTTTTCCATTTAAGCAACTCTGGTTTGTATTTTAATTTATCTTTGAAGAAAAAATTTGTTGACTCCCCTGCTCCGGAAAGTATCTTCATTCTTTCTTGCTCTAAGGCAATAATCTTTCCTAGTTTTTCAGAATGTATTTTTTCTTTAGTTTCACCGATAATATATTCTTCTTTAATAGAATAACCTCCATAACCTCCAGGAAATTGTTCAGAGGTAAATTTTGCTTCAATAAAGCCATTTTTTATCAAATAAGGGATACTCAGTGCAATTAATTTTTCCAAAGGCATTTGCTGAATATAATAACCATTAAACCAATCCAATTTTTCAATGTTAAATACTGCTCCGCCTTTTTGAACTTTTTCCAAAGAAAATTCTTTGATTAACTGTTTCAACGAAAATATCTCTTCTTCTTTAGGGTTTCCGCCTTTGCGAGGCGAGATCTCGCCCCTCTGGGCGGACCAGCCAAGCATAGTCATAAAATTGATTAAGGCTTCTGGAAGATATCCTCGGTCTTTATAATCAGTAATAGAAACAGCGCCATGACGTTTGCTGAGCTTAGTTTTATCAGAACCTAAAATTAAAGGCAAATGAGCAAATTGAGGAATCAACAGCCCTAGGGCTTCATAAATTAAAATTTGTTTGGGGGTATTAGAAATATGGTCTTCTCCTCTGATTACATGGCTAATTTTCGTTTCATAGTCGTCAATCACTACGGCAAAGTTATAAAGAGGAGTTTTTAAATCTTTAGCAATAGAAATGTCACCAAGCAATGAAGAATCAAATTCTATTCTGCCCCGAATCAGGTCATCAAATATGACTTTCTTTTTTGGCGGCCTGAATCTTATAATCCCTTTTTTTGATTTTTGATTATAGTGTTCACAAATATGTATTGGCGGTTCTTTTTTCTTTAGTTTTTCTTTTCGTTCTTTTTCCAATTCTTCTTCACTGTGATAGCAGTAAAATGCCTGTTTCGAATCTAAAAGTTTTTTTAAATATTTAGTATAACCTTCTATTCTTTCACTTTGTTTATAAAACTCGTTCCATTCGATTCCCAACCACTTTAAACCATCTATTATGTCTTTTTCGTATTTTGGGTCAGAGCGCTCTAGGTCAGTATCTTCTATTCGCAAAATAAAACTACCCTTATACTTTTTAGCAAAAAGGTAGTTAAATAAAGCTGAACGAGCTGCGCCAACATGAAGTGGCCCAGTTGGCGATGGCGCAAATCGAACTCGTGGTTTTTTAAAATCTATTGACATAATCTCAAAATCTCTTCAATGATCTTTTGATTAGTTTCCGGCTTATAAAATGATTTTGCTTTTTCTCCTATTTCTTTTAATTTTTCAGGGTTGTCTAAAAGCCTAAAAATAGCACTTAAAAACATATTCATTGTTAAATTGCTTTCTTTTAGAATGTTTGTACCGCCAATTTTTGCCAAAGCTTGAGCATTTTGCATTTGATGGTCAGAAGCAGCGCTAGATAACGGGATAAGGATGCTTGGTTTTCCAATAGCAGCAATTTCAAAAATGCCTCCTGCTCCAGCTCGGCTGATAATTATATCGCTAACAGCATAAGCATGTTTTAATTTTTCTTCTTCCAGAAAGGGATATGGATGATATGACTGCGAGCTTGCCTTGACTTGCTTAAAACCTTCTTCACCGCAAAGATGAATTAATTCACATTTTTCTAAAAGTCTTGGCAAAGTGTTAAGAACAATTTCATTAATTTTTTGAGCGCCCTGCGAGCCGCCCATAATTAAAACTACTGGCTTGCTTGAACTTAGTCCAAACAATTTCCTTCCCTCTTCTCTACTCCCTTGGGTTAATTCTTCTCGAATAGGATTTCCTAAGAGAACTGTTTTTTTAGGAGAAAAATACTGCCTACTTATTTCAAAAGAAATAATAATTTTTTTAGCAAAGGGAGATAGGATTTTATTGGCTAATCCCGGAGCACTATCAGATTCATGAATTACAACTGGTATTCTATAAAGCCAACCAACAAGAACCACTGGGATACTGCCATAACCGCCTTTGCTAAAAATCGCATCGGGCATAAACCAAAAAACATGCCACAGAGATTGGATTAAACCAATGGGAATTTTGAATAAATCAACGAAGTTGGCTAAGCTAAAATATCGCCGCAGTTTTCCGGCTGAAATAAATTTACATCTCATTTCCTCTTTTTTAAAAACATTAGCAGCAAAGCTGTCAGGTCCAATATATAGAAATTCTATCCCTGCCTTGCCGGTAGGCAGGCCCTCCCTAAAGTTTTTCTCTTGCCTCGCTGCGAAGCGGGCTCGCCTCGCTGAGTCGAAGCGGGCTCGCCTCGCTGAGTCGAAGCGGGC
>CAYRSI010000013.1:17159-18854 GCA_964426965.1 uncultured Candidatus Saccharibacteria bacterium
GTATGTTTTGATATATTAACTAATATCCCCACCCCAAATAAAGATAATATCATTGACGAGGCGCCATAGCTAATAAAAGGCAAAGTGATGCCGGTAAGAGGAATAAGTCCTGTTATTGCTCCGATATTAACAAAAGCTTGGAGAACCAACCAAGAAGTAATGCCAACGACAGTTAGTTGCGCAAATCTATCCGGGCTGTTTTTGGCTATTTTAAACCCTTTTAAGGCTAATAACAAGAATAAGGCTACTAATACACTTGCTCCGATAAAGCCTAACTCCTCGGCTGTAATAGCAAAAATAGAGTCACTGGCTGGCGATGGAAGATAGTTGTATTTTTGTCGACTATGCACCAATCCTAATCCGAAAAGTCCGCCCGAACCAATGGCTATTAGTGCTTGTTTTATTTGGTAACCAATGCCTAAAGGATCTATTTCCGGATTAAGGTAGACTAACAACCTATTCATTCTATAGGGAGCTATTTTTATCAGGGCAAACAAAGCTGTTAAGCTGCTTAAAGCAATAAGCAAAATATGACTAAATTTTGCTCCGGCTATAAAGAAAACCATAATCCCAGCCATTGCAATTACTCCCAGTGTTCCGATATCTGGTTGAGCAATAACAAGAATGCTTATTAGTCCCATTATTATCAGGAAAGGCAGAGTACTTTGAGAGAATGTTTTGATCTCTGTTTTTCTTGTTTCTAACCAGGCAGCTAAATAGATTATAAATCCTAATTTTACCAGCTCTGATGGCTGAAAAGAAAATAGGCCCAAATCTATCCATCGTTTAGCTCCGCCGTAACCAAAACCTAAACCGGGAACAAAAACAAGAATCAAAGCAATCATAGAAAGAGCTAATATAAGGACTGATGTTTTTTTCCAAAACCTGTAGTGAATTTTTTGAGCAATAAAGAAAAAAATAAGACCTATACCCACCCCGTAAATTAGTTGATGGAAAAAGTAATAATAAGGTTTATTAAAATGCGTCCGCGAAACCTCCATTGAGGCGCTGGATAAAACCACTAAGCCGAAACCTAAAAGAAGAAATATTATAATAAGCAAGCCGCGATCAGCTGAATTAGTTTTTATTTTAGTTTTTCTCATAGATTTTTTACCTTAGTCCGTCCCGAACAGGTCTAGGACCTTAATTTGGAATTGTTTTCCCCTGTCAAATTCATGTTGAAATAGTCCGAAACTGGCACAGCCAGGAGATAAGAGTACAATATCTCCCTTTCCAGCCCGTTCGCTTGCTTCATTGACAGCATGTTTCATACTATTAACTTTGATTATGGAAAACTGTCTCGGGCGGATAGCTTTTTCTATCTTTCGTGTTGCTGTACCAGGAAGAAGAATTAATGATTTAACCCGTTTTGAAATTTCTTCAGCTAACTTTTTAAAGTCTAAATTTTTATCTGTTCCGCCAGAAATAAGAATAATATTTGCTTGCCCCGCTGCGGCGGGGTTAAATGATTTTAAAGCAGCTATTGTTGCTTCTGGAGTTGTAGCAGTAGTGTCATTATAGTATTTTACTCCCTTAATGGCTCTAACAAATTCTAATCTCCCTTCTATGCCTTTGAAATTTTCAAGGATTTTTTTAATAGAGAGAGATGGTATTTTGAAAAGTTTAGCAACGGTTGCAGCTGCTGATATATTGCTTAAATTATGCTCACCTAATAGTTTTGTATGTTTTAAATAT
>CAYRSI010000014.1:0-18425 GCA_964426965.1 uncultured Candidatus Saccharibacteria bacterium
CTTCAAACGGAGATCGTCTTGGATTAAACCTTGAAGGTTTTATCGACCTTATCGAGAAGGATGACACAATTGTTGAGTTTAAAACCTCAAATCAGACTTTTACTCAGAAAAATGTTGATGATAACCTCCAGCTTACTGCCTATAGCTATGCTTATGAAATGCTCTATCAGAAGCCTCCAAAGTGCCTGGAAGTAGTAAATTTCGTCAAGACTAAAAAACCGAAAATGATTATTCTAAAGACAAAAAGAGATATGAGTGATTATCAGAGATTCTTTTCTCTTGCTATTCAGATTCTAAGAGGTATCCAATATCGACTCTTTTTTCCAAGACAGAATTTCATGTGCAAGGACTGTGAGTATGGAGTGCTATGCAGTTCCTGGGAAGCGAATTAGTTCTTTTAAAAAAAGGAAGTAGAAAAACCTACTTCCTTTTTCTTTGAATGGTAATTGCTTTGAAAAGATAATGTTTTCTTTGTCCAAACCTTGCAGCGATTCCGTTGAATCGCCTGTCAAGTCATTTAATAATTTAACCGTAGCTCGTTGACGATTTTTAAAACCAGGAGTATAATAAAATAGGCGAAAGGAACAAACATAGGGGAATAAATATTTTTTGGATATTTATACATGACTACAAACAAGAAATATTCAATAGAAAAATTTGTGGAAACTCTAGATGAAGACGAAAAAGCTCTTCTGTCTAAGTATATTACAACCAAGACGTATGAAAGTTTATCCGAGAAGTTTGATGAAACATTAAAGAAAACGCATGAAACTAAGAAAACTAACAGTTAAAGGATTTAGGGGATTTAATGAAGAGCAATCCATCCCTCTTGATAGCAACGTTGTTTTGATCTATGGCCTAAATGGTTCGGGAAAAAGTAGTTTTACTGAAGCCTTAGAATGGTTGTTTTTTGGTGAAATATCTCGCCAAAGGCTTTCTAGATGCAAATCCGAGTACCAATATGAAGAGTATCTGAGGAATCTTTTCTATTCCTCTTCTGACAATCCTTATGTCATAGTTGAGGGTGATATTACAGGGAAGTCTCTACAACTTAAAAAGGAAATTACACTTGATGGGGAAAAGCTTTTTATTGATGGAAACGAAGTAGAAAACTTTAACTCCCTCGATCTGAACCTAGAGAATTATTTCAGGCCTATGCTTGCTCAAACAGAAATTAAAGCATTGGTAGATTCAGAGCAAAAGGATAGATGGGAACAGCTTTCAAGTATTTTAGGACAAGACGATCTAACAAGGCTAAGGGAAAATCTGATTCACCTAAGAAATAAAAAAAGAGACGAAAAATACAAGAGACAAGAGGAAAAATGGAAATCAATTATAAGCGATATATCTGATCTGAAAATTCTCACGTCTGTACTAAAGCCTATCGAACAGCTTAATTTGAAAGAAATTATAACTGAATTACAAAAATTGACAGGGAGCCAAGATCAATCGCTTGATGGATTATTGAGAGAGGTGAAAGATAAACAAAAGATCTTACTTAATACTGAATTAGGAAAGCGCGTTGCAGATGTTTCTTACAAAGAATCTGGAAAGCTCAAAGAGTATCTTGAGGAGATACTTACCCACTTCAAAGAATTGGAAGGTCAGGCTATAAAATCCACATCCGGTGGTCATGATCATAGTTATCTCGATTTTCTAAAAACAGGAAAAAGTCTTGCTAAACCGCCAGAGTGTCCATTTTGTTTAGCAAGATCATTAACAGAGCAACGGCTTACTGATATTGATAAATCTCTTGAACAAGGCCAAGATGCACAAGAAGCAAAATCACAATTCCAGCAAAGAAAAAATTGTATTGATCAATGGATCCGATCCTTTTCTGATAAAATCAAAGAATTTTTGCCTCCACAACAAGAATTGAAGATTATATCTCAGAAGTTTCTTGACATTAAAGAAGAAGAACTTGCTTCATTTGTTCAAGATTTAGAAAGGGAAGTCGGAGATTCGATTACAAAGTCTAAAAAAGAAATTGAAACGGCTTGTGAATATCAATTTACCTACATTGAGGATAAATTTTTTCATGGACAAAAGGAAAAAGTTGATGCCAAGAAAATAAATAATACTATTACAGAAGTTCTTACTCAATCTGAAAGTATTATTACAGAGTGGGAGAAACTAAAAAATAAAATCGCCGAAAAATTACCTCTTTCAGGACAAGCTGACCAAGAAGAGCTTAAAAAATGGTTATTATTGGAAAAAGTAGTAACATTTTTTACAGAAGCAAAAATTTTTATGGAACAGACTCACTTGCTCATAAGACTTGATTCAATCCAAGAAAAACTTGAACAATATGAAAAAGCTGAAGTTACCAGATTACTTACTGAACATGCGGGAGAGATAAAAAGTTATTATGAAAAACTAAACCCAGGTGATCAAATTCAATTTTCAAGTATTGAAGTAAAGGGAGGAGCAAGACGGCAGGCAAAATTAAAAGCTGAAGCTTTTGGAAAAGAAGTGAATCCAGTAACATTTTTCAGTGAAGCACATACTAATAGTCTTGCACTAAGCATCTATTTCCCTCAAAGAGTTGATCGAAACATCACCTGGGAGACAGTGGTTCTAGATGATCCTGTCCAATCAATGGATGAGAATCACTCGCGGGCGCTAATTGATATTTTAGTTGATCTTTCTGCAAAGAAACAAGTTATCGTCTTGACCCATTCCAAAGTTTTTTTTAAGCGTCTGTGCGTTAGATTTCGTCATTTAAAACCAAAAACCTGCTCATTTTTTTACAACGAAGAAAAAGGGCCATCTATCATACTTAGTGAAGGAGAAACATTAGATTATCTAAAATTGGTAGAAGAAAATTGTAGGAAAGGAGATCCGAAATCTTTAGAAACCGCTTCTCAACAACTGCGCAAAGCAATAGAATCTGTTTGTTTCGAGTTTCTATTAGACAAAGGAAGTTCCTTTAGCAAAGCACAGAAAATTCAAAACAAAGGTTTTGATTCACTTTTTGCTGAAGTAGAAAAATTAGGACTTCCACCATCTAAAACAGGTAAGTTAAAAAGCCTTTTGGATACCTCGCATAGCGATTCTCACGCATGGAGTATTGCCGATAGCACTTCTGGATGCATTCGGAAGGGCAAACAGTATATTAAGGAAATATACAATGACTATTTAAAATAGAACTGAAAATGAAGGAACCCAAAAATTATCCAAATTCTTCATAATCCTGGTTCGAACTTTGTTCATTGCACGCAGTTGAAGTGGGAAGTATCGAGTGACCGAGACGGGTCAAAAAATCGCCTTTTGGGCAATTTTTTGGTATAACAATTTTTATGGCAATAATAACCAAATTATCAAAAACAGATTTTTTAGAATATCTTCAGTGTCCAAAATGTTTATGGCTTAAAAAGAAAAAGCCAGAGTTATATGTTGCACCTGTTTTTACAGATTTTAAGAAGAGTAAATTTGAAGAAGGGCACGAAGTTGAAAGATATGCGCGTGAATTATTCCCCAAAGGGATTTTACTAAATGGTGATTTTGAGAAACTATTAAAGGACACAAAAGAACTTATAGCGTCAAAAAAATCGCCGATATTCCAAGCTACATTTATTTCTAATCGTAATCTCTTAGTTAAAATAGATGTTCTTATATATAATGAAAAATTAAATTCTTGGGATATTTATGAGGTCAAATCATCAAGTAAAATAAAAACGGACAGAGAACATAACCACATTAAAGATGTTACTTTTCAAAAACTGGTTTTAAAAGAAATAGGTATTAATGTTGGCGACGTCTTTATTATTCACTTGAATAAAGATTATAAGAGAAAAGGTGATTTGAATATAAAAGAATTATTTACTATTACTAATGTGAACGAAGACATAGATAAGGCTTACAACATAACTAGCTCAGAAATTACAGAAGCTTTATCTCTATTAAGCAAGGACGATATAGATTTAAATTCGTGTCCATGTCTTTATTTAGCTAGGAAAAATCATTGTTGTTCTTTCAATGTGCTTAATCCAAATGTGCCGGAATATTCAGTACATGATATATCAAGGATTCATCTAGAAAAAATTAAAAGTTTAATTGATTCTGGAGTCATGAATATCAAAGATATTTCCGATAACTTTGAATTAACCGAAAATCAACGATTACAAGTGAATTTAGAAAAATCACAAAAAGCTCTTATTAATAAAGACAATATACAAAAATCTTTAAAGAAATTAGATTACCCTCTATGTTTTATTGATTATGAGACTTATTCAACAGCCATACCAATTTTAGATGATATTTCGCCATATCAACACATACCTTTCCAGGTTTCTATCCATGTTCTTGATTCAAGTGGCAATTTAAAGCATTTTGAATATCTCGCAAAAGAAGCTAATAATGCAACTCTTGGTTTAATTGAGTTTATGAATAAAACTATAACTCCTAAAGGTACAATTGTCTCTTGGCACGCATCTTTCGAAAACACCAAAAATAAAGAAATGGCAGAAAGATATCCAGAGCATAACCATTTCTTATCTGATTTAATTAGTAGAACTTTCGATTTAGAGAAAATTTTTAAAAAAGATTATCTGCTTTCAGGATTTAAAGGGAAAACATCTATTAAAAATGTGTTGCCAGCTTTAATACCAGAATTTTCTTATGAAAATCTTGATATTCAGGATGGAAGCGAGGCAATGGAACAATGGGGAAAAATGATTTTTAGTAGTATTACGGAAGACGAAAAACAGAAAATAATTAATAATCTTTTAGAATATTGCAAGATGGATACGCTTGCAATGGTGGAAATTTTTAAACTTGTCCGATCATCATAAAAAAATCAAAAAAATAAATTTATGAAAATATATTTTGCAGCCCATGCGACAACCACAGACAATGAAAAAGAATTATCTTCTGGATGGAAGGACGTTGAATTGTCTGAATTAGGAATCAAACAAGCTAAAGAGTTAAAAAATTCATTAAAAGATATTAAATTTGATTTAATTTGTTGTTCAGATTTAAAAAGAGCCGTAGATACTGTTGAAATAGCATTTGGTGAACTGCCAATGATTATTAATGAAAGACAAGTAAACTTGGTTAAACCAGACAAAAGACTAAGAGAATTAAATTATGGAAACTTTAATGGAAAACCAGCAAGTATAGTTGGACCAATGAAAATACAGAAAATAAAAAAACCATTTCCAAATGGAGAAAATTATGAACAAGCAATGGAAAGAACTCATGAATTTTACAAAGAACTAAAAAAGAATCATTCAGATAAGAATATTTTAGTAATTGGTCATCGCGCTACTCAATATGGACTAGACACACTTATTAATGGAAAAACTATTGAAGAATGTTTAAAAACACCATTTAAATGGCAGTCATATTGGGAGTATAATTTTTCATAATCCAAGTTCGGACTTTGTTCATTGCCCGCAGTAAATTTGCCGGAAAAGGCAAAAATTCTCTTCTTTTTTAAGGAGCATTAATTTTATATAATATTCTTAAAAGACAATTCTGCTATGAAAGAAAAAAATTTAATGAATTATTCTGAAGGACTAAAGAAAAGGCTTTCGAAGATTTCTAACACTGTCGCGAGAAATTTTTTGTACAAGCATGGTTATAATAGTTCTAGTTTTATGATGCCAGGTTATTATCAAGCTACCGGTTTTGACAAGATGAAACTTATTGATATTGATTGGGGAAAAGTACCAATAACGCAGACCTTAGATACTTTTACTCCGAAAGGAAATTTGTCGTGGCGTAGATTCAGTTTTTTTCACCCTATTATGTATTGGCACATTGTTAATGTATTAACTGAGAAAGAGAATTGGGAGAATATTAAAAAACACCTATGTCAGCCCACTGAGGTTGCATGTTATTCTACTTATGACTTTAAATTAAGGAAAGGCCAGTCATTACAAGGACAGGGCATAGAACGTTGGCTCCAGATGGCAGAAAGAGATTTAATAAAGGATTGTGCCATTTATAATTGCTTGACAGTTGCAGATATCCAAAATTTTTATTCATCAATATACACTCATAGTATTGCATGGGCGTTGCACTCAAAGAGTAAAGCACGTTCTGATTGGAGGAGATTAAAGCTAGTTGGTAGTCAACTTGACAAACTTTTTCGAAACTCTAGAGATACACAAACCAACGGTATTCCAATTGGGTCTCTAGTTTCAGATATCATTGCTGAAATTGTGTTAACAGCAGTTGATGCAGAATTAAGTAGGCGACTAAAAAAAGAAAAACTTAATTTAAGAGTTATTATTTCGCGATTCCGCGATGATTATCGAATATTAAGTAAGGACAGTGGTGATGCTAATAAGGTTTTAAAAAGACTAAATCGTATTCTTCATGAAGAATTTAATCTGGCACTCAATCCCAACAAAACCCATATATATGAAGATGTGATTGAAAGAGTTTTCAGGCCCTGGGATATAGAAATAAAGCAATCGTTTCTTTTAGGGAGAATAACAAGCGATGAATTACCTGATAAAATATCTTTTGCTTTTCTAAGGGATATCCTTTTGGAAACTTACAGAATTCAGAAAAAATATACACAGGGAAGAGCATCCATGATAGTCCTTTCAAAATTGGTAAAAAAAATTAATGGAAAGGAATTAAAAATTGATGAATCAGGTGTTTCCCAATTGATAGCAATATTGCGGAAAATTATCCTTGCACGAGAAGAAGTCACTCCATATTCAATTTTGTTAATTGACTCACTTTTAGGTAAGTGTAAACCTTCCAAGAAAAAACAATTTATTGAGGAGATAGGAAGGATAACCTCAGAACAGCCAGATGCGGATTACCAGTTAATTTGGCTTTATCGTCTTTGTCATTCACAGGTTCCTGAAATGTGTAAAAAGATAGTAGAAAAGCTTAGTTCAGTTCCCCCGTTGCTTAAAATTGTACATGAATATAAAGATTTCCAAAAAAATAAAAATTACTGCGATATCTTTCCTGGCGTAATTAATATAAGCAGGGATGATCAAAAGGAGCTTAAAAATTTTAGTTTTCTTAACATTAAGAAACTTATTGATTCTAAAGGTGAAAAATTAAGTCCACGCGATATCAATCCTTTTAAATATAAGGAAATTTGATTTTGTCCTACCTGTTTAGGATGTACCGTGATGAGTAAGAGATAGATCGGGGAAATTTATTTGATACTTTTAGATTTAAGGCAACGTTATTTTTTTATTTATGTCAGTAATCCAGAATTTCTCGTAATTCCTTACAATCCACGTTCGGACTTTATCCATTGCCCGCAACATCATCAGACTTTCACCTCCAACTCAAACCTCAGTTTTTTGTTTCTAGTCTCGGGCATCAAATCAGGAGAGAAATGAGACAATGTATCATAGTTTGAGTCGTCCATTTTCTTTGTTATCGGGATATGTCCCGATATTTTTACTTTCATTTTGTTTGAATTGAATGTTATTTCATCGATTAAATATGCCAAGAACTCCTGTAATTTTTGAGGCTCTAGTGTCTCTATCCTTTCTTTCGCCAGTTTCGAAAAGTATTTTACATTCTGAATGATCAAGGATTTATCGATATAAGGCGCAACATGACTCACATCTTCTTTCCTTTTTTCTAGTTCTTTCTCTTTTTCTTCAATTTCCTTTCTCTTCTCCAAATAGGTGCTCTTTTGAATAATCTTTTCGAGATAAAGTTCGAGCAGCCTTGCCTTTTTATCCCCCAAGCTCTTCATTTTGCTCGTTAGCCTTTCTTTATCCTTTTTTGCGTTCTTTCCTTTCTCGAGGATGTTTTTAGCTAGGCCCAGAATATGATTTATCAGTATATGAGGTTTCAACAGCGCATTCTTAATTGCATTTATTACCGCGCTCTCAATTCTTTCCGCTTTCACAGGTCTTGAATCGCAGTTTTTAGGCAGAGGAAACCTCTTGACTAAGTTTCCGCATCGATAATAGAAATGTCGACCCTTATTAGAACTCAATCCTATGTATTTTGAACCACAATGCTCACATCTCATCAAACCCGATAAAATATAGATTCTTCTTCTTTTCCCTCCTCTATGGCTCTTTAAGATCTTCTGAACCAGTTCAAAAATCTCATCATTCACAATCTTTGGAATTTTTATCGGAATCCACTCATTTCTTTCCCTTTTTCTTCGCTTCCCTCCACTCCTGTCATGCTTGTTGTAATAAGTTGTTCCAAGATAACATTCATTTGTAAGAATCCTATGTATCATTCCTTTTGACCAGTATTTTGAGTTATTTCTTGTCCTAATCTTCTTATTAGCCAGGACCTTGACAATTTTCGAAGTACTCCTAAATCTCAAATAAAGGGAGAATATGATCCTTACGACTTCTGCCTCCTTCTCGTTTACCTTGTAATAAGCTGCCCTCTGTTTTGTCTTTGCCAAGTAATCATAACCATATGGAGCTGAGCCTCCCATGATTTCTCCATTCTTTGCCCTATGAAGCCTTCCTCTCCTCGTCCTTTCAAGTATTTTGGCCCTCTCGTATTCAGCGATGAGTCCCTCTATTCCAAGTAAAAGTTGATCTTCCGGACTGTCTGTTACTGGCTTATTTAAAAAGATGACTTCAATTTCTTTCTTTTTTAGTTCTTCTATTACCAGTGCTTGAAAAAGGTATTTCCGTGCCAGTCTGTCAGGCGAAAGGATATAAACCGTATTAATTAAATCCCTGGAAACATCATCTCTTAGTTGATCCAGCCCGGGTCTTGCGAGAATCCCTCCGCTAAAACCATCGTCAATATATTCTTTAACGATTACGACTCCGTCTTTCTTGCAGGCTTCTCTCAGCTCACATATCTGCGATTCAATTGTCTTTTGCTCTTCTTGTCTCTCTGTTGAGACGCGAGCATAAATTGCTGCTTTCTTCATATGATTTAAATGGTAATTAAAATTAAAGGAGAGTTTTAAACCCTTAAAGAATCGCCCTTTTTCATATTTTGAAATCTTTTTCGGCAGGACGAAATGAATGCCCTCTAGACTTAAAATAATCCATTATATCTTTTTCTGAAAGAATTAAACTCAAAGCTTTTAAAAGCCTCACTTTGTTTAATTCTCCTCTTGATTCAATAATAAAGGCTGAAACCTTCCCCCTTTTATCTGCGTAGCATGTATTTTTTTCTTTGTCAATTGTCTTCTTGCCTAACCTCATCTTACTTTAAGGTTAAGCTAAGGGATTGAATGAAAAAAGGCAGAGATATTTGCCTTTTGAGTAAAAATTACCAGATGAGCTTGTAAATGTGGGTGCAAAGAGCATTCAAAATTTATCTTGTTCTTTACATCAAGGAAGGCATTTTCGAATAGAGAGATTAAAGAATAAAAACTATTTTTTAACAAATCTTGCGGACAATATCCTCAATTTCAAACTCCTCATGATCCACATTTTCTATAATAAATATCGATTGCTTAAGAATTTTTTTCCTAAATTGGGATTCCGAATTAATTTGATTTATTTTTGAGAAATTAATTTCTACATCAACCTCAATTGAGCTAGGGCTAGCGGCAATAAGTTTATTTATCGGTTTTATAATGGGAGCGAACTCTCTTTCAGGTTCATCGGGCTGCCAATATCTTGTCTTTACTTCTTTTAATTTAACTGGTTCATTCCCTAAATTACAAACAGCATAATGGTATTTTCCTTTTTCGCTATTTGTTTGTGAGCGTTGGAGTATTAGGTCTATAATGGGTGAAACTCGCTTTTCAAATTCTCTTGTCATTATCTTTGATTGTAACTCCATAGAATCAGCCATAATTTTAGTGGATTTCATATACTTATACGTTATTATAGCCAGGGCAGTCGTTGCTGCGGCTATAATTATACCTGAAATAATTTGAACCAGTTGAGTCATTTTTATTCCCCCCTTTCCTCCTCATTAAACTTCTTAATAATGTTGATTGTCAACGTTTTAAGAGTCCTAATTAAAAATTCTGCCTGGATTTTTCAGCAAAGAGGAATTTAAGCCCTGGTCAGGCCGGTCCTTCTTTTTGTAGGCCCGCTAAACAGGGACATTATTTTGACCTGATGCCGTAACAGCACAGCCAAGGCGTCCAGATTGCTTTTTAGCATTATTCTGCCATTGAAGAGGACGGAGATTTGAAAGTTCATCCCCACCACCTTCTGATTCTGGCTTTATGTGGTCAATCTCCCATCCATACTGAGAGTCTCTGTTCCCATATGCATTTCTGCGAATCCAAGCCTTGCAATCATCCTTTCGGTAGACATTAGGGTCGTTGTTTGATACAACATGACCCTTTTCCCAAACTTTTTGAATAGTCTCTTCAGAGAAACTCATATAAAACTCCTTTTGTTTAATTTGTGTTCTGTGTTAGATAAAGTTAAAGATCGAATCTATACTCCTTCCAGGGGATTCTTCTGAAATCAATATTTGCGAGAAAATTGACAATGTCTTTTCGTCCAAAATATGTTGGGACATTCTTGGCGTCTTGCGCTGCCAAAACCACTGGGATTCCTGGAAAAACCGGTGAAAAGGACCTGATTGCTTTTTTGGCTTCTAATTGAGAATTTAAGACATGTCTTTTCACAACAACTATAGCAAAGGTAATCCCTTGCTCTTTTATTACTGCTCCGTGTAATTTTATTTGTATCTCCGCTAACTTGTTAAATTAAATGTTTGTACCAGGATTTGTTTCATTTTTTTCCCTTCATATCATCGTCCCACCCAGCGTCATAAGACTGATCTTCCTTTGTAAAGGTGAATATTTTTCCTAAATCATGACAAAGACTGTCTAATATACCTGCGTTTTTCGAATCTTCTTTGCCCCGACTATAAGCTTTCTCACATTTACTTTTTTCCATTTTTCCTCCTTATATTCCTCAGACTTCATTGATAGCATTAACACGAGATTTTTAATCAGAGGGGGAGGGCGTATCTTTGATTTATTAAAATAACGAAGTGTTTTGAGGTAAAAAAAATCCGGTATAGAGACCGATTTTAGCTGATGTTTTTTGGGATTTAATAAATATAAAAAGAAATTACATACAAGTAAACTACAACACTTTTTTACCATTTTGAATTCCGAATTAAATAGTTATTTCTCTACTCTTGCTAAACCTCCTATTTTCTACATCTAGTAGTACCCTAATATTTATATACTAAATATAGAACCTTTTGTCAAGTTTTTTACCAAGGAAAAATTAGAAAAGAAGAAGAAAGGGGGTGGGCTATCCACGGAAATGGGTACTACAACGTGAATAGCCCTGTACGGAATTCAAAATGGTATGTCTAATCTTTTTTTAAAAGAATTTACATAGCTTTTAAAGAACAAATAAAGTATAAAAAAATATGAGAATTGTAAAAAGTGCATTACATTATTTTTTTGATTTGATAAGATTCCCTAATGACCGCCTTCATTTTCAGATTAAATTGTAAGCGGAATAATAAGGAAATTTAGACAAGGAAAGGAAAACCTGTACTGTTTGCTTTATTGTTAGCCTCCCTACATTTAAAACATTATCGTGTAAAAAATCCATTGTCAAGAGTGATCAAATGAAAAAGTTCGAAAATATATTATATTTTATTTTAATATTGTCGTCAAAAAAACATTTATCAATTTCATAAGCTGATCAAATCTTCTTAGATCTGTTTCTTTTCAATACTTTTAAAAAGCCACTTGAGTATTTTTGTCCAAATGGCCAATTAAGATATCAATCTATCCAACTCCATAATTTGAATTGAAATTATTGATAAAACTAAACAAAAGTACTCCTTTTGTTTAGGAGGCTTTTATTTATAAAACAAAAAATCTTAAAAAACAAGAACTTTGGGAAAACAAGACTAGAAGACTATTACTCTAATATATATAGAGGTTAAGGTGCATTGGAAACGGTTTAGAAATATTATTTTGATGACTTTTGTGGGTTTCTTCATAGCAACAATACAATGGATGGCAGTAAGTGGAAATAATGCCATAGTAATAAATGTACCAGAAGATTATTTGACGATTCAAGAAGCTTTATACGTTGCAAGAAGTGGAGATACAATTAAAGTGGCTGTGGGTACGTATAATGAAGATATAATTATGGCAATTGGAGTAGTCCTACAAGGAGATGGAGCAGATTCTACCACGATAGTTGGATCTGGAAATAATCATGTTGTAGAAGGGGCGAACGATTCTAAAATAGATGGTTTTACTATTCATAATTCGGGCTCAACTGATGCTGTGATTCATGGAAATAGGGTCAATAATTTTATTGTTAGCAATAATATAATAACCAGCGATGCTTATTATGCTAGCATTTATTTGGAAGGTTGCTCTGCTATTCTTGAGTTCAATAAAATAAGTAATATTGGAGGAGGGAGTGGATTTGTCTGTACTAGAGATTCTTCTTATAACAAAGATAGCTCTATTATAAGGAATAATATTATAAGTAATTGCTTCCACGGTATCCGTCTGGGTTATGCAAATACGGAAATTTACAATAATGTAATTTCTGACAATGAGGAGGTAGGAATATGGATAAAACACAGTTCATCTAGTAGAATTCATGATAATATAATTAGCAGAAATAACTATTTTGGAATCTGGTGTAATTCATCTCCAACCATTACAAACAACACAATCTTTGATAACTACCCTTGTGGCATAATAGTTAATGGCGATTGTTCACCCCAAATAGAGAAAAATATAATTTATAACCATATTTACAGTGGAATACATTGTCAGTATGATGCAAGGCCCTTTGTTAAACATAATGTAATCTTTGCTCATGGACATGGGGGTGTTATTATTGATAGTTCAAGCCCTACTATTATCAATAATACTATTTCTTATAATATTGATCTTGGAGATCCTGATACTCAAGGTATTCAAGGCGGGAACAGTATTTATAGCTTTAATGGTTCTTCACCCACGATAAAAAACAATATCATTACTAACAACATTAGTCATGGGATTTTCAACGTTGGTGGCGGTACACCGACCGTTTCATATAATGATTTATGGGAAAATGTTTTTGGAAATTATTTCAATATCTCTCCAGCTACAGGGAATATAAGTCAAGATCCATTGTTTGAGAATGTATTTGATTCGCTTGATATAACAACTGAAAATGGAACAACCACTACAATAGAAGTCTCCAATGGTACAATTTATTTAATAGGAGATAATATTGAATATAACAATGACGGAGTAATTAGAGAGATTCAGAGTATAAGTGGAACATCCATAACATTTACACCTGCACTTTCCAGTAATTCAGTGAAGGATAAATTTGTATATATTTGGGGAGCAAAAACAGACCCTACAGAACGCTTCCATTTACTCCCAGGTTCTCCATGTATAGACGCTGGCGACCCTGATATACTTGATTGTGATGGATCGCGTTCTGATATGGGCGCTCATGCAAGAGTAGCTCCACCTACAGCAGATTTTAAAGGTGTTCCAACAGAAGGGGAAAAGCCATTAACTGTTCAGTTTACAGATTTGTCCACAGGTTGTGTTGACAACTGGTCCTGGAACTTCGGGGATGGAAATACATCTTATGAGCAAAATCCTACGCATATTTACGAAAGCTCTGGAAATTTTACAGTCAGCCTAGCCGTGGACGGCCCTGGAGGGTCAGATAACAAAACAGAATCAGACTATATAAACGTAATAGAACCGACTCCAGCTATTGCAAACTTTAAAGGTATACCAACAGAGGGAACCAAGCCTCTGGTTGTTCGGTTTACAGATCTATCTTCAGGTAGTATTGATAGCTGGCACTGGGACTTTGGTGATGGAAAAATAAATGCTGAACAGAATCCTAACCACACTTATTACGACACCGGTAGTTTCACGGTTAGTTTAACAGTGACGGGACCACTTGGAGCGGATATGGAAGAGAAAGTGAACTATATAAAGGTTTCTTCATCTGAAGAAGACAAGGCGTGTTTTATAGCCACGGTAGCCTTCGGATCTGCTATGGCTGAAGATGTGCAAGCTCTTCGGGAATTCAGAGATAGCTATCTATCGACTAATAAAATAGGAAAGGCTTTAATTAGCTTCTACTACAAACACAGTCCTATAATTGCCGATTTTATCCGGGATAAAGAACCCCTGAAATCAATTTTTAGAGCTGGAATCAAGTCCTTCATCATGTTCACTAGATTGTTTATTCTCCTTGAGAATTGAATTTGCTGAATTGCTGAACAAATTCAGAAATCAAGGAAATTAAAGACTTAGCAGAGAGAAAATAGGATATAGAAAAATATCTTATATTTTTTGCCTTTCTCACAAATAAAAAGCTCTGACTTATTTAAACGAACCAGAGCTTTTGTTTATTCTTCTTGACAGTAGAATTTTCCCAGTTTAGGATTGAATAAAGGGGAATAATACTAGATTTGTAATTAAACAAAAGGAGTACTTTTGTTCATAAAGTAACATAGATCTACTCTTAATTCAATAGCTGACAGGCATTTTTAATGCCATATAATCAAAATATCTAAACAGTTTTCATTATTGTACAGTAAATCATGAAAAATAAAAAGCTAATTATAAGACAAGCAGAGCTTGCAAGGTCAATTAGGATTGTCCCTTATTTATTACCTGAGGAGGTTCAGAAGCTAGCAACGGAAGCAAGAAAAAAAAGGAACGGAGAAAGGGATTATCTTTTTATTTTGTTTTTATATCAAACAGGGCTAAGAATATCTGAAGCATTATCTTTAACTCCAGCTAAGATTGATCAGTTTGATGGAAAGCCAGTTATAGAGGTTATGGGAAAAGGTAAAAAACCAAGAATAGTTTCCTGCCCGGAAAGCCTAACAAACAAACTTATAGCATATGCCTACCATAAAAAACTCGATTCTCAAGATAGATTTTTCCCTTTCAATAGAATCAGAGGCTGGCAGATAATCAAGGAAGCTGCAATAAAAGCAGGATTTGAAAAAAGAGTTTTCCCTCATCTTTTAAGACATTCGGATGCAATCGAGAGATTGAGGCAAACGGGAAATCCCAAGGCTCTCCAGCACCATTTAGGTCACTCATCAATTTCCATGGTAATGAGGTATCTTTCTACTTTAACTCAGGAAGAGTCTTTGAGAATTCAGCAGAAAGTAAACTTTGAGGAGTAAGAAATTTAGCCCCTGGAGTCCTCTAAAGATAACATTTTCAAACAGATTGTATGTTTCTCTCTCTGGAAGTTTTCGAATCTTAAGAAACAATATTATTGAAATCTATCAAAATACCCCAAATATTTATGAGCACGACATAAAGAGATTTTATTTAGAAAAGATTAAGGGAGCCTGAAAAGTTTCCGGTCTAATGAGTAGTTGGTAAGGAGAATCATTTTTTATGAACCCAATTGGATTTTGTAAAGCTCGGGATACGCTTGTGGCTGCAGAAGGCATTCTAAAAAATAAATGTGGTAAATGGAGTGTAACAAAATCCAACGAAAATGGAGAAGCGGTGGGATCGATTGTTACGTCCGCAATAATTCGGAGATCATCTGGATTTTTATTTAGTCTATGTTCTAACCCACATAGCTCTGTAACCCATATATAGCGAGGGTATAAGGATCCTCTATACCAATGAGCAAGTTCAAGTGACATGCTTCGTCGCTTTTTTTCTTTATTCATTGGGTCATGCGTAATGTTACTTTTAAATTTATTAGAGGAAGTGAAATATGTACGATAAATTTGAGGTTCAGGCAGTTTCTTGCCTAAGTTTGTTAGAACTGGATTAAAAAGCTCAAAGGCCTGTGCAAGGATAGCCTTAGCTTTTGCGGTTGCTTCTTCTGGTCTGAGAGCGTGGCGAGGTGGAAGCGGTGCCACGATATAATAAAGAGAAGCATCGCGATACCAATCCAGAATTTCTTGCTTATGTTTTGTCGGAAATGAATTCGATTCATCCAACATAAATGTCGGCTTTCCTTTGCTTTGTGCATTCGGCGAGTCGACTCTAAACTTAAGGTAGGGGCCATTTTGATCATCATGAGCCAGAAAACATGGACACCAAGGGATTACACTATTTATGCTTTTATTAGTTATAGCTGTTATGTCTATAGTTGAGCTATAAGTATGGCCAATGGCTGTCACAGCATGAAAACCATCCGGCTCTGGTAAAAATATGATTAATATTGGCGGGATACCTGACTCAATATAGCTATAAATTACCTCCTTAGCTATATCAGAATCCTTAACGACATGAGATATCGGTTCGTAATTCATTTCGTGTAAAGCCCACAGGATTTGTTCTACCTCGAGACCAGATCGAGATCCTCCCCAACCCCGAGGTAATGAAAATCTTGTTCCCAGTTCAGTAATGTCTGTCATTGAGTAAGATGCTAATCCATGCTGTTTAGCGAGTATACTAGCAGACATCCATGTAGCTGCGCTAGCACAAGCCGCAGCCCTTCCATCTTGCTGAATAAAAGCGGTTCCCCTGGCGTACAATTGTGCGCCTCCTATATTAATTGAATATTTTCCTTGTGCAGGAACGAAAAGCCATTCACTTTTGTCTTTTGGAGGAGGAAGGACTGTTCTTCCAATATCCCCTGGTCGACTCGCTGAGAGTACACAAAAGCCAATATAGGAATCTTGAAGAATCTGTTCACTTATTAATTGCTTACAAGAAGTGATTGGTTTACTGAAAAAATGTAGCCTAACAGTTCTACGAGGGTAATCTCTAAAGGCCCGTGCATAAAGTCGAGCATACAATACATTGGAATCTCGATCTACGTAATCTGACTCAACTATCGCTGAATGTATACCCAGGGATCGTGAACCATGTGGTAATACCATTTCTGCTATTAGTGAAGCAGGTAACCGAAGTTCTGGTTTTATTGTGGCTAAGAAGTATTCATTCTCTAGATTATCAAGGCTTTCTAATTCATATTCTTGAGAAAGTAAAAAAAGCAGACGTTTTACGTCTGCTTTTTCAGTTAACGTGAGGATTCTTAAATTGGGATATTGCACATCAATTGGATGCATGGAAAGAGTCTCGAATCTATCAAATTGTGATTATCGTTCGAAGCATTTCTGGCGTGGGTCCCGTTACCTTGCTTCTTAGATCGTTTAACGTATTGACTATCATACGTTCACCTTTACGCACACTTTCTTTTGATTTTTCTAGTGTCGGAAGTGGGATATCCTCAGGCCACCCGGATGGAAGACTACGATCGATATTCGGTTTGAATCGCTTTACCATTTTGTCCTCCCTTTTTTAAGGAACTAATAAAGAACTATATTACTTTATTTTGTTATTATTTCAAAACCCAAATCTTGAAGAATTTGATATGCTCTACCTGTGCTAAATTCTAATGGTGAAATCTTTAGAGTTTTAGCTAAAGCTTGTTTTATGGGAAATTTTTTTCCATTTACTTCTATAGAATATGTGACAATACGCTGGGGATCTGCACCTTTTAGGACTTGTAAGATTTTTTTCTTAAAGATCTTATATTTGTTGCCCCTGATTGTTATCTCCATTTACATTACCTCCACTTCCATTAATACTATCATCTCCACTATTACCATCAGTATAGAAAAGGAAATATAGCTTGTCAAGCGCTTTTTTTTATTGACTTTAATCTTGCGCTATAGTAATGAAAATAAAGTAAGGGAGGTTACAGAATGGAAATTTCAAAAGCGATTTGGGAATCAGTTTTAGATGCTGATCTTAATGAGAGATATTGGGCACATTTAAGCAGAAATTATCATAAGCAAAATAGATACATAAAAATATTTTTAGCAATAATGGCTTCAGGGACAGTAGCCAGCTGGAGTTTTTGGGCTGACATTCAGGTTCTTTGGAAAATACTATCTGCAATTGTAGCAATTATAGCAATAATTTCTTCAATCTTAAAATTGGAGACTGCAATAGAGCATATGTCTACTATTAAAGGTAAATGGAAGAGAGTTTTAAGTGATTACGAAATTCTCTGGATTTCAAGAAAAGATAAAATTGAAAATGAACTAATTGAAGAATACAAAAGAATAAAAGATGAGGAGAATGAGATTGATGAAAAGAATTTTCCGATTAAAGAAAAACTGATATTAAAAATTCAAGACGAAGTAATAAAATCGAGAGGAATTCTTGAGTAATAATTAAGGAGATTACCCATGAAATATGTATTCAGTAAATCCTCTAACAAAAACGCAGGGGATAAAAAAGAAATAAGAGAGAAAGAAGAAAAAAGGGAAAGGGAGAAAATAGAAAAAGTTAGAAGACAAAAACCTTGGCCGGAGCCACCCTTAGAGAAGAAGTCTGCGCCCGAAAAGGACAAAAAAGAGTCTTCTTAAAATAGAGTTCTACCCTTTTGGAAAATATTTACCACCTATCAGGTGGCTTTTTTTATCCCCTTCTTATTAAGAATTTTACCCTTAAATTGCCTCAAAAGACAATTTTTCCCTTCTTTTTTTATTTAAGCCACCTGATAATCTAAAACTATAACTATTAATTTTATAAAGGAGGGATGAAAATTATTACATATAAAAATATACCCAACTGCCTTAGAAAA
>CAYRSI010000015.1:0-18211 GCA_964426965.1 uncultured Candidatus Saccharibacteria bacterium
TTTGTAACGCTCACTTTCTTCACTGTTCTTTTATCGGCATTTTTGACTTCCAATGCTATCTTTTCTAATTTGAGTTTCTGGCCAATTTTAGGAATTCGGTTAAGCTTATCCTCTATAAGTCCGCTTATGGTGGTGTATTTTTCGTCTAAGGAAATATTGAAAAATTTATTAATATGTTTTACCTCTGTTGTTCCGTGAACCAAGATTGTCTTTTTATCTATTCTTTTTATTAATTCCTCAGAAACATCAGTCTCATCAACTATTTCTCCTACTAATTCTTCAATGATATCTTCTAAAGTAGCAATGCCAACTATTTCGCCATACTCATTAACAACTATTGCCATGTGAATGTGCTTTCTTTGAAACTCCCTCATTAATTCATCAATAAACATTGATTCAGGAATAAAAATCGATCCCCGGGCAATTTCTTTTAATATAACATCGGCGCCTTTTTTAGCCAGATGAATTAAGGCATCATTCTTATATAAAATCCCGGTTATATGATCAATGCTTTTTTCATAAATTGGGATGCGAGAAAAACGGGAATTGATAATTTTATTTTTTACGCTTTTTAATTTTCCATTCTCCTCAAGGGCATAAACTTCTGACCTGGGAGTCATTACATCTTCGGCAGTAATATCATTAAGCTGAAAGACTTTTCTGATAATTTCTGCTTCTCTTTTTTGAACCGTTCCCTCTTGAACCCCAACCGAAGCCATAATTCGAAGCTCCTCTTCAGTTATTGCAGGAACTCGTAATCCTCTTTTGGGATAAATCTTTTCAAAAAGCCAAACTATTGGTAAAAGAATTTGTTCTATTACAAATAACGGCTTAGCAACTAAGCAACAAACTTTCTCGTTATATTTAATACTTAAAGACTTGGGGGTAATCTCGCCAAAAATAAGGATAATTAAAGTCATTACGCCCGTTGTAATACCAACTACACTAGAATTAAAAATATCAGTAACAAGTACTGTAGCCAAAGAAGCAGCCGCAATATTAACAACATTATTACCAATTAAAATAGTAATCAAAAGTCGCTGAGGGTTTGACTTCAATTTAGCGACCAACTTGGCATTCTTCTCTTTGCGAGAAATCATTTTTTTTAGTTTGATATCGCTTAAAGAAAAAACAGCGGTTTCTACACCGGAAAAAAAGGCAGAAAAAAGAATTAAAATAATAAGAATAATATACATCGCTTCGCTCCCCTACGAATTACGAATTTCATCGAATTACGAATTCGTAATTAGTTTAGATTCGTAATTGGTAGGAAAAAGTGCTTTAGCACTTTTATTTTATCAAATCGATTTGTTCCTGAATAGTAGCGGCTATCCTCATAACTTTATCGCCATAAACTTGCAAATAAGATTTTCGCCAATTACTTCCAGCTAAATATATCATATATGCTCTATGCTCGGCTTCATAAGTCTGAGTAGCTGCTCCGGCATTAGCCAAATAAAGACCAGCGGCTACAAAAGCATCATCCATATCCCAAGGATTAGGAGGATTATGTCCTGTAATAGCTGCTATTCTGCTTTCATACCCCAACCAAGTTCTAGGTATAAACTGAGCCGGACCCATTGCCCCGCCCCAACCATACCAGGCTTTGCGAGAAACCGGCATCATGTCAGGATCAAATCCCAATTTTTCACAAATAACTAAATAAGCTGAATGTTGATTGGACTTCATGTCAATCCGCCAAGTACCAGTACCAACATTTGCACCCCAACCAGACTCTATGCTTAAAACTGCCAATATAAAAGCTGGTCTTACTCCAGTAATTGAAGAAGCAAACTCGGCAATACTCAAGGCATTCTCAAATTTCAACGATCCTCCCATTCCTTGCAAAATATAAAGCTGGCTCCGAATAGTATTAACGTCCATCTGCTTGTTTTTAATTAGTCGTTGATACAAATATTCCTGTCCCTTAGTTTCATCTAAAAGTTTTTGGCGTTCTTTTCTTTTTTTCTCTATAGAATATTTTTGAGTTTCCTGAACAGCTTTTAAGGCTATCATTTCATTTCTCTGCTCTTCGAGCTCTGCTTTTTTGATTTCTAATTCTTCTTTTAGAATCCTGATTTCTTCCAAGGATTTCTGAATCCCCAACTGAAGGCTTTCTAAGGCTTGAATCTCTGAAAAAAAATCTGATAAATTCTCTTTAGTTAAAACAATTTCTAAAAATGAGGTTTGGTCATTTTTGTAAATCTCTCGAATAAGTTCACCTAAAATAATTTTTTCATTTTCTGTCTGTTGTTCAATCCCTCTAATTTTAAGTTCAATTCCATTAATTTCTAATTCAATGCCTCCTATAATTAATTTTATTCGTTTAATTTCTAATTCGAACTGTTTTATTTGATTGTCCAAAAGACTAATTTCCCCTTGCATGCTCTTGGCCTGGCCTTGTATCTCTCTGATGGCTCCTCTGTGTTTTTCTATCTCTTTGGTTAATTCCTGAATCTGAGCATTTAGTTCAGCCCTTAATTCTTCTGCGCTTTTCCCCTCATCTTGGGCTAACAGGAGTGGGGTCAGTGTAAATAATAATAAAATAGTGATGCAACCCGCCAAAAGCTTCGCATTTAGACGGGTCCGCCTGCTTCCCGCCAAGATGTTCCAACTTCTGGCGGGTTGCGACGGATAAAAAAAACTCGAAAATAATTTACCCCGCCCCTTTGCGCGAGGTCTCTTTCGAGTTTCTTTTAAACGAATAAATTTTCTATAAATATACATGATTATTTCCCTTCCTTTTCCCCTTTCTCCTCCTTTTCCTCCCCGCCCAAACCTTCGGATTGTGGCTCGCCTCGCTGAGTCGAAGCGGGCGGGCCCGCCTGAATGCCCTCTGGGCTTTCGACGGGTTCTCCTGCTTTCTCTACCTCTTCTACCTTTTCTTCCCGCTCTAAGCGAGGCTCGCCTTCGGCGGCAACCTCCTCCTCTAATGCTGCTAGTTCTTCCTCTGAACGAGGTGGAATAACCGAGACTACAACTTCTTCGAACTCAGCTAAAATTTTTGCTCCCTCAGAAACCTTCAAGTCTTTAATGTGAATTGAATCTTCAAAAGTTTTAAGAGTTGAAATATCGACTTTTATCTCATGGGGTAGATTGGCTGGCAAGGCTTCAACCTCTACTTCTGTTATATTTTTGATCAGAACTCCATCTTCGGTTTCTACTGCTAGAGATTCTCCTTCAAAAACTAAGGGCACTTCAACAGTAATCGGCTTATCCATTCTCACCTGATAAAAATCTATATGAATAAATTTATCAGTTACTGGCTCTTGATCAACGTCATAGATTAAAACATTTCTCATCTCTTCTTTTTTCTCTTTGTTTTTTATCTTTAACTTCACGACCGTGCTTTCTCCTGCTTGTTCATAAACCTTTTCAAATTCGTTATAGTCAATTCCAAGGGGCATTAATTTTATTTTTGCTCCGTAAAGCACGGCTGGAATAACCCCTTGTTTTCGAAGGGATTTTACTTTTTTACCTAAAGTCTCTCTGATTTTAGCATTAAGTTCCAACATAAACTACAAGATTATATTTTACCTTTACTGCCAAATAAGTCAATCTTTTTCTCCACAACCTTTTTCACTGCTTCTACTGATGAGGCAAGGATTTTGTAAGGCTTTACCTCATCAGGATGCTCTCTTATGGTCTTTTCTAATTCATCTTTATAAGCAATGCGCAACTCGGTATTTATATTTATTTTCACCACTCCAAGTTTAATCGCCTTTTTAATATCTTCTTCTGGCGTGCCGGAGCCGCCGTGAAGAACTAAAAATGTTTCAGGTACAGCTTTTTGAATTTCTTCTAATCTATCAAGGTATAAAGGCGGATTTTCCATATCAGTCTCTACCCCATGAATATTACCCACAGCAATCGCCAAGCTATCAATATTTGTTTGTTCAACAAATTCTTTGGCTTGTTCGGGTTGGGTTAGATCTTCTTGTTTAATTTCTATCTTCCCATGAATTTCTGAACCGCCCCGCAAATAACCCATTTCTCCCTCAATTAAAATCTCTTTATTTTTAGACTTAGCATAATCTACTACTTTTTGCATGATTTTAATATTTTCCTCAAAATCCAATTCTGAACCATCAAAATGAACTGCTGAATAGCCAGCATCAACTGCTTGCTTGACGCTTTCAAGGCTCTTACAGTGATCAGCATTTAAAATGATTGGCAAGCCAGTCTGCTCCTGCCAACTTTTAACTAAGGCAGCTGCCTGATTTGTTCCGATGAACTTTCTTTCACTCTCTGATGTGCCGATAATTACAGGGGATTTTAAATCCTGGGCAATCTCAACGATTGCCCTTAATTGTTCGTCAGTTGAAACATTAAATTGACCAACTGTGTATTTGCCCTCTTGGGCTTTTTTCATTATTTCAATCGGATTCATAAACTAATATACCCCTTATCAAAATTCTCAATCATTAATTTTTCTAAATTTTCACCGCCCATATACTCCCTAAAAATCTTATTCCAAAGCGCCTCTTGTTGATGGTAAAGATATTTAATTTGACCCTTATCTTTAATTAAAGACATTGCCACATCAACTAAATCAAAACTCACTAATTCCTCTTTGCCTGTTTTTTTCTTAAAAAATCTTCCAACCCAATCAACGTCCAACCATAATTCTATATCAATATTGGCAAATTTTTTCCCCAAATGGCTAATATCTTGTTCTGCCTTTTTCCAATGAATGGCCTCTGGATTAACGTGCGGGATAAACAAACGAGGGTCACTTTCATTATGCTTAGCTAAGTACTGCTGAATAATCATCCAGTTTATTCCCCCCGACTCCGCTCGTGGCAATTTCTCTAAAACATTACCTTTTAACAAAGAAATTAATGTCTTGCCAAAATCCTTTTTCCTAGAAGCCCTTTCAAATAATCTAGAATAAAAATTTATTTCATGAAAGTAGTGTAAAATCAGAGAAAAAAGTCGCAGAGTTTCACCGGGTGTATCAATTTTTAAAGGAATAACAAAAATAACACCCAATTCCTTAAGATGGCTAATATTATGATATTTCTTTTTAACAAATTTTTCTGCAATTTTCAGCCATTTTCCAGATAGCACCCGCAAATCAGCCCTTCTTTTTTCAAAATCTCCTGGTTTTAATTCTTTATAAGTTTCATCAAAAGCCTCATGCATCCATTCATTACTTTCTACAAATCTTAAAGCAGAAAAAATCTCTGTTAAATCCTCTTTTGCTAAAAGTTCATCAGCATCTTTATATTTTAAGGCCTTGATAATATTTGGCGGAGGATTCTCTCTCAAAATTTCCTCTGCTTTTTCTTTTTTTAGAACAAAAAGCTCCTCATTATCAACCAACTCCAAAACAAAACTAAAAAGTGTTTGAAGCCCCTCTGCAGTAGTTCCGCTAGGCTTTTTAAACAAGTTATATAAAGCCTTATCATCTTCTTTTAACTTTGCAATTAAAGCCTGAAAAATATTCTCTGCTCTATAACCATGATTGCAACAATTAAGTAAGGTTAAAGTCCGATTAATCCGGTGTTCGTTCTCTTCCATTAAACTCTTAATTACTCCCTTTTTTCCGGTTAGGGCTGACATTCTTTTCTCCATATCTAAAATCACTTTTGGCGTTGTTCTTAAAATCTTAGCTAATTTTTCTTGGGGAATCATAATTTTTGTTTTATAATTTTAAAATTCTTCCATCGTTTTTCTTTTCTAAATTGACCTTTGGTCAATATCCCGTTCTTAGCTCCAAAAAATTCTACCATTGATGTTCCATTGGCGCTGCCTAGTCTAATTGCTTCCTCAATTTTTCCAGCTTGAATCAAACCAGCCACGAATCCGGAACCAAAGGCATCTCCTGCGCCAGTTCTGTCAATATGTCTTTTTTCTTTAAATGTTCCTGCTTGAAAAATCTGCTTTCCATCAGAAACAACCACTCCCTTGGGCCCCTTTGTCATTACAACAATACCTGGAATAAATTTATCTAATTTTTGAAAAATCTCTCTTTCTTTTTGATACGGCAAGCCAGCTAATAATGATGCCTCTTCTTGGTTTAAGATTAAAACATCAAGCTTAGACAGAACACTTTTCAATTTATTTATACCCATTCTTATATGAATCTTACCTGGATTAAAGGCTACTTTGATATTATTTTTCTTGGCAAAGTTTACTATCGGCAAGAGGGTTTTACTGGACTCCCCTGAAAGAGATGCAATATAAAACCATTTTGCTTTAAGCTTGCTAAAAGGTATATCGTTCTTCTTAAAAAAATGCGAGGCGCCGAGATAAACCAGAATCGTTCTTCCTTTATTTGGCACAGAGAGAATTATGGCATAATTTGTTTTTCTTTCTTTATCATCTGAAATGAAGCATCTAACTCCCATTTTATCCAACTCTTCTTTTATTGCCATACCGCCCGGATCATTGCCAACTCTGCCAACATAAGTAGTCTTTAATCCTTGTTTAACAAAAGTAGCAGCAGTATTAGTGCCGCCACCGCCAGTTGCAAAAAAAACATCATCAAGATAAATCTTTGACCCTAAATTAAAACAAAGACCTTGGCCAGTAATAAATTCTTTGCGCCTTAAGGTCTTAAATTTTTTACTTTTTATAAATACATCTCTGGTCGCCGAACCAAAGGTGATAATATCGTACATATTTTATTTTCTTTTTAAAACTTTCTTTACAGCCCCTATAATGCTATTAGCTCCCAATCCAAAATGTTCTATTAATTCATCTGGCTCGCCTGATTCTCCCCAGCGGTCTTGAACTCCAACCATTTCTATTGGAACAGGATAATTCTTGCTCAAAACTTCTGCTACTGCTGAACCCATGCCGCCCATTACTTGATGTTCCTCAACCGTCACAACAGCTTTGGTTTCTTTGGCAGCCCTAATAATTGTTTTTTCATCCACGGGTTTAATTGTATGATTATTTATTACCCCAACATCAATTCCTTGTTTGGCTAATTTCTCTGCTGCCATTAACGAGTTGTAAACCAATGGCCCACAAGCAATAATTGTCGCGTCTTTGCCAACTCGGAATATTTCAGCTTTACCAATAACAAATGGAGTATTTTTAGTAGTAAAAACCGGGGTTGCTTCTCTGGCGAATCGTAAATAAACTGGGCCTTTATACCTGGCAGCTGCCAGGGTAGCTTTTTTAGTCTCAATTGCATCGCAAGGAGCTAAAACTATCATGCCAGGCAAACAGCGCATAATAGCAATATCTTCCAATGCTTGATGACTCATTCCGTCTGGACCAACTGAAACTCCAGCGTGAGCGCCAGTTATTTTTACATTAGCATTATTTTGTCCAACTAAGACACGAATCTGACTCCAGTTATTTCCCGGACAAAAAACTGCATAAGTAGAAACAAAAGGAATTTTTCCAGCAAGAGCTAATCCGGCTGCCAGTCCCATCATATTTTGTTCAGCAATTCCAGTTTCAATAAATCTCTCTGGAAAAGCATCGCGAAACATTCCACTTCTGGTAGAATCACTAATATCAGCACACAAAACAACCACATCTTTATTTTTCTTCCCTAACTCTACCAAAGCTTCGCCATAACCATTACGAGTTGGTATTTTTTTAATATCTTTTGATAATAAATTTTTGACCAATGTTTTATTCATGTTCTCCTTTTATTTTTCCTCCTAAAGTTCTTAATTGATGAAGAGCTTTTCTGGCTTCTTCGGGTTTAGGGACTTTGCCGTGCCAGCCATACTCCCATTCAATAAAATCAACTCCTTTGCCAGGAATGGTATGAGCAAGAATCATTACTGGCTTCTCAAAAATTGCCTTGGCCTCATTAATAGCATCAACAATTGCCTCAATATTGTGCCCATCAACATCAATAACATGCCAGTTAAATGCTTCATATTTTGCCTTTAATGGCTCTAAGGGCATTACATCTTCGGTGTAACCATCAATCTGAATATTGTTTCTATCCATTATAAAAGTAAGGTTATCCAATTTATGCTTAGCTGCAAACATCACTGCCTCCCACGTTTGTCCCTCATCTTGTCCGCCGTCACCAACCAAGCAATAAATCTGATTTCTTTTCTTATCCATTTTCATGGCGTAAGCCATGCCAACAGCTACTGAAGTATTATGGGCAATTGGACCTCCACTGCTTTCAATGCCTAGCAGCATATCCCTGTGAGGATGACCTTGTAAAGGAGAGCCCAACTTTCTCAAAGTTGATAATTTAGTTACAGGAAAATAACCAGCCCGCGCTAAAACAGCGTAGTGAACTGGACAAATATGAGCATTAGATAAAACTATTCTATCTCTTTCTGACCAATTTGGTCTTTTAGGGTCGTGTTTTATAACTCCGCTAAAATATAAAGCAGTAAAAACATCAGCCATACCCAAAGAACCAGCTGAATGTCCAGATTTAGCTTTAAGCAACATTTTAATAATATCCTGCCGGATAGTATTAGCCATTTGCTCCATTTGTTGTAAATTCAGTACTTTCATATCTTTTTTAAGAAGTCAGACTTCTTTTAAACTTTTTATCGCCTGCCTGACATCTTTATTTCTAAAAATATAGGTTCCAGCACAAATTAGATTAGCTCCTGCTTTAATTGCTTGTTGGGCTGTTTCAGAATTAATTCCGCCATCTACTTCTATATTACCATTGGGCCAAAGTTTGTGCAAGATTTCAATCTTTTTTAAAACCCAATCTTTAAATCCCTGACCTCCCCAGCCCGGCTGAACAGTCATGAAAAGAACTAAATCTAAATCCATTAAAAACGGTGTAACAACTGCTGGATGAGTTTCTGGATTAAGCGCTATTCCAAATTCTTTTTTCTTTTTATGGGCTTTTTTAATTAATTCCCTTATTCCCAGTTCCCTATTAGTAATTTTAGATTCAAAATGAATTATTATCCTATCAACTACTTCCAGCCAATCATCAATTACGTCTTCGGGCTTTTGCACCATTAAATGTGCTTCTATTTTTACCTTAGTCTTAAATCCTTTCAAATCATTTGGATTATCCCAGGTCTCATTATCAACAAAAACACCATCCATTATATCCAACTGCACCCAATCAACATAGTCCTCGACTTTCCTAATTCGTTCTTTAACTTCCTTAAAAGTATCAACTAAAATTGTTGGAATGATTTCTATTTGCATTTTTCTATTTTTTTAAGCCTTCTTTTGTGTCTCTCTTCTCGGCTAAATACAGTAGACAGCCACGTAGCAACAATTTTTTTAACTGTTTCCAGTGGTATGACCTGAGCGCCTAAAGTTAAAATATTAGAATTACCATGAGCCCGAGCCGTTTCAGCAGTGAATTCATCCCAAGCCAGATAAGCTCTCACTCCTTTAATTTTATTAGCTGCCCGCATCATTCCCTGCCCAGTACTGCAAATCAAAATTCCTCTATCTTCATCAGGATTTTGCCCTACTTTTTTACCAACCTTAAAAGCAAAATCAGGATAATCATCATCAAGATCATGTTCTCTTGGTCCTAAATCCCGATATTTTATCCCTAATTCATCTAAATAATCCTTTATTTCTTCTTTTAGCCGATAACCGGCGTGGTCACTGGCAATATAAATCATAGATTTATATAAATTACAAATTACAAATCACAAACATCTCAAACAATTTCCAAATTCCAATGACCAAAATACAAAACCCTATAGGTCCGAGACCTCGGGTCTATAGGACTGTTTGGAATTTAGAATTTAGTGCTTAGAATTTATTTGTTATTTGGTGCTTGTTATTTGTGATTTATCGGAAAAACTATAGTTTTTCCGATGTATTCTGCCATTTCCGCGAGGCGACAGGCATATGCCCATTCATTATCATACCAAGCCAAAACCTTAACCAAATTCTCTCCTTCAACTTTTGTAAATTGCGTATCAATAATGGCTGAATAAGGATTGCCAATAAAATCGGTAGAAACCAATGGCAAATTCTCATTTACTAAAATTCCTTTTAATTCTTTCTGACTGGCTTGCTCGAAAATCTTATTAACTTCTTCGGCACTTGTCCCCTTCTTAACTTGGGCAACAAAATCCAACAAAGAAATATTAACTGAAGGCACCCTTATGGCAATTCCATTCAATTTTCCCTCTAATTCGGGCAAAACCCGAATTGTAGAAATAGCTGCGCCAGTAGTAGTAGGAATAATGTTTACTGCTGCTGCTCTGCCCCTTCTTAAATCTTTATGAGGACCATCAACTATCTTCTGAGTGCTAGTATAACTATGAATAGTGGTCATTAAAGCTTTTTCTATTTCAAAATTATCATTAATTACTTTAGCTACCGGCACTACACAATTTGTCGTACAAGAACCCATAGAAATAATGTCATCTTTTTCTGAATTATACTTTTCCTCATTGCCGCCCAAAACATAAGTGGGTACCTCCGACGTCTTACAGGGTGCGGAGATAATTACTTTTTTAGCTCCGGCCTTCAAATGTTTACCAGCTCCTTCTGGATCAGTAAAAAATCCAGTGCACTCAAGCACTACATCAACCCCCAATTTCTTCCAAGGTAGATTAAGGGGATCTTTTTCTGCCAAAATCTGATATTCTTTGCCATCAACTTTAATCCCTTTATCCGTATAACCAACTTCTTTGTCATAAATCCCATAAACAGAATCGTATTTCAAAAGATGGGCCAAGGTTTTAGTATCAGTCAAATCATTAATCGCTACCACCTTAATATCTTTGTGGCTATCGATTAATCGTTTAAATGTTGGCCGACCAATTCGACCAAAACCATTAATAGCTACTTTAATCATATAGTTAGCTTATTAGCTTGTAGCTCGTAGCTTCTTAGATGCCTAAAAAGCTAAAAAGCTAATTCCTAAAAAGCTGATTTAATTATATCATTTTTAAAGATTATTAATAATCGCCTCTGCCATTTCTTGAGTTCCTACGGCCGTGGGGTCATCACGATCTTTCTTTAAATCATAGGTTACAAACTTTCCTTCCTTAATAACTTTTCGCCAAGCTAATTCTAATCTATTAGCTGCTTTCTCTTCTCCTAAATATCTAAGCATCATCGCCCCGGAAAGAATCATTGCCGAAGGATTAACTTTGTTTTTGCCCGCATATTTTGGAGCTGCACCATGGGTAGGTTCAAAAACAGCCATTTCATTTCCAATATTTGCTCCCGGAGCAACTCCCAATCCGCCAGTCAATCCAGAAGCTAAATCAGAGACTATATCACCATAAAGATTTGGTAAAACCAAAATATCATAATTTTCCGGCCAGCGCACTAAATGCATAGCCATATTATCAACAACCATTTCCTCAAATTCAATTTGGCTATATTTCTTGGCAATTTCCCGAGCAATTTTTAAAAATAGTCCATCAGTAAATTTCATAATATTCGCCTTATGCACGCAGGTTACTTTTTTTCTTCTATTTTTAATTGCGTATTCAAAAGCAAATTCAAAAATTCGCTTAGAAGCAGTTTGGGAAATTGGTTTAATAGCCAAAGCTGAATCTGATAAAATTTCTTTATTATTTTTTTCTTTTATCCAATTTATTAATTCTTTAGTTTCTGATTTATCTACTTCAAATTCAATACCCGCATATAATCCTTCGGTATTTTCTCTGATTATAACTAAATCAATATCTTTGTCCTGATACGGCGAAATAATTCCCGAATACGATTTACAAGGCCTCACGCAAGCATAAAGATTTAATTTTTGCCGTAAGGCAACATTAATAGAACGAAAACCTTCTCCTATAGGAGTAATAATTGGCCCTTTTAAACCTACTTTATTTTTCCTAACTGAAGTAACAATTTCATCAATTTTAGTTCCTACTTCTTCCCATTCTATATTCACTCCAGTTGCTTCAATGCATTTCTTGGTTGCTAAAGCAATTTCTGGCCCAACCCCATCTCCGGATATTAAGGTTATTTTATGTTTCATATTTTTTTTAAATAATTAAAAGCGCTTAAAGCAGCAATTGCTCCTTCGGCACAAGCAGTAATAATTTGCCTAAAGTTATTAGAGCTTGTGGTAATATCTCCGGCCGCAAAAACGCCATAAATATTAGTTGCTTGCTTGTTGTTTGTTTTGATATAACCACCTTTATCAGTTTTAATTCCTAAATCTTTAATCAAAAGAGTATTCGGCGCTGTTCCTGTTTCCATAAAAATATTATCAACAGTTATTTCTTGTTTATTGTCTAAAATAATGTTTTCTAGTTCTTTTTTGCCTTTTAACTCTACAGCATTGGTATTATAAATTATTTCTACGTTCTTTAATTTTTTTACTCTATCTACCCACAATTTATCGGCTCGTAACTTATCTCTCCGATAAATCAAGTAAACTTTTTTCGCCTCCTTAGCAAGCTTAACAGTGCGCATTACTGCTGCATTTGCTCCTCCAACCACTGCCACAATTTTATTTTTGCTCGTTTTTCTGTTCTCAAATTTTTCAATATTCTTAATGTCTATTTTTTTTGTTTCTGTGCCAAATGCTAAAACTATTACCTTGGTCTGATAACTATTTTTGTTTGAATAAATTTTAAAAATTTTTCTTTGCTTTTTGATATCCTTAACCCTCTCTCTTCTATAGGGAATTTTTAAATACTTCTGATGGGCAATAAATTTTTCAACCAATTCTTCTCCAGAAACACTAAAAATGCCCGGATAGTTTTCTACTTTGTAAGCTTTATTCGTCAATCCCCCGGCTTTTTCCCCAATCATTAAAAAATCTATACCAAAATTTTTGGCATAGATGGCCGCTGTAACCCCGGCCGGTCCAGCACCAATTATAATTAAATCATAAGTTCTCATTATTTTTCTTTCAAATAATCATGAATTGCTAAAACAGCTTTAGCACCTTCACCACAAGCAATAATAATTTGTTCGTATTTCAAATCAGTTACATCGCCGGCTGCAAAAACACCCTTAGTCTTAGTGCTATTATCCTTTAAATCAATTTTTATTCCGCCAGTTTTATCAAACTCAACTACCTTTTCAGCAAAACCAGCGCAAGGCATCATTCCAATAGCCATAAAAACTCCTTGAATTTTTAGCTCTTTATCTTTATCAGTATCCCTGCTTTCATAAACTAATCCTTCAACAAATTTATCTCCCTTAATTTCCTTCACTGCTACATTAACCATAAATTCAACCTTGCCTGTTTTTTCTAACTTTTCCTTAGTAGCTGGATCGCCTCTCATTTTTTCTAAAAATTCTAAAATATGTATTCTTTTAGCATATTTTGTTAGATCTAAAGCTGCATCAAAACCAGCATTCCCTCCGCCAATTACAGCCACTTCTTTATCTTTAAACATTGGCGCATCGCAAGTAGCACAAAAACTCACTCCCTTGCCTTTAAATTTTTCTTCACCTGGAATATTTAAAGCTCTAGGAATCTTGCCAGTGGCTATTATTACTGTTTTTGTTTCATATTCCTGGTCATTGTCTCTAACTATAAAATTATTATTCTTTTTTTCTAAGTCAATTACTTCTTTTCCTTCTTTTATTTCTAATTCAAAATTTTTTAGATGTTCTACCATTTTATTCATCAAATCAACTCCTGAAATTGACTTTTCACCAGGCCAATTTTGAATATCCCCTGCTTTGGTTATCTGTCCGCCCCATTCCTTGGTTATTAATAAAGTATTTATTTTTTTCCTAGCAGCGTAAATCCCTGCAGTTATACCTGCAGGACCACCGCCGATTATGACTAAATCATATAACATAAATGTCTAATTGCTCTAATTATTCTAATTGACCTAATCAATACCCAATGACTAAATGTCCAATGTCCAAAATTTGAATTTAGAAATTGGGGCTTGGAATTTGATTAGAAATTAGAAATTAGGTTAATTAGGTTAATTTACTCGCCTATCTTTAGTAGGCGAGATATTACCTCCTTATTAAAACCCACAACAATATCCTTGCCAATTTCAACAACCGGTACACCCATCTGCCCGGATTTTTTTATTATTTCTTCTCTGGCTTTTTCGTCCTGAGAAACATCAATGTCCTCAAACTCAATACCATGTTCTTTGAGGTATGCTTTAAGAGTTACGCAATAAGGACAGGCACTTGTAGAATAAACTTTTACCATACACTCTAATTGTATCATATTCTATTATACAACAAAAGTGTTATAGTATTGACCCCTCACATATAAATTATGTGAGGGGTTGACAAAGATAGGATTATAGAGTACAATACCTGGTAGACCTTTGACAACAAAAAAAACCTTATAAGGAGGTGTATTTAAGTGACTGAAAAGAAAAAGTTTGTTGAAAAAATGGTTCAGGGCGAAATTCTTGATGAATTCAAGGAAAAAGAAAAAGCGCTTATTGAAAAATTGAATGAAATCATTAAAAAAGCAAAAGACACAAAGAGCTTCAGAATAGCAATGTTAACTCACGATAATCCTGATCTAGATGCTGCTTCTTCTTTAGAGGCAGGTACAAGATTCTTTCAAAAGCAAGGCGTAGAAAACATAGAGGCCTTTGCTCACGAAGAATCAATCCCCCCAGAAACAAAAGCAATTAAAGAAAAAATTGGCATAGAGATTCAGCCCCTCGAAAAGTTCAACAGAAAAAGGTTCAAAGCAGTTATACTATTTGATGCTGCCTCAATAAACCAAGCCAATGTCAAGTTAAAAAATGGAAGCCAGCCTGACTTAATCATAGACCACCACAACGATAAAAATCCCTATGGATCAACAGCTACCATCATGACTCTCCTTATGAAAGTCTTTGACGTTGAAATTGATGAAGATTTGGCTACGGCCCTAACTGCTGGTATCCAACAAGATACCAATGACCTGGCTTCTAAAAAAGTATCCAAGTTCGATCGTCTTGCTTTTCGGAAAATCCTTGCTTCTCTTGTTGACGACCAACTTCTGAAAGAAATTGTAGAATGCGGTTATTCAGACAGCTTCTTCGAAATGCTTGGCAAAGCAATTTCTAAACCATACTATTACCAAGAAGGAACAACTATTATTACTGGCGTTGGTTATATAAAACCAAACCAAAGAACGGATTTGGCGAAATTGGCTGATTTTCTCCTTGAGAAACGAAGTGTAGACAAGGTAGTTGTACTGGGTGAGATAGAAAGCGAAAAAAAAGATGAAGAAGGAAACATAACTGCTTATAAAAAATCTGTAATTCCTGTAGTAAGAAGCTCCACCGCAACTCAAAGTGCTGGTGAATTAAGTAAATTAGTCTTTGGCGATGAAAGGGCTGGGGGCGACGCAGCAAAAGCAAGTGGAGAAGTGCCGTTAAATGATGATGAAATAAAAGAGATTGAACGCGCTAAAAGAGACATGAACCACACACTGCTTGAAGGACTCTTTATAGATATCCTTAATAAATATAAAGGGAAAGTCCTTGAAAAAGAAACCAAATAACAAATCAAAACGGCTGAATGCACTCGTGCATTTAGCCGTTTTTACATAGAAAAAACTTTGTTTAATCCCCAAAAATCCTTTGCCAGCCTTTTATTAACTCCTTAGCTGCTTCTTTAATATCTTCAATCCTCTGCTTTAGTTCTTCTTTTTTTATTCCGGAAACTGCATCTACTGCCCGTTCATAACCTATTTTGGTTATTTCAATTACTTTTTCTATTGTTTGTTTGGCTTCATCAGGAACTAACTCGTAAATCTTTAGCAGAACTTTTTGATTTTCCAAGGTTGATTCAGAGACTTTTTCCAGCACTTGATTAGCTCTTTCTTTAAGTTCCTGCTTGGCTTTTTCTTCTGCTTCTTTTTTCAGCTTTTCTGCTCTTTTAAAAGCATTATTGAGGACTTTCTCATACTCTTTTAGTAATTGCTTGGTTAATTCCCCCTTTCCTTTTTCAGCCATTTTTTTAGCTTCGTATAAACGTCTTTCGGCCAGCTTACTATAACGTTCGGCTTTTCTGAGATCGCCAAAGCTTAAAAAAGTAATAATTTTTTCATACCAAACTTTCAAAAAATAAAATGAACTATCAGGCATTATTTTTGGACCTGGCAGCTCATCTAAAATCCCCGCCTTCGCCGAGGATACAACGGGCAGGCCCGTCTGAATATTGGTAGCAGATACTAAAAATAAAATAGAAATTATAATAATAAATAATGGTCTTTTCATCACTTTTATTATATCAGGTTAACAATAAAAAATAAAACCTTGATGCCAAATTTTGCAAGCAAATTAAAAACGAGATATGCACAATAAGTTTACCGCGCATATCTCGCAAATAACTATTCTACGACAAAAATGGAACTACTATTGCATATAATCCCAGGTTCCTCCACACACAATACAAACATCTTTATTACCACAAGCACCTTCTCTAACGTAGTCTTTACAACATGCATTATCAGCGCCCCAACAGTACCCCCAAGGAATACCCACATAATGCTCATCAACATCAACAGTAGCCTTATCTGAAGTTGATGTTGCTGCAAAAAGAACTGCCACTACTCCTAAAACTGCTAATATAGCAGCAAGTAAAATAATTTTTTTCATATTTGTTTTATAGTAAATAAATTTATTAAATCTTTTCAAGCCACCATCGACCTTGAAAGAAGTTTTGCCTCCAAACAACGAGATGCTCTCGAGAATCACCCCAGTGTCCGAAACAAGGCAATTTTTCTTAATGACTTCTTCTACTCTCTTAATTTACTATATATATAGGCTGTCAACAATTAGATCTGTGAATAACTATTTGTTAAACAAAATAAAAAGCACGATAGTCTCCTATCGCGCTTGTAACGCTCAAAAATATCTCCATCTTTAGTCTTTAGGATATTACTTATCCAGTATACTTGTCAATAGCAGATGTGGAAAAAATGTTAATAAAGTTCATCCAAGAGTTGATACAACAAAGCGATTCTTTTCTTTTTTTCTTTGGTTGGTCGATCAGTGGCGCAAATATCAGCCAGAATTGTCCCTAAAATTCTTTCTACTAAACTAGCTTTAATTAAAGATGAAAATCTTTTAATATTCAGTTCTTTAGCTGCCCATCGAAGTTCTTTAATCCACTCATCAATGCCTTTTTTCCAGCTTGAATATTTCATTTGCCAATCACTTGACATAATCCAGTCTGCCCAAATAATAAAACCAAATTCATAGCCCTCGGAATACATTTTGGTGTGGGCAAAATCAGTTAAGTAATAAACCCCGCACCTATCAGAGATTGCTCTCCCTCGGCGGCCGCTTGATGCTTTGCATATATCCTTGATAGGTGCGGGGTAAATATCCTCATTAGGTACTTTAAAAATTTCATGAGGCTTAAAATGTCCGTGACACCAAACCATTTTTCTTTGTTTAAATTCTTGACGAACTATTTCCAAGCCTTTTTCAAATCTTGGAATAAATTCTGCTGGCTTAAGAATCGGTTCTTCACCTAACATAACTAATTCTGCTTCTTTGTCATTAGCTAATTGAAACCAGCGTTCTATTCTAAAAGTATGAAACTCATGCGCTGAAAGATTTTCTGAAAGAGTTAATGCTCTGGTTGGTTTATTCGGAAAATTCTTCCTATATTCTAAGTAAAGTTTAAGAAATTCTTTTCTGTGTTTTGGTTCAAGGGGCTGTTTCAAAAAATAACCATTTTCTGAAAGCTTTTCCATTATCAACCAGCCCTTTTTCGCAGAAACCATTTCATAAGTATAAACCTCGGGCGCTTTCAGGATTTTGCTCTTATTCTGCTCATTAAAACCGTCTTGAACAACTGGTTCATAGGTTAAACGGGGGTCACTATAAATTTTCAGAACAGCTGGTTTGCCTTGATATTGACCATCAAAAATCAGATTACGAATCTTGTCTAGGACATAATAATTTCCCTGATAAATCTCTTTATTCAACACAAAGCCAGTTTTTTTAATAACCTCTTCAGCCCAAATGTGTAAATGCGTCTTGTCCATATTATTTTATCTCTTCCTCATCCTCTACTCCCTCTATATTCTCCATTTCCTCTGATACCTCTGGTTCTTCTGCAAACTCTGATTCCTTCCCAATAAATACCTGTCTCGGCTTAGCGCCGTCGGCAGGGCCGATTACGCCTTGTTCTTCTAACATGTCCAAAAGACGGGCAGCCCGAGCATAGCCAATTTGAAGCCGTCTTTGCAAATAAGAAGCTGATGCTTTTTCTGCCTGAATAATTAATTCTTTGGCATCTTCATAAAGTGGGTCATCAGTACTAATTCCCGTGCCGCCAAAAAGAGTTCTTTTGCCCGGTGAAGGCGTGGTAACTCCATCAGTATATTCAGCAGTTTTTTCACCTTTAATAAACTTAACAATATTTT
>CAYRSI010000016.1:0-18138 GCA_964426965.1 uncultured Candidatus Saccharibacteria bacterium
TGATATTCCTTTTAACAATTCTCATATTGCCAATATTATGATAGAAGATAATGAATACCTGAAAGCACACGCAGAAGACATCAAAAAAGCTTACGAGCAGATAAAAGAAAACAAATTCGAGAACAGATTGGACTTAAGCGAGGTTCAACTCCAGCAATTCAAAAAAGACAAAGCTGCTGAAACCAGTAGAAAAGAAGAAGCTAAAACTCCTCCTGTAAACACAGAGCCTGAAATTGACAAAGGTAAAGGCAGAGACAAAGATGTCAAAAAGCCAGAAGACAAAGTTAAAAAGAATGCTAACACCTCAAAAAAGATTCAAAGCGAAAAAATTATCAACAACGAAGCTGAAGAAGAAATCAAAAATTCAGTAACAGAAGATGAAGTCCCGGCCGAAAAGCCCAAAGACAAAACTGAAGAGAGAACCGAAGTTGAGCTCGCCAAAGAGCCTCTTACCCAAAAACTCAATATTCCTGTTGCCAAGACCAAAGAAACCCAAACTAAGAAACCCAAGCCCACGAAAGCTAAGACCGCAAAAAAATAACGCTCTCAAAAAGCCTAAAAGCCCTTTTGCTACCACGGTAGTAATCGGGCTTTTCTCTTTACAAAATTTCTAAAAGTATGTTATGGTAATGGTAATGAAAAAATTAATTACAAATGTATTTTTTGCTTTGTTAATCTTGCTTATTATTTCAGGGATTTTTACTTTATACGGCACCCCTTCTGAAAAACCAAAAGAAATTCCCTTAAACGAGCTTGCCACGCAAATTAATGAAGGTAAAGTTGCTAAAATTATTGTTGAAGAAAATGATTTAACTATTGAGCTCAAAGACGGCACTAAGCAAAAATCTCGCAAAGAGCAAGAAGCTTCTCTTACTCAATCTTTAATAAATTACGGGGTAGACCAAGAAAAATTTAAGGAAATAAGCTTAGACGTGAAACAACCCTCTGGCTTTTTAGTCTGGGCAGGCGCCATGCTTCCTTTTCTTATCCCCTTTCTTTTCATTGCTTTATTCCTATGGTTTATGTTTCGCCAAGCTCAAAAAGGCCAAACCCAGGCTTTTACCTTTGGTAAATCAAAGGCTCGAATGGCTCAACCCGACAAAAAACAGAAGATTACTTTCAAAGATGTGGCTGGCATTAAAGAAGCTAAAGAAGAATTAGAAGAAATAGTTGAATTCTTAAAGCATCCTAAAAAATTCATTGATATTGGCGCCCGCATCCCTCGAGGAGTATTATTAATGGGCCCACCTGGTACTGGAAAAACTTTACTTGCTAAGGCTGTGGCTGGCGAAGCTAATGTCCCCTATTTCCATATCTCTGGTTCAGAATTTGTAGAGATGTTTGTCGGAGTTGGTGCTTCAAGGGTCCGTGATTTATTTCAAGTGGCTAAAAAGGCTGCGCCATCAATTGTTTTTATTGATGAAATTGATGCAGTGGGTAGACATCGAGGAGCCGGACTTGGCGGTGGCCATGATGAACGAGAACAAACTTTAAATCAAATTCTTACAGAAATGGATGGTTTTGACACCGGCACCAATGTCATAGTTATAGCTGCTACTAATCGACCTGATATATTGGACCCTGCTCTGCTCCGACCTGGTCGGTTTGATCGAAGGGTAGTTTTAGATATGCCTGATATTAAAGAAAGAAAAGCTATTCTTAAAATTCATGCCAAAAATAAAAAATTAGCCACAAATGTTGACCTGCGAGGACTGGCTGAAAGAACACCCGGCTTTTCAGGAGCTGATTTGGCTAATTTAATCAATGAGGGAGCTCTTTTAGCAGCCAGAAAAAATCAAAAAACGATTACTCAACAAGAGCTTTTAGAATCCATTGAAAAAGTTCTTTTGGGTCCGCAAAGAAAAAGCCATATTCTTTCTAAAAAAGAAAAAGAAATCGCTGCTTATCACGAGGCTGGTCATGCTTTGGTTACAGCTAGTTTAAAACACACCGACCCAATTCATAAGGTCTCTATTATTTCTCGAGGTCGGGTAGCAGGTTATACTCTAAAATTGCCAATTGAGGACAAATATCTTAGAACTCGCTCAGAATTTTTAGATGAATTGGCTTTGCTTTTAGGCGGTTATTGTGCTGAAAAATTAATTTTTAATGAACTGACCACCGGGGCTTCTAATGATTTGCTCCAGGCATCAGAACTGGCAAGAAATTTAGTTACCCGCTATGGGATGAGTGAAAAATTGGGGCCAATGACTTTTGGCAAAAGCGAGAGCTTGGTATTTTTAGGAAAAGAAATTACCGAACAAAGAAATTATTCTGAAAAAATAGCTGCTGAGATTGATGAAGAAGTAAAAAAATTAATTTGTGATGCCCGAAAAACCGCTGAAAAAATCCTTAAACAAAGAAGAAGAAAGCTCAACCAAATCGCTAAAAAATTAATTGAAAAAGAAGTAATTGAAAAAAAAGAGTTTGAGAAATTAATGAAACAAGGGTCGAAAAAATAATAATTAAAAAGAGATAAAAGCTGTGGGAGAAAAATTTGAAAAAGGCGGGGGAGAAGATGTTTAAGTTAAAATATTAAATAGCCTATCTAATAGCTGCGAATTTTAAGTAGTCGTAGCTATTTTTGTTTTTCAATGGCTTACACGCCCACCGACACAACCTTGACGATCGTTACTGATTTGTCGGTCGCAAAATTTGCAAAATTTGGAAGAATGTGTTAGAATTAGAATAAGATAATAATTAGATCTTTTAAAATGCGGGGGTGATTTGCATTGGAATGTAAAGAAAAACGCAAAGAAATTATTGTGCTTGATTGTGATGGAACTATTTTAGATACCCTTGGTCCGTCTCAAGAAATCATCAAAATTTTAGCTAAAGAATTTGGCATTTCCCTGCCAAAAGACAATGACCGAAAATTTAGAAGCAATTGGGGAACTGGTGGATACAATCTTATAAAACTCTACTTTCCAAATCATAATCCTAAATCAGTTCATCGAAGATGGAAAAAACTTGAAAAGAATATGAAAATCCCACTGATAAATCGCACCGAAGAAGTTACTAGAAAATTAAAAGAATCCGAAGATGCAATAGTCCTCCTCACCAATCGTTCCTGGAAAAGTTTAAAACGGTATAAAAAACTATGGAAGCCTCTAAATTTCGACTTTATTCAAACTTCAGAATACAACAGATTGCGCAAAATAACCTCAGCCCTGAATCCTTTTAAAAAACATCTGAGGACAAAATATTTCAAGCCTAATCCAAAAGTATTTGAACATCTTGTTAAAATGTTGAAAAAACAAGGCATTGCCCCTCAAAAAATTATCTGTGTGGATGATACCTTGGTAGGACTTGAAGCAGTTTTTTGGGCTAATTTAAGAGTTGAGCCATGGCTTGAATTCATGGGCGTTTTGACCGGCCCAATAAAAAGCAAGCAAGAATGGTATGAACGAGCACGTACGCAAGCATATATAATCAAAAAATTTCCTGTAATATCCTCGATTGCTGAGTTACCTAATTGGCTGGAAAAAAATAATAAATAATAAAGGAGATGAATTTTCATCTCCTTTATTTACAAAAACACTAAAATTAGTTAAAATGATTTTAGGATTGGGCCAGTAGCTTAGCGGTTAAAGCACCGCCCTTATAAGACGGGGATCGATGGTTCAAATCCATCCTGGCCCACTTTATGCTTCAGTCATCTCATGAAAATTTAGAAAGACAATTATCTCCTTCCAAGGAAAAAAGTTTAATAAAGGAGAAAAGTCTTTTAATTGAAAAAAGATTGATGGAAGAATCTAATTTAGAACCAGAAAAGTGGGTTAAAAAATATGGAAGAAAATTTAGGAGAATTATTGAAGAACCTGAAGTTATAGAACTTTTAAAAACTGATGAAATAAAGACAAGAGAAAAAATTGAAGAAGAACTTTATAAAAAATAGTACATTAGGGACGGTTAGCCTCGACGCTGCAGTCGAGGTCCCGACCCCAAAGAGCGTTGGGACTCAGCTGGGCTCGTAGTTTAATGGTAAAACGCTTCGTTGACATCGAAGAGAGCGGAGGTTCAATTCCTCCCGAGCCCACCACTTTATGAAAATTCCAATCATTTACGAAGATGAGAATATTTTAGTAATAAGTAAACCGGCTGGAATATTGGTACATCCAACCAGCAAGAACGAAAAAAATACCCTAATAGATTGGTTAATTAGCAAACATCCAGAAATAAAGAATATAGGTGACCCTTCGACAAGCTCAAGGCAAGAGAGACCTGGGATAGTTCATCGGTTAGATAAAGACACCTCTGGTTTAATGATAATTGCTAAAAATAATAAAACTTTTTTTTATTTAAAAAAACAATTCCAGGACAGAAAAATAGAAAAAAAATATTTAGCTTTGGTGACTGGCAAATTAAAGGATGGGCAAGGAATTATTACTAAAACTATCAGCAGATCCAAAAGAAAAGGTAGGATTCAAACTACTGCGCCGATTGGTAAAAGAAGAGAGGCAATTACTAGATATAAAGTTTTAAAAGAATTTGAGGATTATAGTTTACTTGAAGTTATGCCAGAAACTGGTCGCACTCACCAAATTAGAGTTCATTTAGCCTCTATTGGTCATCCTATTGCTAGTGATGAAAAATATAAATTCAAGCGCCAACCGTGTCCAAAAAATCTTAAAAGACAATTTTTACATGCTAGTTATTTAAAGTTTAAATTGCTTAATGGAAAAATAAAGGAATTTAAGTCAAGATTGCCCAAGGAGCTAGAAGATATTTTGAGGATAATTCCTAATTCACCTAATTCACCTAATTTCTAATAAAATGTCAAATGTCAAATTTTTAATTTAAGCATTTAAGAGTTAGAAATTTTATTAGGAATTAGAAATTAAAACTTAGAAATTTTAAACAAGATTATGTCTAAAAAACTCGATTTATTCAATCAAGCTCAAATTAAAGCGAACATACCAGATATCCGTCCGGGTGATGTTGTTCGAGTATTTTTAAAATTGGCTGAAAAAACTAAAGCAGGTAGCCAAAGAACACAGGTTTTTGAAGGATTAGTTATTGCCAGAAAACACGGCAAAGAACCAAATGCTACTTTTACTGTCCGAAAAATATCTTTAGGAGTAGGAGTTGAAAGAGTATTTCCTTTATTCTCGCCAATAATTACGAAGATTGAAGTAGTTAAAAGATCAAAGGTCCGCCGAGCAAAACTATATTATATGCGAGAAAGACGAGGAAAAAAAGCTCGAATGAAGACTAAGGAGTTATTGGGAGTTGAATGGATGGAACCGAAAGAGGAAGTCCCGACCAAAGTCCCGACGGACGTCGGTACAGAGATCGGGAAAAAGCCAAAAGAGAAGTTGAGCGAAGCGAAATCCTCCGAAGCCTCTGGCGAAGGAGAAAAAAAAGAGGCAAAACCTAAAAAAGAAAAATCAAAGTAAGCCCAGGTGGTGGAATTGGTATACACGCATCCTTGAGGAGGATGTGGGATTTTATCCCGTGCAGGTTCAACTCCTGTCCTGGGCACAAACACGGACGATTAGCTCAGTTGGTTTAGAGCGCCTCGTTTACACCGAGGAGGTCGTAGGTTCGAATCCTACATCGTCCATAATAAAAAACAATGCCCGGGTGGCGGAATAGGTATACGCGCATCACTTAAAATGATGTGGACGAAAGTCCATGTGGGTTCGAGTCCCACCTCGGGCACCAAGTCAGACTTGGCCCATACGAAAAATCCACCAAAATTATTATTAAATTTTGGTGGATTTTAGTTTGTTAGGACTATGATTTTCAATTCTTTTTTGCCAAATTTCTTAGCAGCTTTTCTAGTTTTAAACCAAATATCTATTCTATTTTTAAATCTTCGTGCCATCCGATCTTCAACGGCAAATACTTTGTTATAGCCAAACTCTTCAGGAATTAGAATTCTTGTACCGAATTCTAAAAAATTACATGCAATAATTCCATCGCGAACTCGAGCATTTGAAGCCGTAATAAATGGCGTGGAATCGGTCTGATCTACGGTAGAAGAATAAGCTGTAATGGTCATTCTCCTTCTTTCTGAAATTTTAAGAAAATAATCTCGAACCATAATTTCATCATCTCCCTCTATTGCTACTTGCCAACTGGCTGGCGGGTTTTTAACTATAATCTTTTCAAATCTAACTGGGGCAACAAATGAAACAGTCAACCACAACATAACCACTAAAGCCAAAAATCTGAAAATAGTCCTATCTGCTTTTTTCCTTTTGGTGATGATAATTTTTAAATTCAATTTACACCTCCGATATTAGTGCAATAAGTAAGCTTAAGCTCCCCTACCTTTAAAAGATTTAATAGGTTTCTAAAATAAGCCTGGCTAACTCTGTCGTTAAGCAGCTTAATCCAGTATTTTTCCCGAAGGCAACGTCTAATCCAAGCTATAGAGTTGTAGTCTTTGAGCTTTTTCAAAAAGTTTGCCTGGAATTCAATAGCATCTTTTTCAATCTTTTCTTTTGATAATGATGTATATTCTCCATTCTCGAATTGAACTGTATGAAATCCTTCGTGAAGTATCACGGAAGCAAGATATACCAAATCTCTTTTAATCATCGACTTATTAACAAACCAGCATTTTTCAGGAAAAAAGGGCATGTTGTTGCCACCCTTCAGATTAGTTACGAATATGACGCTGATTCTGGAAAATAGATTTTTGTATTCTTTCAAATCGGTTTTCTTTATCAAATTCAAAGCATCTACTATACGTTTTAGCAAGAACTTTTCAGGGGCAATGACGAGAATAGACTTTATCTTAATCGCCAAAAAATCTTTCTTCATTTTTTACCTCCTCGTTTTTTATCAAAGAACTTTAGAAAGATAAAAGTTTAAGATGAATATTATAGTATAGCACGATATGAAAAATAAGTCAAGAAAATATAAAATTTTTCAAAAATGGAATTCCATAAATAGACGAAAATATAAAAAACTAAATTATCCTTCAAAAGTAGGCTGGCAACTAAATCAGAAAGTCCTCGCAAAATCCTAAAAAACGGCTAAAATGATTTAGCTGTTTTTCTTAATATAAAAATACGACTCAATAATGAGTCGTATTTTTATTGGAGCGGATGACCGGATTCGAACCGGCGACCTTCTATTCGGCAAGCAGACGTTCTACCAACTGAACTACATCCGCATAAATTAACTATAACTCTTTTTGATATAATTTTAACCAAACGAAAATTTTTTCTTTTAAACCTCGACTTGTGAAAGAAACGAGACACATTCCTTTTGAAAGTCTTCGGGTTGGATGTCTTCCCTTAATAAATTGTGTTTTAAAAAACTGATTTTCTGGAATGCCAGACACATTGCTCCAAAAAATTTTACACTCTTGTTCGTTTAAATCGGGATATAAAATTAATGAAGCCCTTATTTTTTCTAATGGCACTAGGCAAATTTTTTGTAGAAAATTTGAGAATACTCTGATCATTTCTGGATCGGTATTTGTTAATCTCACTTGGCAATTTTCTATTTTGCTATCGCCTTCGCCCCAGTAAAGCATAAGTCCTGCCAGAAATAAAGGATTATTCTTAAAAGAAGGAAATTCCTTCACGGCTTGATCGCGAAATTCTTGACGCCATTTTTCCCATTTTTCCGCTTTTGCCTTATTCATCAATCTTAGTTGTTTGCTAGCTATTCGCAGGGCTTTTTGGCTAAGCTCTTTTTTTATTTTTTTGGACCAATCTTCATTTTTAAACCAATGGGCAAGAGTACTTTTAGAAATATCTAATTCTTGGCTAATTTGATTATAGCTTTTATTTCTCCTTCTTAATTTTTCAGCGAGATGTTTGTCATTTCTCATAATAGAGAATTAAACCAACGATAATTATATCTCTATACTAACACGATAGTACAAAATTTAAAAGAACTTAGTTGTGGATAACTGTGCACTATACTGAAAAAAGTATATACCATAGAATATTCTATAGTATATACTTTTTTATAGCCGAAAATCCATTAGTTCACATAACTTCCGATCGTGAGTTATATGAATTAAAAAATGTAATGCGGAAAATCCGCATTACATTTTTTCTTGAGCGGGCGAGCAGAATTGAACTGCCGTTTCGTGCTTGGCAAGCACGTGTAATAGCCACTATACGACGCCCGCAATGTGCCGAGGGGCGGAATCGAACCGCCGACACCATGATTTTCAGTCATGTGCTCTACCCCTGAGCTACCTCGGCAGAGGCCGCGACCGGAATTGAACCGGTGTAAACGGTTTTGCAGACCGTTGCGTAAGCCACTCCGCCACGCGGCCAGTCTATACAATAATTTTTCTGGCTTGTTCTATTACTTGTTCTAATACTATCTCCGGCTTTTCATCTGCCCGAAACCCCGAAGCAAACTTATGTCCCCCGCCGCCGAATAAACTGGCAATTTTCGAAACATCAACTCCTTTAAATTCTTCACTCCTCAAACTAGCTTTAGTCCTTCCCTCTTCGTATTCTACCAAAATTAAAGCCCATTTGCAATCTCCTACGGCATTGATTGCTAAAACCAAATTTTCCAAATCGGATTTATGCCACTCTTCAAAATCACCATTATTAACAACTAAATAAACTAAATCTAATTCGGGATATTTCTCTGTTCGGCTAAGTAATTGACCTAAAGATTTAGAATTTTCAACAAAGGCATTTGTATTTAAAACTTGTTTAATAATTTTATTTATCCGAATACCTTTAGATAAAAGTTCACCCACGGCAAGTAGAGTTCTATGAGAGGTATTGGAATGAAGAAATCCGCCGGTGTCATAAATAATGCCGGTTAAAATACAAGTGGCTATATCTCTATCAATGGACCACCCCGATTCTTTTAAAAAATAGTAAATAATTTCAGCAGTTGAAGAAATTGGTGCTAAAATCTTAACTTCGCCAATATGATTAGTTCCTTCGTCTACGTGATGATCAATGGTAATAACGGTTGGATTGCTTTGCGCAAGCAAATCATCAATAGCTAACCGACGAACATCTCCGTAGTCTAAGGCAAAGACTAAATCAAAATCATAATTATCAAGTTTGCTATTAATAAGATTATAGCCCGGCAAAAATTTATATTCTTTAGGCGAATAGTCAGCTATAAAAATCAGGGATTCTATGCCCTGCTTCTTTAAGGCAAATTTTAAAGCTAAGGCCGAACCAACAGCATCATCATCGGGAGGCCTATGACCAACAATAAGAATATTCTTAGAACGATTAATTAATTCATTTACTTTATCAAAATCACTTTTAATTTTGGGGGTTATTTCAAGCATTGTTTTTTATTTTTCTAAGCAATTGTTCAACTCTGCTAGTTTTTTCCCCCGATTTATCCAACTCGAATCTAATTTTTGGTACAATTTTCATGTTTAATTTTTTATTGAGTAATTTCTGAATATTGAAAATTTGAGAATTTAAAACTCTTAAAATTTTCTCTGCTTTTAAAAAAGGTATTACACTCGCCATCACTTTCGCCTGCCTCAAGTCTGAAGAAGTTTCTACTCCAGTAATTGTTACCATAATATCTTTGCTAAAATCAATCTCTCTTAGTATTAATTTACCAATCTCTTCTTTGATAAGTTGATTAACGCGCTCAATTCTTCTGCTCATAGTTCCTTTGCTTTTTTCTCTTCTTTATATATCTCCAATACGTCTCCCTCCTCGATCACTGGCTCACCCTCAAATAAAATCCCAGCCTCTTTGCCTTTTTCAACTTCCGGCATATCTTTCTTATTATGCTGAAGTTGAGTTATCCGCCCCTTAGTAACCTTTTCTTTGTTTCGAATGACATCAACTAGCGCCTTATTTTCTACTTTTCCTGAAGTTACTTTTCCTCCCACAATCATTCGTGATTTTTCTTTTTTAAAAATTGCAATTACTTTTAATTTCCCCAATTCTTTCCTAACTATTTCTGGCTCAAGAAGCTTGGTTAAACCTTTCTTAATCTCCTCAACTAACTCATAAATTACCTCAAAAGTTTTTATTCTTACTCCTTGCCTCTTGGCAAGATTAAAAATAAAAGTCGGTGATTTTACTCGGAAACCAATTATAATCGAACCTGTAGAATAAGCTAACTTAATGTCAGATTCAGAAATATCACCAACCTCGCTTTTTAAAATATCAATGTTAAGCTCTTCCTTCTTTATATTCTCAAATGTCCCCTCAATGGCTTCCAGAGAACCTTTAACATCTGCTTTAAGAATAATGCTAAGGGTCTTCCCGCCGAAACCTTCGGATTCAGGCTCGCCCGCCTCAATGCCCTTCGGACTTTGGGCGGGTTTTTCTTTTTCTACTATTTTTTTTCTCGCTTCTTCTTCCGACTCCTCAATACTAAATTTTTCTCCTATGGTCGGTGCCTGATTAAGCCCTAATACTACAACTGGGGTAGAGGGGGATGCTTTTCCAATAAAATCTCCTTGAAAATTTTCCAGAATTTTTACTTTACCATGGAAATCTCCGCATAAAACAATATCGCCCTTTTTTAAGGTTCCTTTGCGAACAAGCAATGTTGCTGTGGGTCCTCGTTGAGAATCCTGATATGACTCAATTACTACCCCTGAAGCTGGCTCATCAAAATTAACTTTTAATTCCTCTAATTCAGCCACTAATAAAATCATTTCTAAAAGCTCATCAACTCCCTGTCCGGTTTTAGCTGAAATATTTATTGAAGGAACCTTTCCTCCTTGAGATTCAGTAGTAATTCCTTCTTTAGCGAGTTCGCCGATTACTTTTCCTGGATTAGCTGCGGGTTTATCAATTTTATTTATTGCTACAACTACTGGAATTTTAAATTCTTTAATGTGAGAAATAACCTCTTTGGTTTGCGGCTTTACTCCTTCTTCAGCCGCCACTACTAAAATGGCAATATCTGCTACTTTGGCTCCTCGTGAACGCATTTGAGAAAATGCTTCATGGCCAGGAGTATCAATAAAAGTAATTGCCTTCCCTTGATGCTCTATTTGATAAGCTCCTATGTGTTGGGTAATGCCGCCTGATTCTTTTTCAACAACATTAGTTTTACGAATAAAATCAAGCAAGGTTGTCTTGCCGTGATCAACGTGTCCCAAAACGACCACTATTGGTGGCCGCACAACTAGATTCTTAGATTGTTCTTTGGGATTACCCTTATCTTCTTTTTTCATAGAGTTTATTGAAAAATATATTCTTAAAATTTCTAATTCACCTAATAAAAATTCAAAATTATAATTTATATAACGCCTAGGTATATCTGTGTTGTTATGCGATGCAATAAAAAGTCTCTGCGTTAATATAATTATTTTTTAATCGCCTTTTCTTTTTCTCTGTTTTTAGCGTTTTTGATAATAGTGGTAAGTATAAGATTAAGTTCATGCCCTTCTTTCCAAAGTTTTCTGCTTTCGGAAGCATGTTCTGGACAGGCCTTTGAGGCCATACGTAAAAAATGTTTTGATTCTTTTGCTTCTTTGTTGGCAATTGCTATTTTATGAATAAAATCCTTATTACTCTCTGCGCAATCAGCCTCGCAATAATTTGAACCTACGGCTGTACCAGCTCCAACGAGCTGTGGAATAATGCGTTGAGTGATTGCGTTTCTAGGAAGTTTCTTCGCAAATTCAATAATATCTTCTCCAAACTTCGCAGTTCTTTCTTCTAAATCATATTTCTTTTTAGCTTCTTCCTTGGGCATTTGGCCTTTTATTAGAACTTAGGTGAATTAGGTGAATTAGGTGAATTAGGAATTTTAACTAATTGCTTTTGTTATTGCTTTCTTTTCCTCTAATGATAGGTGATAACTTGAATCACCCTTTTCAATGGGCTTAGTATAAATTCTGGTTCCTTCTCTACTGTAAAGAGATGATATTACCAAACCATTGCTATGCTTGTCAAGTAAGGCAATTGCAAAACTCTGATCTCCGCCAGTATCTTTAAATGGATTAAATCGAATTACTCCTACTTTTTGAATGCTTATATCAGCGATTTTTTGCAAGTCTTCGTTCCATTTAAAAAGTTTATTGATATCCCCTTCCATATTTTTCATTCTTTTAACTTGTTCAGCAATCACTTCTTCCAGATCTTTGGTTTTTCTCCCTTTAAAAAATATCTTAATCCGCTTCCTGGTTTTTTCCATGCGAAGCTGCAAAAAAACATTCCAAGCTAATAAAACTAAAACCACTATCAAAGCAATTAAATAAAAATTGTCTTTTGCAAAAGTAATTATGTTTTCCATAATAGCATTATTTACTTTCTTCTTTCTTCTTTCTTTCTTCCTCTTTTGCTTTTCTCAATCTCCTTACTGCTTCCCGGGTAGGGTATCTTTCTTCCGGATCAATTTTAGAATAATGCCCTTGAAGCGCTTCAATTAATTCCTCTGCTGGAATCTGGCCTAATTCCTGATCAGGAAGCTTTTCCCATTTAAGAATATAATGAGAAACATCTTTCCTCTCTTCTTTAGGTTTTTCGCCTCGCTCTTTGGTAACAACAATAAAATATTCTAAATCTTTGCCAGCTTCTTTTTCTGCTTCGCTATATTCAATCCCAAACTTTTCAATAATTTCATCTGCCTTTTTCTGGGACAGTTTACAGCCTGGCGTGGGCATTTTTTCGGGTTTTTCTTTTCCCATAATGTTAAAAGTTAATTGTTAAATGTTAACTATTGTTTTATAACGTTGTTATTGGTCTCGATTGAGTGATATATAATTTTCCTTTTTCCAGGGCCCATTCAATATCTTGCGGGCTTTTATAATGTTCTTCTATTTTAGCACATATTTTAGCTAATTCAAGAATTTTCTTATTGTCCAACTTCTGCTTTTCCTGTTTTGCCTTCGGCACATTTGTTTCTTTTACCCCGCCCTTGCTTAAATCGCGAATAATCATCATGGTTTGTTCTGAAATATTAATATCCAGAATTTGGAACTGTTTGGAATTTAGGATTTGGGATTTTGAATTTGCCTGAGATTTGGTGCTTGAGATTTGTGGTTTTTCTACTATGTAAGTATCAGGGGTAATCTTGCCGCCGACGACTGCCTCACCCAGTCCCCAACCAGCCTCAATAACCATTTGGTTCTTATCTTTGGTAACCGGATGAACAGTAAAACAAATTCCTGAAACTTCTGACTGAATCATTTTCTGAACAACTACAGCTACTGAAACTTGTTTTCTATGAAGCCCACGCTCAACCCGATAAAATAAAGCCCGAGGAGTATAAAGCGAAGCCCAGCATTTTTTAACGTTTTCTGAAAGAGTTTTTTCTGTGGTGTTTAAATAACTTTCTAATTCTCCGGCCCAAGAATCAATTTTTGAATCCTCGGCTGTAGCTGAACTCCTAACAGCTACAAACTTGGCTTTCAGTTTCTTAAACTCTTTTAAAATCTCCTGCCCAATATCCTTGGGCATTTTTTCATTAAGTATAAAAGTTCTAATAATTCTTGAATTTTCTTCAACTGATTCAATATCCTCAATATTTATTCTATTCCACATTGCCTTAATTTCAACATTAACATCTGTTTCTGCTAAAAATCTTTCGAAAACACTGGCCAAAACCACAAATCCCGGTGGTACCAGAAACCCATTTTGGGTCATCTCCCCAAGCGAAGCTCCTTTTCCCCCAGCAATCTTAGCATCCTTTTTAGAAATTTTTGAAAATGGAAGGGTAAACCCCGCACCCTTTTTGATGTATTCATGGCTTGCTCTTCTATTGTCCCGCAAAAGGTGCGGGGTAAAGTTATCTATCATACAAGCAATATAACATTTTTATTATATTAAATCAATTTTATTGCAAAAATTCTCTGGATATGGTAGAATTGAATAGTTATGAAGGAAAAAATGGAACCAAAATTAGAAAAAAAAGAATATGGGAAAAATATTGTGCAGCGGGATATTTACTATAGACACGGAGAAAAGACTTCGGGGGGAGAATTAGCGCCAAAAGGATTTAAACAAGCTGAAGAAATCGGCAAATCTCTAAAAGTAGCTAAGGCAGGAATTAAACCCTATTTTAGCGAATTTAAACGCGCTGAAGATTTTGCTAAAGCAACTACTGAAGCAACTAAAACTAAGAAAAAATTCGTTGCCCGACAACGATTTGGTTTGGGTAAAAAAGAATATTGGCCACCAGAATTAATGAAAAAGGTGAAAACTGTTATTACTGAAAAAGGAGAAGAAGCTGGTTTTCAATATTATCTTGACTTTGGTGATAAAAAACCAACCCCGGATTCCCTTTCTCCAAAGGAAGTGGCAGCGAAATTCGCTAAACAGGTATTAACTCATGTAAAAATGACGGATAGATATTACAATGGCTCTGAAGTAGATTTAATAAATGGAACCCACGGTTTTGCAATAGAACCATTCTTAAAAGAAGCTATTAGTGATCAAGTAGAAAAAAATCCAGTAAATCTCAGAGGTAAAACTTTTTTAGAAAAAATGGGAGGAAAATTTAAAACAGCAGAAAATTTTGAAGTCCTTACAAAAATTGATGAAAAAGGTGAAAAAACCATAAAATTACTTCTTCGAGACAAAGAATACGATTTAAATCCTGAAAAATTAGAAAATTTGATTAAAGAGTGTAAGGAAGAATAACTAAAAAACAAAAAATGACCCTTTCGGGTCTTTTTTTAAATAATGATTTAAATAATTATTTAAATCATTATTTTTTTAATATCTTTACAACTCCTTTGTTCGCGTTGACTTCCACCAAGTTTCCATCCTTTAAAACCTTAGTCGCAATCTTAGTGCCGATGATGCAAGGGATTCTTAGTTCGCGAGAAATAATTGCAGCATGCGATAACATGCCACCTTCGTCTGTAACAAGAGCAGATGCCTTACTGGCCAAATCCATAACGTTGGGCTGAGTCATTTGGGTAACCAAAACCTGCCCCCTCTGAAATGAAGCTCTCAAAGCCCTGGTCTGCTCAATATTATTTGCCTCTAAAATCCTTGCTATGCCAGTTATCTGGCCAGGATTAGCAACTACTCCCTTTATAACTTTCTGCTCTTTTACTTGATAAAGTTCTTTCAGCTCAGCTTTAGCCAATTTCTCGCCCTCTTCTCCTGATTTATAAATGGCCCTGTTATTTTTCCACAATCCCACAAAGCATTTGCCTCGCCTCTTTTTTTCTTTTTCGAACAAGCCCCTACCCTCAAACAACAATTTCTTTATATCATTTAATAAATAATACTTACTTAGATCGCGAACCAATTTTCCGCTTCTTCGAGCTATTTCTGAAAATAGGGGAATTAAATAAAAATCGGTTCCTGCCCAGCAAGATTTTACTTCCATTCGGGAAAGAGCGAGTCGTTGTATTAACTTAATTACGGGCCTTGACTCCGGATGATTCTTTAGAATCTCTCTTTGTTTGTATTTTAATTTTTGCTTTTCTTCAATTAAATTTTTAAATTTAACACCTTTTTCGTAGTTAAATTTTTGGGTTAAGGTTTCAATAACATCATCATAAGTATAATGCCTCATTACTGACCAAGGGTATTTTGCAGCATGGTCTAATAGTTTTTTTACAGAATATTTACATTTTAATAACTTTCGCCAATCCATCTGCTCTCTATTTGCAATATCTAATTCCGTAGAAAGCATAAGAATAGAGGCATCATCATCTGAAAAATGGCGCTTAACTGCTTGGACTAAATGGTGGGTTGGCTCGGCTTGGGTGGCTCGAAAATAACTTACCATTAAAGACCAAGATTTAAATCCTTTTATTAAATAGCTAATTAGCCGTCTCTTTGATAACTTAGAAAAATTAACTTTTTTTAAGGAATGAAAAAAATTCCAATGATTAGCGTAGCCCTTCTCCAACCCCTTAATCATTTCCCTGAAAAACTTCTCATCGAAATACAATCTGCCGTTTTCTTTGTCTTTCTCCAGGTCTTTTATAGAATGGAAGCAAGAAGTTTTATTATCTCTTGAAACCTGAAGCATGGTGCTTCGCTGATTCCAAATTATGTTTCTGAAATCCCTAAGGGCGCCAATGTTCATCTCAAGATTCCAATGAGGACAATTGTCGCTCCACAAAAATCTATATAGAGATTTTTGACGTAATTTACTGCTCATATTTTTTAAGTTTTTTGTTTTAATATTTTTATCACTCCCCTTTCCGCATCTACTTCTACCTCATCCCCATCCTTCAAAACCTTCGTCGCGATTTTGGTGCCGATGATGCAAGGAATATTGAGCTCGCGGGAAACTATTGCGGCGTGGCAGGTGATGCCGCCTTCGTCAGTGATTATTGCACCAGCTTTTTTCATGGCTGATAGCAGATTAGGATTAGTAGCAAACGAAACCAGAATATCGCCTTTATTCATCTTCCCCATATCATCGGCGCTAAAAATAATTTTTGCCACACCCCTTACCCGCCCAATACAAGCCGGCGTTCCTTTAAATTCGCTTATCTCCTCTTCAATTTTTTCTTCGATAATTCTTTTGGAATATTTCTTCGCCTCTTTGTCAATAAAAACCTTTATTTTTTCATTATCAAATATCCAAACACTGTGCTTCATTCGTTTATTAATTAAACTAACATTTATTTTATTGCCCGCAAGACCTTTTTTAACCTCTTCAACAGTAATATATCTTACTTGATCTGGGGTGAATTTAAATCTTTTACCAATCTCTCTAATTAATGGATCAGAGAGCCGACTAGCTTGAAAAATGATATCTTTTCTTAGGGCCTTAAGAAACATAAAGGTCTTGGCAATGTTAATCCAATAACGTTCTTTTTCAGACAGACCCAATTCATTGGAAATTTTGTTTTGATTTAAAGTTAATTTCTTTTTCTTGTCTCTAAGTTCCTTTAATTTTTCCTTACCGCTGATTCCTTGTTTAATTTCACTGGTCAGGAGTTCGATAAAATACTCTTTGCTCAAAATAGTCGGTCCGCTATAATGAAATTCTAACCAGTCATATGCTTGTTTATGTTTTCCTGCTGCTCTATCTATTGATTTTTTATCTTCCTGAATTTGTGAAAGCAATTTATAAAAATCCTCTTCCTGTTTCTGAAGGGGGTTTTTTTCTGTAAGAGTTGTCAAAATTCCAAAAACCCCTGGAATGCTTAATTTATAACCCGCCCCTTTAACCCTTTTCTCAAGAAAATCTATTATCTTATTGGTCAACATATTGTGGTCAAAATCAACCAAGTTAACTACATGTCCCCACATATTCATATCGACTAAGAAATTGAATAAATTTGAATAGATATTTGCTAATTTTTCATTAGAATATTCAAAAATATTTTGTTTGAACAGCCATAAGACACGGTCATGAACTTTTTTAATTGTAATTCTGCTTTCTTTATTTATTTTTTTAAAAAATTTTGGATTTTTATCCAGTTTATCAAGGACAATTTTGCCATGTTTAACATAATCTTTTTCAACAAGGCAGAATTTCATTTTATGTTTTCCAGGCCCTTCTTCTGTGCTGTCGAATAGAGTAGGATATATTTTTTTTACGCCAAGTATTTTTCGTAATTTGCGAGCTGTAGTGCTCAACATATAAGATGCGGGGTGAGGATAAAGAGCGGCATAATCAACTGCTGCCAATTTCCAAAATATTTTCTCTTTGTTTTTCATAGATTTATTTTCTCTTTAAAATTTTAACTATTCCCTTATTGGCGTCTACCTCAACAAGATCGCCATCGCGCAATACAGCGGTCGCAATCTTAGTACCGACGATACAGGATTTTTTAAACTCTCGACTAATAATCGCGGCATGACTTAATAAGCCACCTTCGTCTGTTATAATTGCTACCGCTCTTTCCATAGCTGGAACATAGATGGGAGCAGTGCTAGCTGCAACCAGAATTTTTCCGCGCTCAAAATTCCTTATATCATCCACGTTCTTAATGACTTTAATAACTCCCCTTACCCTACCAGCGCATACTGGCTGCCCCTTTATTTCGTTTAGTTTTAAAGAAGATTCTCTTTTCTGTCTTTTTATAATACTTGCAGCGAATTTATTAAGCGCCTTACCAGTTAATAATTCAGTCCTCCCGTCATTGTATAGAAAAACGAAATTATTTATCCGGCGATTTATTGTTTGTAGCAATGACTTGCTCGCCCTATTGAGCTTTAAACTTCCCAATATTTCGTCGGCTGTCATAAAGATTAGGTGCTTATACGAAATTTTTAAACGATGGCAGATTTTTATAAGAATTGGCATAACCAAACACGGAATCTTATGATATAACTC
>CAYRSI010000017.1:0-16674 GCA_964426965.1 uncultured Candidatus Saccharibacteria bacterium
TAAAAAATTCCTATTTCAAAATTTCAAGTAAACTTTTGCCGGTCATTTCGGGCGGTTGAGAGATTTTCATCAATTCTAAAATTGTTGGAGCAATATCAGAAAGGATTCCTTGCGGTTGAATACTCATAGGTCCGCCTGGGGCGGATTTTTTATAATTAGCACCTACTAAATAAAGGGGAACCGGATTAGTAGAATGTTCTGGGATTGACTCGCCAGTCTGCGGATTAATCATGTTCTCGGCATTGCCATGGTCAGCAGTAATTATCAAGCAGCATTTTTTTTCTTCGGCTAATTTAAACAGGGGTTCAAGGCAACTATCTACGGCTTCAACTGCTTTAATTACAGCCTGAAAATTTCCTGTATGACCAACCATATCAGTGTTAGCATAGTTAACTACAATAAGGTCAAATTTATTTTCATTAACAGCCTGGATTATTTTTTCAGTAACTTCAGCAGCAGCCATTTCCGGATATTTGTCGTAATGAGGGATAGTTGCAGATGGGACCAAGATTCTTTCTTCATTAGGAAAAATTTTTTCTTCATCTCCATTAAAGAAATAGGTAACATGAGCATATTTTTCTGTTTCAGCTATTTTTAATATTTTTTTGCCAGCCTTGCTTAAAACCTCAGTCAGATGATTTTTTATTTCAATTGGTGGAAAAGCAATTTTTACTGGTAGCCCTTCTTCATATCGGGTCATGGTTACAAAGCTCAGATTTTTTAAAGGGTTTCGAGGGAATTCTTTAAAGTCTGACAAAACAAAGGCTTTAGTAAGTTGGCGAGCTCTATCTTGGCGAAAATTAAAGAATGCCACGCTATCATTGTCCTGGATAATGCCCAGAGGATGCTCAGCTTTATCTTTTATTACCATGGGTTCTATAAAAGTATCAGTTATGCCTTGTTCATAGGATTCTTCAATTGCTTTAATAGGATTTTCTTGTTTAATACCTTTTCCTTGGGTTAGGCATTCATAGGCTTTTTGAGTTCGGTTCCAGTTTTTATTTCTATCCATAGCGTAAATTCTTCCAATAACAGTAGCTATTTTTCCGTCTTTCAATTCATCTAATTTTTTTTCGATATTGTGAAGAAAATTAGCAGCTTCTTTTGGCGGACTGTCTTCGCCATCAGTAAAAACATGAAGCCGAACTTTTTCAATTTTTTCTCTTTTAGCGAGTTCAATTAACCCGTAAAGATGGTCAATATAACTGTGAACACTGCCGCTGGAGACCAAGCCCATTATATGGAAACAGGAATTATTTTTTTTAGTATGTTCAGTTGCTTGAAGTAATGCTGGATTTTTAAAAAAGGAATCATCTTGGATTGCCAAGACAATTCGAGGCAAAGATTGATAAATAACCCGCCCAGCTCCCAAAGTAAGATGACCAACTTCAGAATTACCAGCTTCGCCCCAAGGCAAACCAACAGCAATGCCTGATGCTTGGAGAGAGATTGCCGGATAAGATTTTCCTATTTGATTGATAGTTGGGGTTTTGGCTTGAAAAATAGCATTGCCTTTTGTTTCTTCGTTTATTCCCCAGCCATCAAGAATAATGAGAATCACAGGTTTCATAGTCGCTTCGCTCCCCCTACGAATTACAAATTTCATCGAATTACGAATTCGTAATTAGTTTAGATTCGTAATTGGTAGGGAAAAGTGCCTTAGCACTTTTTATTATACCAAAGATTGACAATTTAAAATAGATTTGCTAACTTAAGGTAGTAATCAAACAAACTTTGATGCTTAAAGAATAGTATATTTTATAGAGATATGAATATGTATTTTTTAGCAACAATTAAAAAATATGCCAGAATTAATTCCACTTTTTGTGGCAATAGCCGGGCTTGTTGCTGGTTCAGTTTTAGGTTATTATACCCGACGGTCTATTGCCAAAAGACAGGCCAAAAATGTTGAGGCTAAGGTAGGTAGATTAATTAGTGAAGCAAAGAATGAGGCAAAAGATATAATTTTAAAAGCAAAAGAAAAAGCAGTAAAAGCTATTGACGAGTTGAAAAAAGAGGAACAGAGAAGAAGAGATGAGTATTCAAAAACCCAGAGAAGATTAGAAGAAAGGGGGGAGTTGTTAGATCAAAAAGAAGGGGGGCTTAAGAAGGAAGAAGGGGATTTAAAATTAAAAGTTGAGCAGGTTAAAAAAATTAAGGAAGAAATCAACGAGTTAAGGGAAAAAGAAATTCAAAGATTGGAAGAGATATCAAAGTTTTCCCGAGATAAAGCCAAAGACGAGCTTTTGAAATTAGTAGAGACTCAATATCAAAAAGATTTATTTGAACAATTAAAAAAATTAGAGGGAAGTAGGAAGGAAGAACTTGAGAAAAAAGCTCAAGAGATTATGGTTTCAGCAATGCAGCGCTTTGACTCTTCTCAAATAACCGAGGTAACAACAACTACTGTTTCTTTGCCCAGCGACGAAATGAAAGGAAGAATTATTGGCAAAGAAGGGAGAAATATTAAAACTCTGGAGCGTTTAACAGGGGTTGATGTCATTGTTGATGAAACTCCTGAAACAATTATCATTTCCGGGTTTGATCCAGTAAGACGTCAGATCGCTAAGTTAGCATTGGAAAAATTAATAGCTGATGGTCGAATTCAGCCGGCTCGAATTGAGGAGATGGTAGAAAAAGCACGAGAAGGAATAGATGAAAAAATAAAAGAAGCTGGCGAGGCGGCTGTTTATGATACTGGAGTTATTGGATTAGACCCTAAAGTAGTCCATCTTTTAGGAAGATTGCGATTTAGAACTAGTTTTGGTCAAAATATCCTTCTTCATTCAATCGAGAGTGCTCACTTGGCTGGAATGTTAGCAGCAGAGCTCGGAGCTGATGTAGCAGTAGCTAAAAAAGCTGCCCTACTTCATGATATTGGTAAAGCTCTTGACCATGAAGTTCCTGGTACCCATGTTGAAATTGGCAAAAGAGTTCTTGAAAAATTTGGTATTGACGAAAAAGTTATAAAAGCAATGCAGGCCCATCATGAGGAATATCCCTATGAGACTCTTGAGGCCTGTATAGTTCAGGCAGCCGAAGCAGTTTCAGCTGCCAGGCCAGGAGCTAGAAAAGAAACTTTAGAAAATTATTTGAAAAGGTTGGAAGAATTGGAAGCCATTGCTACTGCTTTTGAGGGAGTAGAAAAAGCTTATGCTATTCAGGCTGGCAGGGAAATTCGAGTATTTGTTACTCCAGAGAAAATAGATGATATAAAAGCTTATAAATTGGCAAAAGATATTGCCAAGGAAATAGAAAAAGAGCTTAAATATCCTGGAGAAATTAAGATTACAGTGATAAGAGAGACAAGGGCAATAGAGTACGCCCGCTAAGGCGAACATTTAACCTGTAACAGTTAACAATTAACAAGATTAAAATACTCTTTAAATCCATTAGCTGTTAATTGTTAATTGTTAATTGTTAATTTTATGAATAAAGACCAACTAATTGATAAAATAGTAGATAAAACTAATTATCCTAAAAATCAAGTTAAAGAATGCCTTGAAGGAACTTTTGATATTATCATTGATACCCTAAGCAAAGAACGAAAGGTAAACATAGTTGGCTTTGGGGGCTTTCAAGTTGTTAAAAGAAAGGGTAGAAAAGGAATTAATCCTCGAACCGGTAAGGGAATAAAAATTCCTGATGTAAAAATAGCTAAGTTTAGAACAGGAAAGAGGTTAAAAGAAGCAGTGAAGTAATTTTATATTTATAGATTTATATAAAAGAATGGCTCATTTGATGAGCCATTCTTTGTTAAAGGGTTTTTTTATTCCTGTTTTAGGGTTGGAGGGATAATGAAAAGACACACACCGAAGTGTATGCCTTTGAGATTTTGTTGGGAAAACTATTCTTCTTTTTCTTTTTCTTCGCAATTAACGCAATATCCTTTACCGAAGTGCCATACACCACCTTGCTCAACATCCTAAAGAGGTGAAATAGTACTTATCTTACGATCCTTGTTAAGCTCTTTGAATTTCGCAAGTGTTTCTAAAAAATTATTATAATCGGGCGTTTCAAACAAGAATACCGAATGCCCATAATCCTTTACTCGCTCTGGAAGATTTGGGCCTTTCTCTCTCTGTTCTTTTTTTGGTTTAGGAACCTCACTTTCTTCTTTTTTTTCAAATTTTGATTCTTTTTCTTTCATAATTTTATACCTCCTAATTAATTAATCTTTAGGCTTTCAACCTTATCTCCATTATACTCCCATTAACAATTTTAGTCAATAGGAATTCTTAACCAAAAACAGCCCTAATCCGTCATCCGTCAACTGATGGAGGCGGAAGCTGTTTTTAAGCTAAAAAGCGGGCCATTCTTGAATGGGCGGGAAGCCTTCGTTAAAAAATTTCTTCAATTTTTTTCTTCCTGCTCCGCTTTTCCAATATTTCTCTCGTTTTTTTGTTTCTTTCAGTGTCTCGCATTCTTCAGTAAACAGAATTTTTAGTGGTCGTCTACTTTTTGTAGCCTTAACACTTCCGGAATTATGAACTTTTAATCGTTGAATCGCATCTTTAGAAAAGCCAGTATAAGTCTTTTTATCTTTTAGGCTTTGGAGAATGTAGACGTGATACATAATGAATAAAGTTAGCCGCCTCATCAAAGATGAGGCGAGCCCAAGGAGCGGGCCGCCTCGCCCCTTTGGGGCGGGCGAGCCTCGCTTAAAATTTTTCTAAAAATTTTAAGCGGGTAACGGGAGTCGAACCCGTGTCTTCAGATTGGAAATCTGACATAATAGCCACTATACTATACCCGCCTTCGCCAGCTGTAGCTGGATCTATGTCGGGGCACCGAGACTCGAACTCGGAACCTCCGCCTCCCAAAGGCGGCGCGCTAGCCAATTGCGCCATGCCCCGTATTCTTTCTTATTTTAACTTTTTCAAACCAAGTAGTCAATATTATCTCCAAATAGCTTTGACAACAAAAATATGCTACAATAATTATAGCCATGGCCCTAAAAAACATTCTGCGACAATTAAATATTTTTGCTGAATGCAAGAGAAGCAGACTTCCTCTTGTGCAGTGTCCCAGCTTTTTGTTTGTAATAATGGGGTTGGTTATAATTGTAGCAATGCTTGTTACTTATTATATCGGACTTCATTATGTAGCACCGGAAACGTTAATAATAATCTTAGGAATAGTAACAGTTGTTCTTTTAATAGTTGGACATACAATAGTAACTGGCTTTGAAAGGATAGCCCAGGCCAATAGAATGAAAAGTGAATTTGTCAGCATTGTTTCTCATCAGCTTCGAACCCCGCTTTCCAGCTTAAAATGGTCCCTCGGACTTCTTTTGGGCAAGAGATTGGGAGAACTTAGCAAAAAGCAAAAAGAGTATTTAGATATAATAAATGAAAGTAACAATCGAATGATTGGTTTAGTGAATGATTTATTAAATGTTAACAGGATAGAACAAAGAAGATTAGGAATGAAGCCAAAAACATTTTCCCTGGATGCTTTAGCAGAAGAAATAATTGAAGAGGTAAAGTTCTCGGCTAAGCAAAATGGGGTAATGATTGAGTTTCATAAGGAAAAAAATCTTCCCTTGGTTTATGCTGATCCTGATCGCATTAGAATGGCTATTCAGAATTTGATTGATAATGCTATTAAGTATTCTAAAAAAGACAAAGATGGTAAATTTGCCGAGGTTAGTATAAAACGAGATAAGGATAAAATCATACTTAGCGTTAGAGATAATGGAGTGGGAATCCCCTCTTCCTTACAAAAGCAGGTATTTGGTAAATTTTTCCGGGGAGATGATTTAGTCAAACAAAAGGTCGAAGGAGCAGGGTTAGGACTTTTTATTGCTCAGGGGATCATTAATCTTTCTAACGGAGAAATAGATTTTAAATCAAAAGAAAGCGAAGGAAGTACTTTTTGGTTTACCCTACCTATTGCTAATAATTAACCTCGCGAATTACGAATTTTAATCGAATTACGAATTCGTCACGCTAAGCGTGATTCGTAATTAGCTTTTGATTTGTAATTCGTAGGAATATGAAGAAGATTCTTTTTATTGAAGACGAACCAAGTCTTCAAAAAACAGTAGGCGAGATTCTTACCCAAGAAGGATTTAAGGTATCTGGCGCTCTTGATGGTGAAGAGGGGTTAAAATTGATAAAAAAAGAGAAGCCCGACTTGATTCTTTTGGATTTGATTTTGCCCAAGAAAGATGGCTTTGAGGTTCTTAAGGAAATAAAGGAAGACGAGGAAACAAGGGATATTCCAGTTATTGTTTTAACTAATCTGGAAGGAGTAGGTGACGTTGAAAAAGCTTTAAGCTTGGGTGCTGCTACTTATTTAGTTAAGGCGAGTTATGAATTGGAGGATATAGTAACAAAGGTAAAACAAATTCTTAAAAAATAACGTTAAAGACTACAAAAATACAAATTTCTACAAATTTACAAATTATTTGTATATTTGTACTAATTCGTAATTTGTAGACACTTGTGCAGGTAGCCCCAGAACAATTAAAGGCATTCCTTTTAGACAAAAAGCTGGTAACCAAGGAACAGTTAGAAAAAGCCGAAAAGCTTGTAAAAAAAAACAACAAAAAACTAGAGAATGTTTTGTTGACCGAGAAACTTATTTCTGAGAAAAAATTAATAAGGTTAAAAGCCTATATTTTAGGCATTCCTTTTGTTGATCTTGAAAAAGCTGATATTGATTCTGAAATTTTGCGGATTATTCCCGAACCAATTGCCAGAAAGCATAATATTGTTGCTTTTAAAAAAACAGAAAATGAACTTGGGGTAGCCATGTTAGATCCAGCTGATTTGCAGACTATTGATTTTATTAAGAAAAAAACTAATTTGAAAATTAAACCCCGCTTTACATCCGCAGAAAGCATTAAAGCAGTTCTTAAACGTTATCAAAAAAGTTTGGAAGTAGAATTTGGAGAAATAATAAAAAGAGAAGCAAGAAAAACTGCTTTTCCCAAGATAGAAATAGTTAAAGGAAAACCCGCCTCGCCAGACGAAGCCGGCAGGAAAAAAAAATTCGCCAAAGGCGAAGAAGAGGGAAAATTACTTAAAAAAGCCGCTGAAGAATTGCCGATAATTAAGATTGTAGACACTCTTATCAAACATGCTATTTTACAAGAGGCCAGTGATATTCATATTGAGCCGAGCGAAAAAGAGGTTATCGTTCGTTATCGAATTGATGGGATATTGCACGACGCTATGGTTTTGCCAAAACAGGTTCATCCAGGAATTGTAGCTAGGATTAAAGTTCTTTCTAATCTTAAACTTGACGAGCATCGTCTTCCCCAGGATGGTAGGTTTAAAATCCAAACCGAGGAACAGAAGATTTCTTTCCGGATTTCTATTTTACCAATCTTTTTTGGCGAGAAAATTGTTATGAGGCTCTTATTGGAAGATGTCAAAAAATTTACCTTAGAGAGCTTGGGTTTTTGGGGAGAAACTTTGGAGAGAGTTCATCGAGCCATTAAAAAGCCCTTTGGCATGATTTTAGCAACCGGACCGACTGGTTGCGGAAAGACCACTACGCTTTATACGATTTTAGAGATTTTAAATCAGCCAGGAGTCAATATTTGTACAATCGAGGATCCAATTGAATATCAGATTCCTCGAATTAATCAAACCCAGGTAAGGCCCAAAATCGGCTTTACTTTTGCCACCGGCTTAAGAGCCCTAGTTAGACAAGACCCGGATATTGTTATGGTTGGCGAGATTCGGGATAATGAAACCGCTAGTTTAGCAGTTAATGCTGCTTTAACTGGTCATTTAGTTCTTTCAACTCTGCATACTAACAGCGCAGCTGGAGCCATACCTAGATTACTGGATATGAAAGTTGAGCCATTTTTAATTGCTTCAACAGTTAATTTAATTTTAGCCCAGCGATTGGCTCGCCGGCTTTGTCCGGACAGCCGCGAGAAATACCATTTAACCAAATCAGAAATTGAAGAACTTAAAAAAGATATTAATATAGAAGATTTACTACAGGTTCTTAAAAAGGAAAAAATTATTCCCCAAAATGCCACATGGGGAACAATTGATTTTTATAAACCCAAAGCAGGTAAAAATTGTCCTGATGGCTATAAAGGTCGAGTAGGAATTCGTGAGGCTTTAGAATTGACCGAAGCCATTGAAGAACTGATTACCAAGAGAGCAACTACTGATGAGATTGAAGCCCAGGCTCGCAAAGAAGGAATGTTGACCATGTTAGAGGATGGGTTTGTCAAGGCAATTCAAGGAATTACATCCTTGGAAGAAGTTTTACGAGTTACCATGGAATAATACTTAAAATTAACCTAATTAACCTAATTTCTAATTAACCTAATCAATACCCAATGTCTAATGACCAATGACTAAAAAATCTTAGAACTCGTCTGACGAGTTAGAAATTAGAAATTGGGATTTAGGCTATAGCCCGATGGGCCTATGGCTCGAGAGCCCGGCTTTATAGAGCTCGCCCATTTAGGGATTTGATTAGAATAATTAGGTCAATTAGAACAATTAGAAATTCAAGAAGCTTATGTCTACTTTTTACTACACTGCCAAATCTCAAGAAGGCAAAACAAAAAGCGGAACGATAGAAGTAAAAGACAGACACGCTCTAGCCAGGGCCCTTCGAAAAGAGGGCTATATTTTAACTTCAGCAGAGAGTTTGGAGAAGGAAAAAAAGCTAGCCCGAGGCTGGTCCGCCCTGGGCGGAAAAATAAGCTTAGGAAGGATGTTCAAAAGGGTTTCTTTGTCAGAAAAGTTAATGTTTACCCGCCATTTATCAGTAATGATTACGGCTGGTTTTTCTCTCCTCCAAGGCTTAGAAGTTTTAGTCAAACAAACTGAAAATCCTAATTTTAAAAAAATCCTTAATAATTTAATAGATGACTTAAAAAAGGGAAAGGGCTTTGCTGATAGTTTAGCAAAATATCCTCGGGTTTTTAACAATTTCTTTATTAGCATGGTTCGAGTAGGGGAAAAAGGAGGTAATTTAGAAGAGGTTTTAAAAATACTGGCTCAGTATATAAAAAGAGAACACTATTTACGTTCTAAAATTAGAGGGGCAATGTTTTACCCGAGCGTAATTTTAGTGGCAATGGTTGGTATTATTACTTTAATGATGATAGTGGTAGTGCCGAAATTAACCGCTATTTTTGAAGAAATGAACGTTGACCTTCCTTTAACGACCCAGATTCTCATATGGATTAGTAAATTTTTAACCAGTTACTTTTATATTGGAGTAATTGTCCTTTTGGCTTTGATAGTTATTTTAGGAAAATTTTTCCGAACTAAAAAGGGAAAAAAGATGCTTAGCTTTATTTTTCTTAAAGCTCCTGTGCTTGGCAAGATTACCAAAAAAATAAATTGCGCTCGTTTTGCCCGGAGCTTTAGTTCTTTAATGGAAAGCGGGGTTTCAATTGTTGAGTCTTTAAAAATTACTTCTCAAACCGTTGGCAATGTTTTTTATTCAGATTCTTTAATTGAAACAGCTGATGAGATTAAAAAAGGGAAAAAAATTCAGGAATCCTTAGAAAAATACAAAGATCTGTATCCGGTTTTGGTCAGTCAGATGGTGGGTGTAGGCGAACAGACTGGCGAGCTTTCAAATATTATGAAGCGATTAGTTGAGTTTTATGAAGAAGAGGTGAAAAATATCACTGAAAGCCTCACCTCAATAATTGAACCTATTTTAATGATTATTTTAGGTGGGGCAGTGGCCTTTTTTGCTATTTCAATGATTCAGCCAATGTATTCAATGATGGGAACACTTTAAAAAAATTTCTAATTTCTAATTTCTAATTTCTAATCAAATCCTAATTTTCAAATATCTGAATGCCTAAAAATCAATACAGAGGCTTCACTCTAATAGAACTTTTAGTTGTTATTGCTATTATTGGAATTTTAGCAACAATTGTTGTTATAAATGTTAGACAATCTAGGGAATCAGGATATTTTGTAACAGCAAAACAAGAATTAGGGAGCGTTGCTCAATCACTGGAGTTGTATGCTGATGATCATAATAGGGCTTATCCTCCAGATGTAGATAGAGATATGCCGCCAGGACTTGAAAAATACCTTGCTCCAGGAAATTGGCCTAAAGCCCCCTGGCCAGGAAGTGTTTATGACTGGGATAATTGGGAAGTTGACGGACAAAGAATTTATCAGATAAGTATTCGCTTTTGTCCCTTAGGAGAGCCAGAGAACTGCAAATTTCCTAATCAAGATTGGGCAGAAGACTTTGATTATTGGAGTAGTGTTTATTACTGCATCTCAGGTCCTTGCAGGTCTCATAGTAACAGGCCAATTGATCACTCTGGTTACTGTGTAAATTGTCAATAATATGTTCTATGCTTATATATTAAAAAAAGGGTTTACCCCTCACCTTTTACTATGTTTTATTTTTATATGATTCAAAGCAAAAAGAAACCGACTGAAATTTATACTGGTTCAACCAATAATTTAAGGAGCAGATTTTTTGAACATAATCAGGGCAAGGTCTCTTCAACTAAACGTTATATGCCTTGGCGACTTGTATATTATGAGGCTTATTTATCAGAAAAGGATGCAAGAGTTAGAGAGCAAAAATTCAAAAGACATGGTAAGGGCAATATTGAATTAAAAAAACGCCTCAGATATAGTTTGGGTAATAAGAAAAAGAAAAAAGGTGAGGGGTTTACATTAACTGAAATTTTGATTGTTTTAGCTGTTTTATTAATTGTTTTGGGCTCATCAGTTGTTGCCTTTTATACTTTAACCAGGAAAACTGATTTAGATACTTCCCGAGATAACATTATCAGCACCTTAAACACAGCTAAAAATAAAACATTAGCTTCAGAGGGAGCAGATCAATACGGAGTTTATTTTGATGATTTTTCTGATGATACTTCTTCTGATCCCCATAAATATATTCTTTTTCAAGGTTTGAGTTATGTTGATGCTTCTTTTAAAGAGACTCATATTCTACCTGCTACAGTTGAAATTTCTAATCTTAGTTTTAGCGGAACAGGTGACGAAGTAGTTTTTAATCGCCTTGAAGGTAATACTGATAATGATGGCTTAATTGCCATTAAATTCTTAACAACAGGTGAAACGCGGACTATTTATGTTTATTCTTCTGGAGAAGTAAGCACTCAATCAGAGCCTGTCTCCGGAACTGGTCGAATAACTGATTCCAGGCATGTTCATTTTGATTTTGGCACTTGGAGTATTAGCGGAGCAGATACTTTGAAATTTGATTTTATTAATACTGGTCAAATAGAGCAAGTTCCAATGGTTGATTATTTTACTTTGGACAGCTTTGATTGGGAGGGTGAGTTTTCAGTTGAGGACGTTACGCAGAAATTCAGGATTCATACTCATCAATGGGATCCTACTATTTTATGTATTCATCGCGACCGTAATCAAGGAGCAAATACTCAAGAAGTATACATTTATATTATTAAAGATGGCGCTGAAAACTATATTGTTCATTATGACGACGACGAGTATGCCACGTCCCATAAGGGGAGCGATGTTATAGGCGATATGACGCCACAGTAAAATATATAATATGAAACAAAGAGGGTTTACCCCGCACCTTTTGCGGGGCAATAAAGAGATAAACTTTAAACACATAAGAAAAGGTGCGGGGTTTACAATTGTAGAAATTATTGTAGTTGTAGCAGTTATTATTGCAGCTTTTACAGCTGTTTTAGGATTTTTTACCTTTGAAGCCAAGGTTGCTGGAAGGAGCCGAATGAGATTACAAGCTATTTCTTTTATGGAAGAAGCAATGGAAGCAGTTCGTAATTTTCGGGATAATACCAGCTGGTCATCTGCGGGCATAGGCAGTCTTACCGTAGGCGTTGATTATCATCCGGCCAGTTCTAGCGCTGGCTGGGATATTATTTCAGGAAATGAAACTATTAATGAGTTTACCAGGGCAATTGTTTTTAATGAAGTTTCCAGAGATGCTAACCATAATATTGAAAGCACTTATAATCCTGGTAACGATGATGATGATACTCGGAAAATTACAGTTACTATGAGCTGGACCGATCGCCAGGGAAGTGCAAGCGAGAGTTTAGCAACCTATATAACTAATTGGAGACAGTAAATATATGAAAATTAAAAAAAAGACCCCAGAAGGGGGATTTACCCTGCTTGAACTCTTGGTTTATATTGCTATTTTTGCGATATTAATGGTTTCCATTACTCTTTTTGCCATAGCTTTTATAAAAACCACTGCTAAAAGCCGAGTTAAAAAAGAAGTTTCTTTGGGATGTTATTCAGCCATGAAAGTTATGGTTTACGAAATAAAAAGGGCAAACAATGTTTACACCCCAACCAGTGTTTTTGACAGCAGTTCAGGCCAGCTAAGTTTAGAAACAAGCCAGGAACTGCCCGAGGGGGAGCAAATAACTTATATTGATTTTTACTTAGATGGTAATAAGAAACTTTATCTAAAAAGAGAAGAGCAAAATCCCCAGCTTTTAATTTCAGAAAATCTTAAGGTGACAAACTTGGAATTTGAACACTTGTCCTCTTCTTTAGAATCAGTTCGAATTAATTTAACCTTAGAATATGATACTTCTGCTTCTGAATACCAATATTCTTATAGCTTAAGTTCTTCAGGGAGTATTAGAAAATAACATGAGAAAAGGTTTTGTTGCTATTTTAGCTACTCTTTTGGTTCTAACAGCCGGCCTGGTTATTGTTTTGAGCGCTGGCTATATTAGCTTAAGCAATATTAAGGCAGTAAGAAATAATATTTATTCTGTTCAAGCTTATTATGCTGCTGAAGCAGGGATTGAGGACTCCCTTCTTCGTTTAATAGATCCTGTCATACAAGATCCTAATCCCGATAGTTATTCTTTGACTGTTGGCGAGGCAGAAACCACTTTAGATATTTCAGAAGACCCTATTTCCGGTTCTTATACTATTATTTCCGATGGCAATAAAAGTAATCGAATTAGAAAAGTAAAAACAGTGCTTGCTATAACAACTACTGACGTAAGTTTTCATTACGGGGTTCAAGTAGGTGCCGTTGGTCTTATCATGGAGGATAATAGTAGGGTTATGGGCAATATTTACTCTAATGGCCCTATTGCCGGCGACCCTGAAAGTGATGCTGATAGGGTTTATGGTGATGTTTATTCAGCTTCTTCTTCGGGTAGGATTGATGGACTTAAAGTTAAGCAGTCTGCTCATGCTAATACAATTTCTCGTTCCTACATTGAAGAGAATGCTTATTATCAAAATATTGACGAGGATACAACTGTTCTTGGGGAGAGAAATTGGCCATGGGATGATCCTTTAATAGAACCAATGCCAATCCTCGAAGAGGAAATTACTAATTGGAAAGATTCAGCTGATGATTACATTTTTCCCGATGGTAATTATACTTTAGAAGATAGTGAAGATAGTCGCGGGCCCATGAAAGTCAATGGAGACTTTACTCTTGAAAGTAATGCTGTTTTAACAATTACTGGCACTATTTGGGTTACTGGCAATGTTTATCTTAATTCTAATGCTATTCTTCAATTAGACCCCAGTTATGGATCTTTAGGTGGTGTAATAGTTGTTGATGGAAAAGTTTTACTTGATAGCAATATTGTAATTTGCGGTTCAGAAGGGTATATAAAAAAAGAATGCAATCCTTCGGTGGGCAGCTATTTAATGATTTTATCTACTAATTCTTCGCTTAATCCTGATAGTCCGGCTATTTTTTCAAAGAGTAATACTACTACTGCTATTTTATATGCTAATCAGGGCATGATTGTTTGTTCGTCCAATGCCAAGCTTAAAGAAGCAACAGCCAAAGCTCTTCATCTTAAGCCCAATGCAGAGGTTACTTATGAGTCAGGGCTGGCAAACGCTCAATTTACGAGTGGACCCGGCGCTTCTTATAAGGTGGCAGAATGGGAAGAAATAGAGTAAAATATAAATATGAGCATTAGAAACATTCTTTTTCGCAATATTTCTCAAATAACTCCGCCGGCTTTTGGCTTGGATCTTTCGGATTTGTCTTTAAAAATAGCTTTTTTAAGAAGGCGTAAAAAGGAGCTAATATTAGAGAGTTGGGGGAGAAAAGAGCTTGCCCCGGGCATTATTAAAAAAGGAAAAATCCAAAAAAAAGAGGAATTGATAAAGGTTATTAAACGGGCAGTAAAAGAAGTTGGGGGCAAAAAGCTTGGGACTAAATATGTTATTTGTTCCTTGCCCGAACAGCATGCCTTTGTTCGAGTTATTCAGCTTCCTAAAATGAAATTAACTGAGGCAAGAGAGGCGGTTAAATGGGAGGCCGAAGCCAATATCCCAATGTCTATTGAGGAAGTTTATTTGGACTGGCAAACCGTTAAGCCGATTGCTAGCCCTTCAGACCATTTAGATGTTTTAATAAACGCTGCTCCTAAAGATCTTGTTAATGATTATGTTGAGGCCATAAGAGGAGCAGGGTTAATTCCTGCGGCTTTAGAGGTTGAATCAATGGCCACTGCCAGGAGTTTGGTTAAGGGAGGATTTAGTCGCAAACCGGTTCTTATTATTGATTTGGGATTTACTCGAACCAGTTTTATTATTTTCTTTGGTCGTGTTCTTCGATTTACCACCAGTGCCTTAGTATCTAACCAGCAAATGATTAATGCGATTGCTAAGAGTTTAAAAGTAAGAGAAGAAGAAGCTAAAAAACTTAAATTTAAAATTGGCTTAGCTAAGACTAAAAAAGATGATGGGGTCTTTAATGCCCTACTTCCTTCTTTAAATGAATTAGTTCAGGCAATTCAGAAATATATTGTTTTTTACAGGGAGCATGTTGTTAATCATAAACACGGTTTAACCGGCGATATTTCTAAGATAATTCTTTGTGGCGGAGGAGCAAATCTTAAAGGATTGCCCCAGTTTTTGTCTTTAAGATTAAAAATACCAGTTGCTTGTGGTAATCCCTGGGTAAATATCTTGAAATCACCAATTAAAGAAATTCCAGAGTTGTCTTACAAAGAATCATTGGCTTTTGCAACAGCATTAGGTTTGGCGCTCCGAGGAGTACTAAACCTTAATTGACCTAATTAGAAATTTATCAAGCATTTATGCTTAATCTACTTCCTCCTCGACAAAAAAAGGAGCTAAGATTAGCTTTATTGAATCAGGTTATTACAATATTTGGTATAGCCGTAATTTCGGCTGTCCTTATATTGGCCCTGCTGCTTTTAGTTGCTCAGGAGTTTTTAAATATAAATTTAGAAAAAATGGACAGAGATTTATCTCTTCAGCAGGCAAAAAAAGAGACAAAAGAAATAGATGATTTAGAAGGGAAAATAAAAAATTTAAATAAAGATTTAGCCTTTTTAGATAAACATCAGAAAGAGCAGAATAGATTTTCTTTGTTTTTAGAAAACCTAGCCAAAGATGTTCCTCTTGGTATTCAGATAAAAAATTTTTCTATTGATAAATCTAAACAAGTAAATTTAAGAGGATTTGCCTTGACCAGGGAAGCTCTTTTAATTTTTAAAAATACTTTAGAAAATGCTTCTTATGTGAGTAATTTTAATTTTCCCTTATCAAACTTAACCAAAGCAGCGGATATTGATTTTAATTTAAGTTTTACTTATGTCCCCTAAATCAAGAATTTATCTGACTTTAATTATTTTAATAATAGTAGTCATTGCGCTATTGGTCTTTTTGAATATTCCCCTAGTAAAAGAAGTTAAAACATTATCAGTTGATTCCAAAGAAAAAAACAATCTCTTAGCTTCTTATGGGGAAAAAGGAGGCGATTATTTAATTCAACTTCGAGACGAGCACATTGAATCAGGGACGAGAATTTCAGAAATTCAAGCTTCTTTTGTTGATTCAGAAAAAGCTATTGATTTTATTTTAGCTCTTGAGCAAACTGCCGTCCTAACCGGAAATTATCAGGAAATCAGAGAAATTGTTTCTAAAGAGAAAAATACTTTATTCTTTCAGGTTTCTCTATGGGGGAGCTTTTCTAATCTTATTAAATTTTTAGCCCAACTTGAGAATATGAAATACCTGGTTAACATTGATTCTCTTACCATGTTAAGAATAGAAGAAAGAGACTCAAGGGGCTTGGTTGATAAGGGAATTGTGGTTTCAATTGGAAATGTGAGAAGCGTTTTAGAAATTAAGGCCTATACGAAATAAACTCCTATGCGCTTAAAAGGTGGAAAAAAATTGAAAAAGGTGTTAAGATTATTAGAGAACCATCTGGGTCTAATGGTTTTAATAGTTTTTGTTATTGTAATATTGTATTCTGCTTTTGTTTTTTATAGTTTTGTTTATCTGACAGTCAAGGCTTTGCCGGAGATTTCATTTGAAAAAATAGAAGTAAAAAAGGCAGTTCTTGAAAGAGTGGCAGAATGGTTTGATAATAGAGAACAGAATATATTAGAGGCAGTGGGCAAGGAATATAAAGATATATTTGAGTGAACACACTTAAATATCAAATTCACCTAATTCACCTAATTCACCTAATTTCTAATAAAAGGCCAAATTTCTAATTTAAGAATTAATAATTAGACATTTTATTAGGTGAATTAGAAATTAGATATTAGAAATTATTTTATGTTGAAGATGCCCAAATACATTATAATTACCATCTTTACTGTTTTGCTCGTATTATTGGTATTGCCTCAAGTAGCTTCGGCTGCGATTGAACTTCCTTTTAATTTTGGTCAGGATTCCTTGGTTCCTTGCGGCAGACAAGGAGGGC
>CAYRSI010000017.1:16774-18120 GCA_964426965.1 uncultured Candidatus Saccharibacteria bacterium
CTTCCTTTTAATTTTGGTCAGGATTCCTTGGTTCCTTGCGGCAGACAAGGAGGGCCGGATTGCAATCTCTGTCATTTTTTTATATTAGTTCAAAATATTATTAATCTCTTTTTGTCGTTAATAATTTTAATAGCGCCAGTGATACTTATGTTTGGCGGGTTTATGATTCTATCTTCAGCAGGCATACCTGAGCGAGTAAGCTATGGCAAAAGAGTATTAACCTATACAGTTATTGCTTTGCTACTTACCCTTGGCGCTTGGATGATAATTAATACAGTTTTAGTAACAGTAGCCGGCAACATAGAAGTTGACGGGCAGAAAGTAGGCAAGATAGGAGGTTTTCCTTGGCCCTGGAATAAGGTTAAGTGTTCTGCGGAGCCAATAACAGATGGGGAAAATGGAGGAAATGGAGGGGACGGGGCAGTAGAAAATGAAATCTGCTGTTGTGATTTAGAGGGCTTAGAATTCGAATGTAAAACCTATGCTTCTCAATCAGGATGTTCTGCCAACTGTGAAGATTATTGCAAAGGATATGGTGCTTTTGCAGACTGTTGTATTGATACTGAAGAACGATGTGGGTCACCATCTCCTGTCGGGCAGAAATATTGTGTTTGTGAAACGCCGAGGCATGCCTTCACGGGTTCTGGCGATGATATTAATACAGCCCTTGTGATTGGTACAGACATCAAGGTTACCGAATTGTCTAGCGGCGGAAAATGTAACCAGGACTGTATATCGGAAAATTTTGAAGGTTATTGTTATGTCTCGCCGATGACTCTGCCCGCTGAAAAATATAGACTTTATTGCGCTTCGCAATCATTAGTGGAGTCCAAGCAGGTTTGCGGAATGAAATTAGCAGATGAAGGAGGTGGGTTTGGGTGTAGGATAGGCACCACATGTTATAACAGCGAGAATGAATGTATGAATGCCGCTATAACTACTTATAAAAGCAAGTGTTATTTGGACGGCATTGCATTGTGCGAATCTTATTCAAAGGGTTTTTCAACTTATTGTCCTAATGGTGCCCAAAAAAGTCTTTGTGGGGGCGATCCCAACAAGTATGTTCTTTATCGATGGAGGAAAGAGTCTCCTTCTGGTAATTTTAATGCGTACGATTGTTCCCAATATACTGTCGGTGATTATTATTGTCGTTTAAATTGTCAACATGAGACATGTCCGTAAGTAAAAAAGAGATATAGATGCGATGAATTAAATTTAGAAGTAGAGAAAAATGCTTGCCTAAGGCAAGCATTTTTGATATGATTTTGATGAAGCGCCTGTAGCTCAGGGGATAGAGCGGAGGGTTTCTAACCCTCAGGTCGCAGGTTCGAATCCTGCCAGGCGTA
>CAYRSI010000018.1:0-5659 GCA_964426965.1 uncultured Candidatus Saccharibacteria bacterium
ATTAAAGTCCACGCAAAATATGGTGGAGTTGTGCCTAATTTGGCTGCTCGGGAACATTTGAAAAATATTGAACCCTGCCTTAGGCAAGCATTTAAAGAAGCTGGGGCTAAACCCACACAGATAGACTTAATTGCTGTAACAATTGGTCCCGGCCTAATCCCGTCTCTTTTAATCGGTGCAAATTTTGCCAAGGCCTTAGCTTATGTTTGGCAAAAACCAATTATCGGAATAAATCACGTTGAAGCCCACATAGCCGCAAATTGGCTATCGCCAATTCGCGGAATTTCCAATTTCCCCGCCTGCGCCGAGGCTTCGGCGGGCAGGCAATTTCCAATTTCCAAAAAATTATTTCCCGCTGTTGCCCTGGTCGTATCTGGTGGTCATACGCAGCTGGTTTTGATAAAAGATTTTGGAAAGTATAAAATCCTTGGCGAAACCAGAGATGATGCAGCTGGAGAATGTTTTGACAAGGTAGCAAAACTTTTGCGGCTCGGATACCCTGGGGGTCCGGCAATAGCTCAAAAAGCCGCAAAAGTCAATTCTCAATTTCCAATTTTCAATTTTCAATTGCCTCGGCCAATGATTAAACAAAAAAACTATGATTTCTCTTTCTCTGGACTAAAGACTGCAGTTTTATATTTGGTTAAAGATGTGGGAAGCTTAGCCTCACACATTCCAGCTTTGTGCAAAGAAACCCAACAAGCTATTATTGATGTTTTAATAGAAAAAACCATCCGAGCTGCTAAAGAATACAGGGTAAATACTATAATTCTCTCCGGCGGCGTCGCGGCAAACGACGAACTAAGAAAACAGCTCAAATTGAAAATTGAAAATTGTAAATTGAAAATTGAATTTTTGACTCCGTCAAAAATTTTATGTACTGACAACGCTGCGATGATAGCTGCGGCCGGGTATTTTAAATATATTTATCAAAAACCTGATATGAGCTGGAAAAAAATTAAAGCCGATGCCAATCTTAGATTAAAAAGTTGGTAATTCAAGCCAAAAAATGGCATAATAAAAGTATGAAAAAAGAAATTTCTAAAAGTTACGAACCAAAAGAAGTTGAAGAGAAAATTTATAAGCTCTGGGAAAAGGGCAGATTTTTTACTCCAAAAATTCAAAAGGGCAAAAAACCATTTGTAACTGCAATGCCATTACCAAACATTACTGGTTCTCTTCACATGGGCCACGTTCTGAATAATGGCATCCAAGATGTTTTGACTAGATACCATCGAATGAAACAAGAACCAGCTCTTTGGATGCCCGGAACTGATCATGCTGGAATTGCCACTCAAAATGTTGTTGAAAAAGAGCTTAAAAAACAAGGCTTAACCCGCCATGATTTGGGACGAGAAAAATTCATTAAGCAAGCTTGGAAATGGAAAGAAAAATACGGAAATCTTATTTTAGAACAACTTAAAAAACTCGGCTGCTCTTGCGATTGGTCAAGAAGTAGGTTTACCTTAGATAAAAATTATGTAAAAGCAGTTGAAACTGCTTTTATGCATTATCATAAAAAGGGCTGGATTTATCAGGGACCGAGAATTGTTAATTGGTGCCCCCGCTGTGCTACAGCTATATCAGATATTGAGGTTAAGTACGTGCCGCATAAGACGAAATTGTGGTATTTGAAATATCCTCTACAAGCTAAAAAGCTACCTGCCTTGCCGGCAGGCAGGCAAGCTACAAGCTATATCGTTGTCGCAACAACCCGGCCAGAAACAATGCTGGGTGATACGGCAGTAGCAGTTAATCCCAAAGATAAGCGATATAAAAATTTAGTAGATAAAAAAGTTATTTTACCTTTAATGAATAGGGAAATTCCCATTATTGCTGATTATTTAGTAGATCTTAAATTCGGCACTGGGGCAGTTAAAATTACTCCGGCTCATGATGCTGCTGACAATAAAATAGGAAAAAAGCATAAACTGGAAACAATTAATGTTATTGGCGAAGACGGAAAAATGACCAAAGAAGCAGGAAAATATGCTGGGCTTGAGGTTCTTGAAGCTCGAAAGAGAATTGTTGAAGACCTTAAAAAACAAAATCTTCTTCAAAAAGAAGAAGACTATGAACATTCGTTATCGCTTTGTGACCGTTGCGATACTCCGATCGAACCCCTAATATCAAAACAGTGGTTTTTAAAAATGAATAAATTGGCCAAACCAGCTATTAGGGCCGTTAAAGAAAATAAAATTAAATTTATTCCTGCTCGCTATAAAAAGGTTTATCTGGACTGGATGGAAAACATTGAAGACTGGTGTATCTCGCGCCAATTATGGTGGGGTCATAGAATTCCCCTAAAAGGAGTGGACGACGTTTTGGATACTTGGTTTTCTTCAGCTCTTTGGCCATTCGCTCATTTGGGTTGGCCCCTCGACATGGCTCGGGGTAAACCTAAAAAGGATAGTGACTTGGATAGATTCTATCCAACCACTGTTTTAGTTACTGCCAGAGATATTATTTATTTATGGGTAGCAAGAATGATCTTCTCAAGTTTAGAATTTACTAAAACAATTCCATTTAAAGACGTCTATATCCATTCGGTCATATTAACTATAAAAGGCAAAAGAATGAGCAAATCGCTCGGTACTGGAATTAATCCAATGGACTTAATTAATAAATACGGAGCCGATGCTACCCGCTTTGGAATCTTTTATTTAACTAGCCGAGATCAACAACAAATTAAATTTTCTGAAGATGCAATTAAGGCGAGCCGCAATTTCGCTAATAAGATTTGGAACATCAACCGCTTCATCCAAATATCTCAGCCTACGGCTAACCAACCGAAGGCTGGCAAATCCCAAACACTAGCTGATAAATGGATTCTCGGTAGATTAAATACGATTATTCAAGAAATTACTGAAAAATTAGAAGATTATAAACTGGGCGAAGCAGCTCGTGAACTTTATGAATTTGTTTGGCACGAATATGCTGACTGGTATATTGAAATTAGTAAGCTGCAAAAAACAAATTTAAATCCCTATATCTTTAAAACAATTCTACACCTCCTTCATCCTTTTATGCCTTTTATTACTGAACATATTTGGCAAGCGAACTACCCAAAAAATAAGGCCCTAATAATCTCTGAATGGCCTAAGGCAGATAAAAAACTTATCAATAAAAAAGCAGAGGACGAATTTGGAAAAATTCAACAAAAAATAATTGAGATTCGTAAAAAAAATCCTAATCAGAAATTACAAGATATAAATATCGTTGAAAAATTAATATGAGTGTAATCCTTTATTCCACAATTGCTGTTCTGCCAAGTATTATCTGGCTGCTTTTTTATCTGCGTAAAGATAAACATCCAGAACCCAACAGGATGATTATTAAAATATTCTTCTGGGGAATTTTAGCAACCCTAGGAGCCCTTGTCTTCGAATGGCTTTACCAGGAAGTCTTAAAAACTCTTTCCCTCCAAAATCTGGTTCTTGTAGTTATCATTGGAATGGCTTTTATTGAAGAGTATGTCAAATATTTTGTAGTAAAGACAAAAGTCTTAAAAAATCCTGAGTTTGACGAACCAGTGGATGCGATGTTATATTTAATAATAGCTGCTTTAGGATTTGCTGCCGCTGAAAACATTTTCCTTCTAACCGGCCTTCACGTGATTGGGGTACCGCTTGACCAAATCCTCGGAATAACCTTGGGAAGATTCTTAGGTGCTGTATTCTTGCATACTCTCGCCTCGGGGATTATTGGATATTTCCTTGCTCGTTCTCTCCTCCTGAGGCACAAGAGAAAAGCCTTTGTCGGATTAGGAATTCTTGCAGCTACTTGCTTGCATGGAATTTATAATTATATTATAATAGAAATTGGCCCATATAATGAACATTCTATTTTCTTATTAATAGCTCTGCTTGCTATAATGGCCGTGATCGTATCATTAGCATTTAAAAACTTAACTAAACTTAAATCAATTTGCAAACCACTAATAAAAAGCTGATTTTAGCGAATATTTAGCTTTAACTCGCTTCTTATTGGCAAAAATTATGTCAAAAAAATCATTTTTTGAACGGCTAACCGGAGCAACAGCAGAAGATGCTGAAGAAAAGCCTCGGCTTACGATTGATCCCGCATTACGGGACGAACCAAGGAAAAAGAAAGAAAACAAATCAGAAAAGCCTAAAGTCAAGGAAAAGAAAGAATGGCCAGAAGGAGAAGAGGGTCAGCTGACTATTGATGTTTATCAAACCCAAAATGATATTGTTATCAAATCAACCATCGCTGGAGTTAAATCAGAAGATATAGACATAGAAATAGCCAACGACACGATAACTATCAAGGGCATAAGAGAAAAAGACGATTCTGTGTCCCAAGAAGATTACTATTATCAAGAACTTTATTGGGGACCATTTTCTCGTTCGGTTATTCTGCCACTTGATGTTGATGCTGATAAAGCCAGAGCATCAATAAAAAACGGAATCTTAACCATTAAGCTTCCAAAATTAGAAAAATTAAAAACTAAAACTATTAAAATAAAAGAGGTGGAATAATTGTTTAGCTATTTTTATAAAAAACCCCTTGATGTGCTTTTCGGGGGGTTTTTTGGTTGACAAAAATTCCTAGTTTGCTATAATAAGCTGTTATAGTTTTTTTAAAAATTGAGAGGTGAGGAATGAAAAAAACATCTTTAATTCTGATTTTAGTTTTGAGTTTGGCTTTTATTGGACTTGCTGAAAATCCTGAAAAGCCAGCTGAGGTCAAAAAACAGGGCTTGCAAATTAAGCCAAAAATATTCGGCTCAATTCTAAGCCCCATAATATTCAACCTAGAAACAGGAAAGACGGGATTTACAATTGTAGCTGCAGACACGACTTTTCTAAAATGCAAAAAGTTCTATTTCATTGGAATCGGAGTTGGCGTAGTAGCCTATATGCATGAAGATTTCGGTCTTTATTATGATCGCTATTGGGGGTGGCGAAGCGGCCGTCACTTCGACCAGGACTTCAGAGCGTATTTAAAATTAACGCCTGTAAAATACTATATTGGCCAAAAGCTCTTCGGAATGAAAACTTATGCTGAAATCGGGTTAACTCTTGAAGGTAAAGACCTTGCGCCAGGTATTGCAATTGGTTTAACTTTTAGTGGAAATCCGTTCAAAAAAAAGAAAAGGAGCTAAGGGGGAAAACTTGAAAGAATCACTTGTGCAAGAATTTACAAGGCTAAATAAAGAAATTGCCGAAAAGCGACAAGAACTAATTGAAATAAAAAAAGAATACAGCAATGAATCACTGCCCTCTCATGTTCAAGCCCTGGAATCAATACTAAATTACAAAATTCAAAGAAGAAACGAAATCGCAGAAAAGCTCGCTCAAAAAAAATAAAAGAAATTAAAAAGGTCCCGCAACAATGCAGGGCCTTTTTTCCATATCTAAATAAAAAGCATCGGGGGAAATCCCTCCTACTTACCAGACATCTTCCTTGAACAAGGAATAAATCCGAAAAGGCATCCCCCGATACTCATTTATAGTTTAACTGATTTTAAGAACTTTGTCAACCCCTCACCAATATTGCTATTCTTTTATTATGCGGCACTGTGCCCGAATAGGGCAGGGCTATTCGCCCTTGTGCCGCTGGGAATAATACAGATAGCCGTAATATATCATCAGAATATGTTTTACAATGGCAATATTGGTGAGGGGTCAACCCC
>CAYRSI010000018.1:5759-17628 GCA_964426965.1 uncultured Candidatus Saccharibacteria bacterium
CAGAATATGTTTTACAATGGCAATATTGGTGAGGGGTCAACCCCACGCCAATATTGCTATTCTTTTATTATGCGGCACTGTGCCCGAATAGGGCAGGGCTATTCGCCCTTGTGCCGCTGGGAATAATACAGATAGCCGTAATATATCATCAGAATATGTTTTACAATGGCAATATTGGTGAGGGGTCAACCCCACGCCAATATTTCACTCTATAACCACTCCCTCAGAATAAGCATTGAGTTCAATAGTATTAACCGAAGCAATCTCATTCCAATTAAACTTCGACCTATTAAATGCCCTGACTGTTTTAATCCATCTTTTTTTGCCATTTTCTAATTTATAAACCTTGTGTTCGCCTTCTGCCCTAATAAGAATACTTTCGGAATAAGCATTGCATTCGGTGGCTGAAACCTCCTTTACATTTTCCCATTTGTAGCCATAAGAATTAAATACCTCAACCGAAGGAACATGCCTTTTTAAGCCGCTTTCAGTTAAATGATAAACCTTGTAATCGCCAACAGCTCGAACTAAATCTATGGTCTGATAATCATCTAAATCTTCCTGCTCAATAACTTCTACATCAGTCCAATTAAATCTGCGCTCATTAAATACCACAAGAGAAGAAACCCAGTGTTTCTTGGTTTCCATTATCTGATACACCTTGGGACTTTCAGCAGTTTTAACTAATTCGGCTATTACAAAATCCCTATCTAATAAATTCAGACGACCATAATACCTAGCCTGATATACTCGAGCACCAGAACTGAATAGTCCGGCAATTTCTGAATTAACATATGTTAAATCTTGTTGACTAAAGTTTATTGGATAATCAAATCCTCTTTCTGGGGTAAGATTTAGTTTATAAATGGTTTGGGGATTAATTTTCTTTTTAGTGATAAGAAAAAGATTAACTTCTGATGAATCAGTGCCACCAGCATCAGAAAAAGCAGTAATTTCCATTGGATAGAAAAGATGATTGGTTGGAAATCTGTAAACTATTGGCTTAAGGCTTTTTGAGGCCGTGCTGGCCTCAACCAAATCAAACACAAAAAATCTTATATTTCTTTTTAGATAATCAGCTACTGTACTTTTAAACTCTGTTGAGAGTTCATAATATTCCAATCCATTATCTATTAAATAATTTTCAACCCATACAATGAATTGATCCAAATCATTCACTTTGGCTACGGTTATATTATGTGCGCCAATTTGTTCATGAAATGTGATTTCTACTCCGGATTGTCCCGCTGTTTTAGCGCCTTCTGATAATGGCGTTCTACTGCCCCAATAATCCGTTATCTTTTGATTAATTCTTTCTACTAAATTTTCAAACGTTTCAAGGCTTCCCTCTTCTACTTTAGTGGGATTTGACGGTAAAGGTAAAATTTCAAGCACCGATGCATCCTCTGAGGTTCTTACATCAGTAGAGAGAATTAACACTTCCTCTTTTCCATTCCAGCCCACGATTGCATTTTGCTCTGTCTCGTCCAAAATAACCCTTGGTGGATAAGGCACCATTCCTCTGTCTGCAAAAACAAAATAAGGAATTACAAGGCTCGCACAAAGCAAAAGACTTATAATAATTGTTGTGAAAAAATATTTTCTTTTCATGTTCATATCTCTACCTCCACTATACCACAATCCCCTGATTTTTAAAATGCCCCATAAAATTAAATCTCTATCCCTGTAGGACAATGATCTGAACCAGTAACCTTATTGAGAATGAAAGCATTTTTAATCTTTGGCGTTAAGGATTTTGAAGTAAATATATAATCTAATCGCCAACCAAGATTTCTTTCCCTTGCATTAAATCTGTGTGACCACCAAGTATAATTACCACCTTGTTTATTAAATTTTCTAAAAATATCTGTAAATCCTAAATCAATCATTCTATCTATCTGTTTTCTCTCTTCTGCTGTAAACATTATATTGTTTCTATTATCTTTTGGCCTAGCTAAGTCTATCTCTTGATGAGCAATATTGAAATCGCCGATTAGAATAATCTTTCTATTCTTAACTTTTTTAAGATAGCTAATAAGATAATCGTAAGATTTTAACTTATAACCCAGATTTCTTTTGTCGCGTGCTCCATAAGGAAGATAAAGATTAATCAAAAGAAAATCAGGAAATTGTAATTTTAATATTCTGCCTTCTTTATCAAATCTTTTAAATCCTATATTATTTTTTACTGACAATGGTTCTTTTTTGGTATAAACAGCTACACCGCTATATCCTTTCTTTTCTGCAAAATTAAAATAAGAATAATATCCTCTTGGTTTAATCAAGTCCTTTGGTATCTGTTCTGATTGTGCTTTAATTTCTTGTAAACAAATAGTGTCAGCATTAATTCTTGTTAGCCATTTTAAAAAGTTTTTTTTATAAGCCGCCCTTATTCCATTTATATTCCAAGACAAGATTTTCATATTTCTATCCTCATTCTACCCCTTCGATAAACTCAGGACAAGCAAAAGACCGCCAATAAAAAAATGCCGGCTGATTTTTGTCCAGTCGACATTTTATATAAAAGTGAGTTCGAGCTTGTTTTCTTTAAAGAGTTTCAATATTTTTTTAAAATGAGCATTCGCAATTCTACATTTGCGTCCCCTAACCCACCAGGGGTCTTTTCTCTTGCATTCTTTCTTAAAATATTGCTGAAGCCAGTTTGCTTTCCAATTATCTCCAAGTTTTCTTAAGAACTTTATTTGAGATTCAACAGCCTCTCCCTCCCTCGCTTTCGTCGACAGCAACATGCATTTACCGTCTTTATATTGATTATATTGATTCACGTGGCATCCTTCATGAATTATTACTGAAGCAAGCCAATTTAAGCTATGTTTACTCATTGCTGACTTAGTGTCAAACCAGCACCTCTCCTTTACAAAAATGGGGCCAGGGTGACTGTTCGCGCGGGTTACAAATATAGCATTAATCCTGGAAAACGAGTTTTTGTATTCTTCCAAATCAACTTTCTTTATCAAATTTAAAGCATCTTCTACTTTTTTTATTAAGGATTTTTCAGGAGCAATAATAAGCATAGACTTTACTCTCGTTGCAAAAAAATCTTTCCTCACCTTTCACCTCCTAAATTTTCAAATAACTTAAGACTCTATAATATCGCATAAAACAGAATAAGTCAAGCTTCAAAAAAAACACCTCAAGAAAGTGAGGTGTTCAGATGAATTCTTTTTTTGCTCTGACCTCCTTAAAAGATTTTGGGTATTGTCCTCGAACGGGTTAGGAGCCCGAGCGGGCATGGTTCGAGCGAAGCCACGCTTAGCGTGGCGAAGCGAGAGAGCGAGGGCATATCCCTGAGCGAGCGCGCTGGGCGAGCGAAGAAAGTGAGAGGATAGATAGCCAAAATCTTTTAATCTCACCTTATTTATCAATAACCACCAACGGCACGAACATTTCGTCCTTGCTTGTTCCACCATGATTCCCGATTTCAAAACGCACTTTTTCTCCTTCAAGGGGGTCTTTAATAATATAATTATCTTTCATAAGCAAAATGTAATCCCCTATTCTATCAAGCAGTTTTTCATTTGGTTCAAATAAACCAAAATAATTCTTTTTAATAAGTTCCTCACTTTTATAAAAATTACAGTAATTTTTCAAATGTGTTTTAACGTATTTTTCAAAATCTTCTGTCTTTGACGGATGAACATAACAATATGCAAACCTTCCCTCGCCGCATAACGGAAGCTTCAATGTTTGTTTTAATTTGGGATGGTCTGCTAAATTAATAATTTCAGATTCTGCTGTATCAATAAAACCATGGTCTGCAGTAATAATAACTGTTGTATCTTGGATAGATTCTAAAAAATGAGCTAATTTTGCGCTTATTTTTTTAAAATGCTTATTTGCTTGTTTGCTTTGTGCGCCGTAATTATGACATAAACGGTCAAATTCGTCCCAATAAGCGCAAATGTATTTCTTGCGATTATTTGACTTAATTATTTTTTCTATTTGTTCAAAATAATCACTTAACCTGTTATCATGAGCAACCTTCTTTGCCTTCTTATTATAGGCAAGCGAAAAATCAGAATTAACTATTCTCCTTAAGGCAACAAAATATGAGCGGGCTTTAATTTTTTTAGAAAAACCTTTTTGTGCGAATATTTTCTTGGGTTTAATTAATTGGCTAAGAGGTATGTTCTGATCCTTTTGAACAAAAGGCAAAATAACCGAAACCACTCCTAATTCTTTTAAATACATAAACCAGCCAGTGATTGCATGCTGCTGAGGAGCATCTCCAGTAAAAAAAGTTGTTGCAGCAGTTGTAGTAGTTGCTGGAAATACAGAAGTAATTTTATTTACCTTATATTTATTAAAAACAGTGTCTTTTTTATGTTTTATTAAATATTCATATCCTAAGCCATCAATAAAGAGCAAAACAATATTCTTTGATTTTGATAATTCTGAAGAAGGTAATATTTTTAACGGCTTATATTTTGGCTTTCCGCCCAATGCTAATTCAATGGAACTCATTAAATTAACAATGCTGCCATCTTTGTAGTTTGGTAAATGCATAAGATTAAAATTGCGAATAGATGAATTCTTTTTTACCCCTCACTTCCTCTCTTTCTTCGTCACCCAAAACCCCATATACTTGCCTATAAGAAGTCGGGTCTGAGAAATCAAGGCCGGAATAGCGCCAAAAACAATCATTACTATTGGAACCAAAACCCACTGCAAAACCATCCAAATATATTTCCGAGATCTATATTTTGCTGGACGCGAAGGCAGTAAGCGCAAAGCATAAAAAGCCGAACCCGCCAAACCAATCATAGCCAAAGTCATAATCAATCGGGTCATCCTGGGCAAATTATAAGAAAGAACTGTTCTGTTAAATTCTTCTCCTCCTAAAAATATAGGCAGCCAACCCAAAAGAAAAATCAACAAAGAATTAGTTGCCCAAGACCAAAACGCTTCCCAATGATGAAACAACTGATAAATTTTCTTTGTGAGCTTCATCGCTTTATTCTTTATGCAAGCAAAAGTAAAATATGGAACATTTTCCACTCCCCAACTCCAGCGGGTTTGCTGCTTAAATACATTGATTGTTGTTTGAAGAACATTCTTAGCTAAATTAGCATCCATAGAAACAGGATAATAAAGAGACACAGTATAATAATTACCATCATAAAACGCAAGAGATTTCCAAAAAATCCTGGAATCCTCAGAAACGTTCTTAACCGGCCAAAAATCCATTTCTACCAAAGCTTTAAAGCTCATTGAATGAGATGAAAAAGTTGACATTCTTTCTGGCCTTTCCTGTTGAATCATATGCCAGAAAGTCGCACCCATAGCAACCACCCGGGAAATAGCAGAAGAATCCCAAATATTATTATTATAAATAGGAACGGGCTGAAAACTGGAATGTAAAGGATCTTTACAAGTCAAATAATGATAAGTTAAACAAGCAAAATATTGAGGATAGACCTGGGTATCAATATCAAAAGAAGAAACAACTATATTTTCATAAGGAATTTTTAGAGCATCAATAATTTCCTTTTTAACTATTCGACCGGCCCAGGTTTCATTAGAGCCTTTGCCGGCCAACTCGCCCGAAATATCTTTGGGATGAGTCGTAATCAAAAAACGGAAAAACCTATTGCCAAATTCTTTCTGGATTTCCTTGGCTACCTTTTGAGCTGATTCGCCAACCCTTTCTTCAGTAGCTAAGACAACAATAAGTTTATCTAAAGGATATTTTGAATTTGCCAATGCTTTAAAGGTTGACCTAATAACTTCCAAGTTTTCTTTATACATGGGCAGAATTACAAGATGATAAATATCATGCCAGCTTGTAGCTTGTAGCTTGTAGCTTGTAGGCGACAACTTATCTAATTTTTTCAACCAGTTGGTCTTTAAATTCTTCTTCATTTTTTTAAAAGAAGATTGCTGATGAAAAGACAAAAATAAGGTTTTTAAAAGCCAATAAATATCAAAACAAATTATAAAAATAGCGATCCAAACCGGACGCTGCCAAGAAAGAAAAATCACTATTAAAATTGTTAGCCAGCTCAATGTGCCTGGCAAAATCTCAAGAAAACGAAAAAGCCGCCTGTCTTTAGGATCTTTAATATCCGGCGAAAAACCGATTTTTAGATATTCTTCTTTTCTCATATATCTATTTAAAATCTTACCCCCTTTAAGAGTTTTGGGCAACTGAAAAAGGCGACTTGCTTAAATGCAAGACGCCTTTATATTTCTATTTTAATCTCTAAACAAATCGCCATTTTCAAACCGCTTAATAAATCTCCTCTTCCACTCATCACTGGGAATTTCTTCTCTGAATTCCTTGAGCTCTTTAATTAAATTCTTGGCATAGAACTTGAACGTTTCAGAAACTAAGCTCCTGAATGTTTCGTCCGAGCTCTCAATCAGGTCATAAATTAAATCATGCAAATCGTTTGAATCCTTCAATTCTCTGCGCTTTTCATGAATATCTATCTGGGTTCTAGCTGTCAAAAACTTGAAAATGAAAAAGAACGTGTCTTTGCCAATAATCAGATAAAGTTTAATCGGGCCATCTATGATTATCTCGTAAGTCTTATCAAGTCCCTTGTCAAGCTTTTCCTGAAATATCTGGAACTCATCTTCTCTGGGCCAGCTCTTTAAATTGGCGTAAATGCGGCACAGCTTTTCAAACTTTTTATCTTCTGTTTCATATGGGGAGCAAATTTCTTTTGCTCTTAAATAGCATTTTCTGTATTTGTCTGTCTCTTTTGCTAAGTCGTAAATATCAGACAATCCTGATGAGGCGTTATCTAGGTAAGCATTAACTTTGGAAACCAAGCTTTCCAGTTCAAGTATTGAACAAAGATAGCTGAAAAATACACCTTTCTGAGCTTTTCTGGCTAAATACTTGGCTCCGCTTAAATAAACATCCCATACAGGCCTGCTTCTTTTCTCTTCAAAAAGTTCAGGAACATGCTTAAAAGCTTTGTCACTAACCATACGAAGAATAACTTCGAGTCCAGCCAATCGACTGCTGAACTTTTCGTACTTTTCAATTGGCGCAGAATCAGAACCAGAGAAGTGATTCTTGATAACCGCCTCTCTGGCCTTCTTGATTGACTTCTTAAAACGTTTTCTCTCTCGTTTGATTATCTCGTTAATCATACTTTTTCCTCCGTTTTCTCAGTTTGCCATTGTCATCCATCTCGTGAGTAGAATGATCTCTCTTACCAATAACAATAGCTATTTCTTCATTACCCGGAAGAACAGCTGACACCAGACAAATATTATGCTGTGGCGCTTCACCGCAGAATTCTCTGAATTCAGGAATATTGATATTTTCTTTTCCTCGTTTTCCTTCAGCAACTTCCTTTCTCTGCTTAATATAATCATCAACAACTTTCATCCAAGGTCTTATGTCGCCGCCGCCTAAATAGGCAGTCTCAATGTAAAGAAGAGGACCAGCTCCATCTACAGGCACAGACTGACCATCCTTGCCACACCAACCAGTAAAACTATGATGCATCGTCTTTGCATTGCCAACAGATTTAATAGAACTGACGAACTTAGTTAGATTACCGATAATCCTAACGTTTTTCACCGGCTTATCTGTCACAATTCCGTTCTCTATGAGATAACACAGATTTCCTTTTAGCTGGAAATCCCCAGTGTCAGTACTAACTGAACCGCCATGACAACTCTTGATGTATAATCCTTTCTTTGTTCTTGGTATCTTCTTGGCCATTTCTTCCTTTGTGCTCGGACCCTTATCATCAGGAGCAATAAAAGTATTTCTCATTCTGATTAAGGGATCATTATCAAACTTTTCTCTACGAACATTACCTGAAATTCCAATTTTGTCAATATTTTCAGATGTTTCTTTTTTAAGTCCGCTTTTTATTTCGTTGAAAGTATGACGATCCATCAATGCGCCTACCATAATTCCATTCTCAACAATAGTTACTGACTTTGCTTTGTTTCCGTGTCCGTCAACTGGCAAAGACCCAAAATTGTGCTTAATTTTAAAATTAGAAAATTCCAGCGTATCTTCCGGAGTGTCAATTATAGTCAGATTAGGATAATCCGACACCTGTGCTCCCAAGCGGCTCTTTAGCTGAATCTTGGCATCTTTGTTGCGTCTGTTTTCACAAATGATATCTCCCTCTGCTGAATGACCAAACACTTCATGAGCTAAGACACCTGCTACTTGCGGAGAAAGAATAACCGGACATTCATTTGCGCCAATAATTGCAACGTCCTGAGCTCTATCCAAGTCATTGGCCTCTTTGATAACCTGCTCAACCAACTTTTTGATTATGTCCTGTGGATCCTTAGGCTCTCCTTCCTTAACATAACGAGCTAAAACTTCTTTCATAGAACCGCAAGAACCCCGAATAGAGGCAAAAGCCACACTTCCTTTCTTTGTCTCAACCTGAATCACAAAAGAAACCCGGGGTATAACTACATCTGTCTTACTGCCTAAAGAATCTGCATAAAGATAATGCTCTGCCCATTTGATAAACTCAACCTTAATGTCCTCTGCCTTTGCGCCTAATTTTTCTGCTAATTCTCCTCTGGCTAAAGCAACCAAGTCTTTGACCAGTTTTAATTCGGGCTCTTCTTCTATGTCCAAAGCTATGGTATTTTCTTCAACAGGAGGAAGCTTGATGTCAAACCACTCAAAGGTTTCTTCATCAATTTGTCGCTGAATCTTATCCCCTGCCTCCTGGGCATCTGGAATAGTTTCCTGTAGAAGCTGAACTACGTGCGAAGTAATATCAAAAGGCTTAGGACTTCTCTTTCCTCTCATTAGACTTTCGCTATTGATAGCTATGTCTTTAGTAAAAGCCTCGACTTGAATTCCATGAAAAAATCTTTGTCTTTTTTGTGGCTTACCCTTCCCTGCCGACTCGTAACCAGTAACCATCATGACAGGAACTCCCTGCTCATCAGTTTTGCAGATAATTCCTGAACGACTATCGGAATAAACAGAAACTATTTTAACCTCTCTTGGTTCTGCTTCCTGAAAGGAATCAATACTCTCCTGAGTGCTTTCCTGAATCTTTCTGACTGACTTATGGTAATCATCCCTTCTTCCTTCTTGCTTTTTCTCTTCTTTTTTCTCTTTAATGATTTCTTCTTTTTCTTCTGTCTCTTCGGTGATGTCTTTCTTTTTTTTCTCTTTTTCACTCATTATTTTGCCTCCTTTTTTTCATCGTAAGTGTCATCCGGAAGGTCTAATTCGTCTTCTTCCGGTTCATTTGTGCCGGCACCCGTCACATACTTAACATCTTTACCCTGCTTATAAGTCTGTGGTTTTCCTTTTTCTTTCTTTTTTTCTTTTTTCTTTCCCATTAATAAACTCCATAAACTCATATTTCACCTCTTTTTAAGAGATTTTTCTGAACTCCTAATACTTCTAAATATTTAATTGTAAAAGGGCTCATTATTTTAAACTATCATAGTGAAAATTGCTTGTCAACCCTTCACTAATCTCATCCAATGACTTTCTGTGCAAATAAGCCAAAGGCGAAGCCGCCTTGCGGCTCTAACTCTTAACTATTTGAAATCTAATTTTAAGATTAGTGAAGGGTCAACCCCAAATAAATACTCCCACCACTTCTCAAAATTGGAAGCTTGATCTTTCTTAGCATCTTCTAAAAGCTGATTTTCTGAATCAGTTTTCCTATCCGGAATTATTATCACTAACTTTTCTCCTTCTTTTAAAAGATTGAGTTTTAGCCGGGCCTCCTTTTCCAAAGATTTTTCTGAATTTAAATAATTTAAAAGATTAGACAATAATTCATTTTCTTCTTTTAAAGACTCTATTTCTTTCTGAAAATCTGCGCCCTCCTTGCTTATCTGATATTTACGATAGCTTTCTTTTACTCCAGCAGTAATAACCCCAATAAGAATTAGGATTAGGATTAAGATAAAAAACTTCGAAGAAGTAAATTTATTCATATTACCCAATCAATGGAATAAGCAAATAAGCAAACATGCCTAGGATTACTAGGATAACCAAAAATAACCAAAATATTCTCACTATCTTTACAAATATCTTTTGCTTCATCTTTGTTTTAAAATTTTTAAAAATACTTCTGGAGGAAGAGCGATTTTGCCAAATTTTGTTAATTTCTTTTTGCCCTTTTTTTGTTTTTCTAGCAACTTCTTCTTACGCGTATAATCACCTCCATAAAGCCCAGCAATTACATCTTTTCTAAGGGCTTTTTTAGTTTCCCTGGCAATAATTTTGCCTCCGCCTTTCTGAGTACTTGACTCAACAGGATCAGAGGCGACTGCCTGAATTGGAACAGTAAACTGCTGCGGAGGAATAATTTCCTTTAAAAGTTTTACCATTTTCTTTCCTTCTTTATAAGCTCTCTCTTTGGGAACAATTTTTGAAAAAGCATCTATTTTGTCTCCAGCCAATAAAATATCCAATTTTTCCAAATCCCCCTTTCGATAACCAATAACCCTATAGCTCATTGAACCATATCCAGAGGTTACACTTTTTAGTTTATCATAAAATCCAGCAATAATCTCGTTAAGCGGAGTCTCAAACTCAATAATCAGCTTATCCTGCCCTAAATACTTAGTATTCTTGTGCATGCCTCGCAGGGTTTCCAAAAGTTTCATTGCTGAACCCAAATAATCAGCAGGTATAATAATTTCTAATTTAATCCACGGCTCCTCAATTTGTCCGTCTTTTTTATAGGCAACGCTAGGCGAAGTTATTACTAGCTCTAATTTATAATCCCTTTTCAATCTTTCACTGGCAATCTCCAAATGAAGCATGCCTAAAAATCCACAGCGAAATCCTCTACCCAGGGCTGGTATTGATTCTCCTTCAAAAACCAAAGAAGCATCACTTAATTTCAATTTTCCAAGTCCGTCCTTTAATTGACTATAGTCATCGGGATTAATTGGATAAAAGCTGGCAAAAACCATCGGCTGCGGCTCTCTGTAGCCCTGAAGGAGCTCGGATTTGTATCTTGTATCTTGTATCTTGTATCTTGTGACTGTGTCGCCCACGCGGCACTTTTCTATCTTCTTTAATCCGGTGGCAATATAGCCAATCTCGCCAGCTTCTAGCTTGCTATCAGGAACTAACTCTGGCTTAAAATAACCTATTTCAACTGCTTCGGCCTGGGTTTTTGAACCAGTTAAATAAATTTTATCCCCTTTTTCAATTTCCCCATCAACCACTCTAACATAGGCTATCACCCCTTTATAAAAATCATATTCTGAGTCAAAGATAAGGGCTCGCAAGTCCTTATCTGCCGATGGGACGGGCGGTGGGACAGTTCTGATAACCGCCCTTAAAAGCTCTTCGACTCCTTCTCCGGTTTTAGCTGAAACAAGATAAATCTCCTGCTCCGGCATTCTTAAAAGACTGGCCAATTCTTTTTTTGTTTCCTTTATTTGTTCAGGATTAGCAATGTCTATTTTGTTAATAGCTGGTATTATTGTTAGTTTTTGTTCTTGGGCCATTTCTAAATTAGCAATTGTTTGGGCTTGAATTCCCTTGGCGGCATCAACTAATAAAATTGCTCCTTCAACTGCTGCCAGGCTCCTGGAAACTTCATAAGAAAAATCAACATGGCCTGGCGTGTCTATCAAGTTGAGTACATGCTCAACCTGCACCATGCTGTAAAGCATGCGGACCGGTTGCATTTTGATTGTAATTCCCCTTTCTCTTTCCAATGCCATTCTATCTAAATGCTGCGGCTGCATCTTCCTTGAATCAACCGTCTTAGTGATTTCCAAAAAACGATCAGCTAAAGTCGACTTCCCGTGATCTATATGACTAAGCACACAAAAGTTACGAATATATTCTTGGCTCATTTTTTTAAAATACTTCTTAAAATTACCTGTTTAATGCCCAGTATCTCCTTCGACCTCAATA
>CAYRSI010000019.1:0-16072 GCA_964426965.1 uncultured Candidatus Saccharibacteria bacterium
TGACAATGTTTTCCATACACCCTCATTCTAACCATTTAACAGGCTCGGAGCAAGCAGAATAAAACAGCTACTGGGAAAATTCAAAGATTTAAATTAAGATCACAAAATAAAAAGGTCTGACCTTGCGTCAGACCTTTTCTTTTTGAATAATTTTAAAGCGTTTCTTTAGTTCATAAATACGATTAGAAGATTCAATGATTCTTTGTTTGGAAATCTTCCCGTCTTTTACTGCTTGATAAATAATATCTCGAACTTTATAAGGTAATTCTTTATCAAATCCTGATAGACTATTGTTAGAAATTAGAATAATATCACATCCCGCATTAATCGCTCTTATTAGCGCATCTTCAAAACTATAATATTTACTAATGGCTCCCATCTCTATGTCGTCTGAAATAATAACTCCCTGGAAACCGACTTGATTGCGTAAAATATCTTGCAAAAAATTAGATGAAAGTGTTGCTGGATGATGTTTATCTATCTTCCTGTTAACAATATGTGCTGTCATTACTGCATCAAGCAATCCTTTTTCTTGAAGTGATTTATAAGGGATAAGTTCTTCTTCCTTATAAGTGTCTGTTACATCTGTTATTCCAAGATGACTATCTTTTTCAGAACTGCCATGTCCAGGAAAATGCTTTGCCACAGTAATAATATCATTCTGATGATGTGCCTCTATGAAGGCTTGGGCATGCAATACCACCTGATGGTGGTCTGAAGAAAAAGAACGGCCCAGAGCACCAATAATAGGATTTTTTGGATTTATGTCTACATCAACTACCGGAGCAAAATTCATGTTAAATCCAAGCCATTTAAGTTCTTGAGATAATTTCAAAGCTACTTGTTTCGTAAACTCATAATCTTGAATTTTTCCTAATTCTTTTGGGGAAGGAATATCAGAAAATCCATGTTTTGATTTTAAGCGATTTACCCTTCCTCCTTCTGCAGTTACCGTTACAAATAAGGGCGTTGAAGAATAATGCTGAAGACTAGAAATAAGTTTTCTGGTTTGTTCAGGATTTAAAATATTTCGCCGATATAAGGTTAGTCCTCCTACTTTTACATCTCTGAATACCTTTGTAATATAAGAATCTTCAGATATCTCTGTTCCTCTAAATCCCATTATTAGCATTTGTCCAATCCTTGTCTTTAACTCTCTTTCTGTTTCAAGTATCTCCCCGTTCTTTGTAAAAGTTTCTTTGGGTAAAAAAATAATTAGCAAAATAACAATAATTGCTATTAGTTTCAGGGTTATATTTTTCATTTTACCTCCCTTACTTAAATTTTTTGTTAAGGTTCTTTTAACAAGGCTATTAATCCTTCTTTTTATAGCTTTTTAGCCTCTTCCTGAAGCTTTTTGATAATATTCGATTTAAGACCAGTTATTTTAGCTAAATTACCAATTGAATATTTTAATAAATCCTTGGCCAGCACAAGCTGCTTCTCGGCTAATTTTTCTTTAGCCTGCCTTGTAAGAGATAACAAGACAGTAATAGGATAAAGCCCTTTCTTTTCAATTAAATACTCCAAACTCTCATTTCTAGGATAGCGCCAACTAATAATTTTTAAACCGATGCACTCAGCATAGCGAATGGCTTCGCTAGTACACCTAGTATTAGTAACCAGCCAAGCCTGATGAAAAAAGTATTTATGATTAGGCGCTTGCTCCCAGGCGCTTTTAAGATCTAAAAATCTAGCATAAGTATAAAGAGCTGCTCTTACATCTGAATGAATGCCCCTGCTGTTGTGATATTTACATTCTATCATGAAGTGTTTTTTTTCTTTCTCAGCAACAACATCAATCTCATGATTAATGCAGTATCCTCTAACAATCTTTCCCACTTTAGTATTATAATCATATTGTTTTAGAATCTCAGCAACATATTTCTCAAAATGAAAACCCGTTGGACCCATTTCCATAATCGCTTTTTTAAGACTATAACGGGCAGCCAGTATTGGACTCTCTTTTTTTAAATGAGAGGTCACTTGACTCAAAATCTCATCTGAGCTTATCCCGGGCGAAATTTTCTTGGCTATCTCCTTAGAAACTCTTTCTGCCAAAGAATGCTGGACCCTGGCTCTTTTAAGTGACTGGTAAAGTTTCTTTTCGCTAAATTTTTCTTTTTCGCCAGATGCTTTAATTATGTCCATACATGTCTATTATACCAAAAAGTTTTGAAGAAAACAAAAACGACTCGGGGCTTATGGCGACCGGGTCGTTTAGTAATTTGTTTTGCTGAATTTTACGAGATTAAATTTCCACAACCTCCAAATCTCTGGCAGTCTTAATTTTTTTCCGAAGATCATGAATAGCAATTGTTCTTTTCCTGCCATAGGCTGACGAGGTAAAAATAGTCAAACAACGATCATTAAACATGAACTCAGGACAATTTGGCTGGTGAGATCTTATCAAAACTTGCATGTTTAACTTTTCCATAATTTTGAAAAACCAATCTTGACCAAATAAGGGCCGGCCGCTAGCCATTAAGCGCTTTCCTGGAACTTCTCTAAAATCCCCCCAACAAATCTTTTCCCAGTTTGCACTTCCTAATGTTATATTATCTATCTCTTTTAGATTTTTAACGTCTGGCAATGCCCCATGAAGAGCAATGATTTGTTTAGACGCAAAAACAAAAGGAAAATTCTCAACAATCGCACCATATTTTTCATACTCACTTTTTGCAAGTCTCTGCCAAAAATCCGCCGGATGAAAATCATGAATCCTATAGCCTTCATGATTTCCACTTAAAAGATAGAGTTGATTGGGAAATTCTTGTTTCTTTTCAATCAAAAAATCTAAATTCTCTTTTGAAGCAGGACCCCTATCAACATAATCACCCAAAAATACTAAAACATTGCCTAGCTTTAAGTATGTGTTAACAACTTTTACAGAGGCGCCTAAATCCCCGTGCGTATCACCAACATATATAATCTTCTTTGTTTTCTGAGCCTTAATTAATCTTGAAATTTTCTCGCTCATTTCATCTCCTTTTAAGGAACTATTTTAGAATTAAATATAGCAAATCCAAGGCAAAAAGTCAACCCCAAAACAAAACCTGACAAAGCCTGGCCTTGTCAGGTTAAAATTTAATATTGCAGAGTTTTTTCTTGGTCTGGCGAATGTAACCTCGTTTTTCAAGAAGATGTCGCTGAAAAGGAGTATGTCCAGCGCCGAATTTAATTCCAATAATTCCGGGATTTTTCTCCTGAACTAATAAATCAAATTTCTGAAAAAGATGCTTATCTCGCGACTCACTTAATATCTGAATAAAAACTTGGGTAATAACTGGGTCAGAATAAATAAAAACAGCTTCTTTTCCGAAATCTCTTCTGGTAAATTTATTTTGTGCTATTTTAGTAATTGCTTTAATGAGATAATAAACTACTTCTTTTTTTCTCTGATAAGGGATTGACTTCATTCCTGAAATAAGTTTCTTCTCAATTTCCTGCCCCTCTTGCCCGTCTAACTGTACATCTCCCAATATCCAGTTCGGCCTTTTACAATCAAATACTTCTCCCTCCAGCGTTAAATTAAGCGCCTTAAACGACTTGCGGCCATATATCCGCATTGCAGTCAAAAAAGCCGCGTCTGGATTTTCTTTGAATAATTGATTTAAGTCAATTAGCTCATCAGTGGCTTTAAACTCATCTGAATCCGACACATCTTCAAAAAGAACAAAATCGCAGTTACTTAAAGCTCGTTCAATTTTCTGAAAATAAGATTTGTCTCCACCATGGCTCATCCCAACAATAATTACCTTACGATTAATCTTTGGATGATAATAATAATGAGCAAAAGTATAAATTCCCGAACAGTTGATTTCGATTTCACCATTAAATAAGAATACAGCCTTTTCCATTCTTTCTCCTTTGCTTAAATTTTTTGTTAAGGTTCTCTGAAAAGACTATCGGGCCTTTTTTCCAGTCTATCAAAATGAAAAATTAAGTCAACCCCGCCTTAAAAACTTGCCCTGAAAAATAGCGACATTCAATGTCCTTAATTTACTGTTCTAAAATTTTCTTTAATTTTTCTATTTCTTCACCATAAAGAGACCAATCGCCTCTACGTTGAGCCTCCATGGCCCTATCAAAATACTTCTTAGCTTCTTCGAGCAAATCTTCCTTGGGCACCTCTCCTATGGGTTCTTCTTTTTCTGCTTCTGATTCAGTTGCCACTCCCGTTGTTTCTCCAAAAACCCGATAAAGCGCCCCATCCAAAGTTTCCTCCATAGCAATTCGTTTTTCATAGGCTACAATTACCCTTTTCAACTCTGGTATTTTACCGCCCTCGGCTCGAATATATAAAGGTCTAATATATAAAAGGGATTCTTCGATAGGAATAACTAAAAGCGAACCCAAGTTAACCTGAGAACCCCTCTGATCCCAGAGAGAAATCTGTCTGGAAATCTCTGGATCCTGATTAATTCTATTTATAATTTGTTTCGGTCCGAAAACTAGTCTTTGTTTGGGGAAACGATAAACTGCTAATTTGCCATAATTTTCTCCATCTGATCTAGCTACCATCCAAGCAGCTAAATTATCTTTCTTTTGGGGAGTAAAAGGAATCATCAATATATATTCTTCTTTAGTCTCTCCGGGTAATTTCATTATAATATGACGCATCATTGGATCTACGCTCCCCTCGGAAATAACCGGAATCTGCCACTGGTCTTCTTTGTTGTAAAAAATCTGGGGTTTTTCCATATGATAAATGCTGTAAAGAGCAGTCTGGTAAATAAAAATATCTTCTGGATAGCGCAAATGGGTTCTCAGATCCTCTGGCATTTCTTTTAGGGGCAGGAAAGTATGTTTAAAAATTTTGGCATAGGTTTGAATTAAAGGATCTTGAGGATTAGCAATATAGAATTGCATTTTTCCGTCATAAGCATCAATTACCACTTTAACCGAATTTCGAATATAATTTACACCCTTAACTCTTATCGAGCCTCCAACAATTTGAGAATAAGGATAAAGATTGCTGGTAGTATAAGTGTCATAAATCCATTTTAATCTTCCCTGTTTAGTAATTACCAAATAAGGATCGTTATCTAACCTTAAAAAAGGAAGAACACGCTCAACTCGTTGTTTAATATTACGATAATACATTGCTCGACTCTGAGAAGTAATATCGTCGGATAATAAAACCTTTAATTCCCCAAACCGAGCAGCAAATAAAACTTTTCTCCATAATGACTTTACTGGCACCCCTCCTTCCCCTTGATAATTAGTAAAAACGTTTTCCTCTCCAGAAGGATAATCAAACTCTTTAGCCTTAGTATTTACAAAAACATAACTTTTACTTTTAGCAAGTTCTCCATAATAAATTTCTGGCCTGGCTACTTTAAGAGATTCCTTGGTGGAAGCAGGAGGAAGGTCTTTTATAAACAAAACTGGTAATCCCTCCTTGGTTACTTCGTTAACCGGTCCCAGAGTTAACCCAAATCCATGAGTAAAAGTTAAATGTTCATTAATAAAAGTCCGATGGGGCAAGCTCTCAGAATTTAATTCCCTGGGAGAAAGCAAAACCTGGCGATATTCTTCATCAAGCTGATACCGGTCATTATCAACAGAAACAAAATCATAATAAGTACGGATTTCCTGAATCTGTCCAAAAGTATCTAAGAGAGGTTCTCGATCCCAAAGTCGGATATTCTTAATAGTAGCTTCATTATTTTGAATATCTTCTAAGACTAAATCGGCTTCCCCGCTTAACTCATGCTTCTCTATTTGATCTAATTTAAAAGCTCTTTGGGTGGCAGCAATATTATGGGAAATATAAGGAGATTCCTTATTTAGTTCATTTGGAGCTACTACAAACTTCTGTATAGCCGCTGGATAAAGCCAGGCCCCTAAAATAGAAACTACTAAATAAAGACCGACCACCCCAAATAAAAGACGATTACTTTTTCTAAAAATACTAATAACAGATACTATTGCTCCTACTAATAAGGTAAATGCCAATACTTTTAACATTGGCAGGGTAGCATGAATATCAGTATAACTCGCCCCAGCAAAAGGACCCGTGTGGGAGTAAACTAAATTAGGAATCTTAATAAAGTAAGTCTGTATAGCCAGAACTAAAAAAAGAGGAAAAAGAATTGCCAAAAAATGAATTCTGGGCTTCTCCTCAATTTTATATCTTATTGGCTTGCCTTCGGAAGAATATTGCAGCGTGGAAGTCTTCTTGCTAAATAAGGAAAAGGCTCCCCGGCTAAAATATACTAAAGCTGAACAAATTAATGAAATAACAATAATCCAAAGAAAAAATCCAACTAAGACTTTTAAGAAAGGTAAAGTAAAAAAATAAAAAGAAATATCCCGAAAAAAAATAGGATCTGTAATATTGAAAGGAGTGGCATTCAAATACTTAAGTAAAATCTCCCAGTAGTTGGCTGCAGCCAATCCAATTAAAAGTCCAAAAAATAGAGATAAATAAAGTATAAATTTATTAAGATACTTTCCAATATCCAAATCGGTTCCTTTTTCATCAACTCGAATCGAGATTGACCGCCCCTTGGTAAAATATGAAGCAATTTTTAAATTTAGATAGATTAAACCAAAAGTAATCAACCCAGCTATAAGGCCTAATATAATTTTAGTTCCTAAAATTGTAGTAAAAATATTCTCAAAACCAATTTCCTCAAACCAAAACCAATCTGTAATCAGCCTCACTATGCTAGAGGAAATTAAAACAAGGAAAACTATTATAATTAGCAAAATAATATACTTTCTTTTCATGGTTCGAATAATAACATGTCTAAAAATAAAAAAACAGACCTGCCACTATTTTTTGTTAAAGCAAAACAAAAAATCGCCAATCCGCCAACTGGCAGAGGCGATTTTTTGAAGATTTTTCTCTTTTACTCTTCTCTACTAACATCCGTGGCATTAGGCCCCTTTGGACCTTCTGCTATCTCAAACGTTACTTTATCACCTTCTTTAAGGTCATTGAATTCCACGCCTTTAAGTTCGTTTGAATGGAAAAAGAGATCTTTGTCAGAATCATCATATGAGATGAATCCAAACCCACGGTCAGTGAGTCGTTTGATTGTTCCTTTTTTCATCTTTTTAATAAGTTAATGAATTAAATTTTAAAACCAGGACACTGTAGTTCAGAAACCCGACTACGTTTCGCTTGCAGTTCTGATTTGATTAGTTCCATGTTATCACGAAACTGTATAATTTGTCAAGTAAAAACCCCTGCCCTGCAGGAATTTTGAAATCACTCATTAATTATTACTCGTTAAACTTTTCAACAAAATCGTGAAGTTTCTGAACAATGTCAGAATTGTCAGAAGTAATTGTTACCTGGATACCATTATCAAGAGTTATAACTTCATGATTAACCTCATCGCCAAATTTCTTAAACAACCCAAAAGGATCTCCAAATTTAAGCCCCTCCATCTTTGCCTTGTGTTCCTCCGGGGTCATTTCTTTCCACTCTTCTTTTTTAGCCTTCCATCCTTCCTTATCTATGCCAAATTTATGGAAGAAAAACGTTCCCGCCTTCAAGGCTTCTGCCTTATAGGCATTAAGAGCAAAGCCGCCAAGAACAAAAGCAGCAAAAATCAAAGCACCAATAAATATTTTTGTTTTTGTAGACATGTTTTTATATCTCTAATTAGGCGTAATATCTCGACCTTTTATCTTATATTTAAGCCTACTTTAAGTATAGCATAATTCTATTTTTTTGCAAAAACAAAAAATAGACTTGACGCCGATTTTCTAGATAATTTCAATGAGTTTTTGTTTTGAGGTGTGACCGGAAATGATTTTAACTTTTGATGATGGAACTTTAAAATAATCAGCCAGAACCTTGGTAACTGCCTGATTCGCTCGGCCCTTAATCGGCGGCTCTTTTACAAAAACAGTGAAATTTCTTTCATCAACCTTCTCAACTCTCTCAATTTTCGCCCTTGGCTTCACTTTTACAAAAATTTTCATAATTCAGGAATTTTTTATTTTAATTCTTCTTCCTTTTTAATCAGTTCCTCATATTCTTCAATTAACGGATGTTTCCAGGTTTGTTTTATCATTTTTAAAAACCCCGCCTACTTTCTTTTCGATTTTTCTTTCGGTATATTCCCTTGTCTTCGGATCCCATTCTTCCAAAACCAACGTATCCCCTTCTCTAATATCAAAATCCGCTAATCTCCATTCAAATTTCTCCTTGCCGGATTTGATTAGCTCAAATTCTCTTGGATGAGTTTTTTTCTTTATTGTTGCCATAAATTTATTTTTTAAAATAGATTATAATTTCAAACCGTTTTTCACCACTTTTTTTGCAGATCGCTAATCCTCTACCTCAAAATCCTCAAATTCCTTTGGCAAACGCCCTATCTTTCTTAAATATTCAATAGAAAGCTTCAAATCTCTTTTCAAGCCCGGAAGAGAACTTTTGACAAAACTATTTTTCTTGTATTTGTCTTTCGAGAAATCTTCTAGGCCCTCTTTCTCTTCTCTTAAGTATGCTAAAATTTCCTCATCGGTCATTAACTCTGCCAATGTTTTATCTGGTTCTGCTATCATTTCCGACGGAGGAGTGCTTCCAATTATTTTATGGTCACGGGCCGTCATCTCGAGCGTGCTCATTTTTTTATATTTTTCTACCTTTCTCGAATGCTCTTTTATCTCCTTATCCGCTTTTTCGTCTTTGCTTTTGTCAGATTGTTCAAATTTATTCATCGTCTTTATCATAACAAAAATTTTAAGACTTGTCCTGGGCCGTGTCAGAAGAAAACAAAAAACGACTCAAGATCTTGAGCTTGTGTCGTTTTTTATTTTTTTCTTATCATCCATTATTCCGATCGCAATGTAAGCATAGCTTCTTCTAAGCTATAACCATGGTGTTCATGAGGATTGTATTGCTTCTTAAAAGAACTATAAATCCTCTGAAGTTCTTCTGGGTCAATAGTGAGGTCGGAGTACTTACTCTCTTTCCGATCCAGCCGACGCTTACCATTAACAATAGAGTCTTTTAGGATATTAATCAGAAAATGTGTTTTTCCAGACGACGAATAATTTGGGTCTATTATTGTTCCTGTATTGATGTTGATAATAATAATATGGGTTTCATTCGGACCGATTTCTCTGAGAGTTTTTCCGTAAACTTCCATCTCTTAGTTCTCCTTATATTTATTTTTAAAGACCAAGGTCTTACTTTTAACTTAGCAAAGTTTGGGTTGGAGGTCAAGATGTGGGGTTATCTTTCGCTATGATGAAAATATATTTTATATTTTATCTTGTTTTCTCTGCAAAAATTTTTTATCCTCTCCTCTTCTCTATCCCAATAATTATTCTTTCCTGACCAAATTTCCTGATATTTATTTACTAGTTCGGGCTTATTCGTTTCTAAAAATTTAATAATATTGGATCGAACGGAAAGATAGGGGTTTAAATTTTCAAACCAGTATTCATTAACAAAATTCTTGGTTTTATTAATTACCTTTTGCCAATCTGTAATCTTGGGAAAAATCGGCGAAATAAAAATCGCGGTTTTAATCCCTGATTCAAAAAGTCTCCTTGCTGCATTTATCCTTTTTTCCGAAGACGACGCTAATGGCTCTAATTGTTTTTGTAAATTCTCATCTAAAAAAGACAAGGAAATAGTTATTAGGCATTTTTTAAATTGCTTTAACAAATCAATGTCTCTTAAAACTAAATCCGATTTTGTAATTATATTTAATTCTGGCTCCAGAGGAATAAGTTTTTTCAGGATTTTTCTGGTAAGTTTATATTTTATTTCTACTGGATGATAGGGATCAGTAACCGAACTCATTATTATTGACTTCCCCTTATATTTTTCCGCTTTTTCCGGGACTAAATCAGGCCCATTAATTTTTACATCTACGAAATGGCCCCAGGACTCTCGATGGCCGGTGAATCTTTTCATAAACCGGGCATAACAATATACGCAGCCGTGCATACATCCAATATAAGGATTAATTACAAAATCCCCGCCCAATCCAGTTTTAGCCAAAATTGATTTAGCTTTTATTTCCTTGATTTTCATGCCTTTATTCTACCCCCTCGACAATACTCCGACAAGAGCTCAACACAAAAGCTCGTGGCAAGCAAAAAACCGCCCCTTTGGCAATTTTAAAAGTCAGTCTCATCTTGTATTGAGACTGACTTTATTGTTATTTTAATCCTCAAATAATAACCGTGATGCTTGATATATCTTCTATAGGAAAACCGCCTCTCTGGGGATACAATGCGCCGTATTCGTCTATAAGCATAAAAAGAACGATGCCAACATTCCTTATCCAAAAATTCTTAGATTTGCTAATTTTTTCAGATTTTTCAGATTCTGACCCTTTTTTAAAAGATATCCTCACAGCAGCATTACAATTCTGTGCCGCCATCAATATTTGTTGTACAGACTTTCCTCTTTTTGATAGCATCTCTACCTCCAAATTATTAAAGTTTTTAAAAAGCTATTAAGCCTTATTTTTAGTCTATGCGAAATAGAAAATTAGGTCAAGGGATGGTTAAAAAACAGGCTTGACACCATTTTTTAATTAACGAGGTTCAACTTCGTTTATCTTTTCTTTGGTTTATTTTTTTTCTCTCTTCTCTTTTTTGATTTTCTGTCGCGTCTTTTTTTATTTGCCCATCCTATACCCATTTTTTTATTTTCTTTTACAATTACTTCCTCGACCTGTTTTAATTATAAGCAAAGCTTCTAATTGGTTCGCTCGGTTAAAATGAAAATAAAATTTTCATTTTCCCCTCATTGCCAATTATAGCAAATTTTTATTCTTTTAACAAAAACCCCGCTACGCGGGGGCAGACAGCCCGAACCAACGGGCTGCTTTATTTTTTTGCTTTAAGTATTAGTGTGGAAATAAAATTTCAGCAAGACACCAAAGCAAAACAATAAAACCAATTGCAGTAGATAGAAAAACAAGAATAGATCTTTCTTTGTCTTTAAAAATGCTTATAATTCCTATGAAAAAGGCGAAAATACCCGCAATTCCTGCAACAAGCCCTGGGATAGCAAGCAATAGATTATCAAAAAAGCCTTGGCCTCCTCTTTGACCCAAAGCGCAAAAAAGGTAAAGAGTTGTCAAGGACAAAAAGAAGATAACAATTAGTCCCACTGACCATTTTCCTAAATAACTCCCCATACACCCTCATTCTACCAAAAAACCGGTCCGATGACCATCGCGACCGATTTTTTTCAAGCTGCTTTTTAGTGAAAATTGTGGTTGAGGTTATTTTAATTTTTCACAAAATTCTTTTATATTCAAACCATTTTTAACAACTATGTTAAAATCATCATTATACGTACCAACTATTGGATAAACGCCATCACAATTACAAAACATAATATCTCCGTCAGGTCTAAGGGTTAGTCTCATTGGACAATCATAATTAAGACATTTTTTAGAACAAATACACTCGTCTTTACTGGCCCGACCCATTGGAATAATATGATCTTCTCCTTTTAGGATAAAACTATATTTCTCAGCCACTTCTTTTAAAACTTCATTATTTTGAAACGGCCGGTGAAATTTGGTTGTGCTAATAAATACCTGCAATTTATTTTTCTTCACAAAATCAATAAATTTTTTGCGTTTTTTCTGATCAGTAGACCATGTTCCATTAGTTATAGTAAATTTAACAACATTTTTGGGAACTAAATCTATCGCTTTCTGATATTTATCATAATCAGCTGCAAGTTCTCCACCGTAGAAACCCATGGCATTAATCTTGTCAAAATCAATTGTGGAAATAAATTTTTTGGTTTTTTCCAAATCCAAAACACCCTTATTGTCAGGCGACGCCTCGTACATACAATGCGCACACGCAAGCGTGCATTTTAAGCTTGGCATAAAACTAAAATCCACCAATTTTTCTTTTTTTACATTTATTTGAACCATATTCACAAAAAGAAGGCTAATAGCCTTCTCCTCAACTTAGCAGAATTGGGGTTGGGGGTCAAGCATTTTATCCGTATTTTTTCCGATCGGAAAAAATACGGATAAAACATAGCATGTTCATTTATGTGGGGTTTCGGAAACCCCACATAAGAAACCCCACATAAAACAAAAACAGCTCAAGAAAACAAGCTGCTTTTTAGTTTACCCCGTACTACAACTTTATAGCCGCAGCCTCTTGTGGTACGGGGTGAAAATTGTGGTTAGGGTGACCTGCCTTTATTTATTCCGCCGATGAGTTTAAGCAAGCTAATTTTTGTGATATGTTTCGAAGTCTATCCAGTTTTTAAGCTCTGATTCATTCTGAACATAGCCGCGAACATTTATTGCGGTGCCTTTATGAATGCCTAGGTGCAAGTGTTTGCGTTCGCCATCAGTGTCATTGCTAGAGGCCTCACCCAATAAAGCCAAGGGGTCGCCTAAAAATATATAATCCCCTAGCTCCTGCTCTACGCTGTTTAACTGTATGTGGCCATATAAAACAGTTACTGGCTGGCCCTCTAATTCGCACCCCTGAATCACTGTCCCGCCATAACCTGACACTTTTTCTTTTCTTAATAATTTGCCGCTGCAAATTGCAAACACCTGTAAATCAATACTCTCCTCTCCGTCAAAAATTTCATAATCTACTCCAGTATGATAACCAGAAAATCGTTCGGGGCTAATTGGAGAATTGTCCGGGGAAATTTTAATGCCAAATGGTTTTTTGGTAATTCTTTCTTCGGCTCGCTTAAGAGGTATATTTAGTGAACTTTTAACATCCGGGGCTTGCTCATGCTCCTGTTCTGGAAATGCTTGACTATCTTCAAGTTCTTCTTTGTCCTCAGAAGCCAAAAAATTATCATAAACAAAAAATCCTCCTATGCATAGGACAACCAAAGTTATTAAAATAATTAGAATTTTTGTTTTCATGCTTTTATTCTACCAAAAAATCGCCACTAAGACGATTTCTCGGGTCGTTTTCTAAAATCGTGTTAAATGTTGGATATCGAGTATCCAACATAGTACCTTAAAGTTCCTCTTTTTGGAATTTTTCTCCCTGGGCTTTGTCTAGTTTTCTGATAATCTTTGTCAATTCAGCAAAATGTTCTTTTTCATCATCTCTAATATGGCCTAAAATCTTTTTAATCTCTTCGTTATCAATCTCGTCTATATGTTCCTGATATTGATTAATAGCTGCTAATTCTCCTATCAAATCTTCTCTTAAATTTTTTAAAGTTTTGTTGTCCATAATAAATTTTTTTTAATATTATTCCCTCGACCTGTTTTAATTATAAGCAAAGCTTCTAATTGGTTCGCTCGGTTAAAATGAAAATAAAATTTTCATTTTCCCCTCATTGCCAATTATAGCAAATTTTTATTCTTTTAACAAAAACCCCTCTACGCGAGGTCGTTTTCTGAAATCGTAGGATTATTTTAATTTTTCACAAAATCAATCTTCAATTCTCGATCAAAAACTTTAGCAATTTTTTGAAGAGTGCCAGTACTAAAATTCTGCTGACCAGCCTCCATTCGAGCAACATTGCTCTGTTTCGTTCCTATTTTTCTGGCCAACTCTGCTTGAGATATCTTTTTTTGTTTGCGCAATTGTAAAATCTGATAAGCAATTTCTAATTGTTTACCATATTCATTATAATGCTTTCTAATTCTTGGATTTTTAAACTGTTTGTCAAGATAATCTCGAAAATCCACGGCTTTTTGTATTTTTTTATTTTTATTCATATATTTTTTCATTATTTAAAACATCCTTATAATTTTCCTCAGCTTTTTTTATCTCACTGAGTGGTATTTTCTTAGTTTTCTTCAAAAAAACGTGAAGCAAAATTATAGTCTTTTTTATAAATACAAAGTAGAAAACTCTGTGTCGTGTTCGTACAAAATCCACTCTTAGTTCTCGAATTTTACCTTTGATGTGTTTAGAAAGTGGTTCGCCCAAGCGTCCTTTATGTTCTCGCAAAAATTCAATATATTTTAAAACTTTTGCCTTTTCTTTATCGGGTAATTCATCAATATATTCTAATACAGGGCTGTGATTTGTTTCACTGTTTCGATAAAATTTTACTCTATATTCACTGTTATTATATATCATATATGATATGCGTGTCAATACTTTGTTTGTGGATAATTCTCAAAAAATAAAGGGCATCGACATTGCCCTCCATTTACAATATAATCCTAATTTTTATTAAAGTCAACCTTTTCGCAAAACAAAAACCCCGCTGACAGAGCTAAGTTCAGCTTTGGCGGGGCAAGCAGCCCAGAAAACAAGCTGCTTTTTAGTGAAAATTGTGGTTAGGATTAATTCAGGGATTTTTCAATTTAATAGGAATTTTTAGAAAAAATGCGCTTCCTTTATTTTGCTTAGATTCAAAGTACAATTTACCACCCAATAGTCTCGCATATTCTTTAGCAATGAAAAGGCCTAGACCATTCCCTTTTATCCCACCATTAATCACATTGCTCGCTCTAAAAAATCTTTTAAAAATTTTATCTTTATCTTTTTCAGGAATACCAACGCCTTTATCCTTAATATAAATAATCACATAATCCTTTTGTTTGCGAAAGCCCATATGGATCTCTGAATCGTTACTTGAATATTTAATTGCATTATTAATCAAATTATCTATAATATCGTCTAATTTTTCTAAATCAGTTTCGATTGGAATTTTTGGCTTCTTTTTAAAATCCTCCCTTGCTTCAATCCTTTTTCTGTTAAGCAGGGCTTGATTCGTGTGAATGACGCTTCTGAGAAATTCTTGAAGATAAGTTTTTTTTGTATTAAGCTTTAAATCCCCAGATTCAATTTTCGAGGTATTTAACAAATCTTTTGCTAAAGATAACAACTTTTCTATGTGCTCTCCCATTTGCTCTAAATATTCTGATGCTTCTAAACCTAAACTTGTCATAAAGCGCCTTTTTAAAAGAGTAAGCGTCCATCTACAAGCAACAAGAGGCGATCTCAATTGATGGGTTGCGATTTCAATAAATTTCTGCCTTGCCTCTTCCACTCTCTTGCGCTCGGAAATATCTTGCGTTATAGCCATAAAAAATACTGGTTTACCAGAGGAATCTCGGACAAGACTTGCCGAGAGCTCTGCTGGAAACTCGCGACCATTTTTAGTTAAAAAAGTATATTCTATATTTTTTATAACTCCCTTTTTAAAAACCTTCTTCGTGTTTTTTATTGCCCTTTGATGATCTTGAGGAGCGATTAAACTAAGGGAGTTTTTTCCAATCAATTCTTTCCTTGTAGAGAAACCGTGCATATTCAAAGTTGCCTGGCTACAATCAATTATCTTTCCTTTTAAATTAGTGACGGTGATGGCATTGGGCGATGATTGAATAACCCCTTTCAAGTTCTCTTCACTTCTCTGTAATGATTCTTCTATTTCTTTCTGTTTGGTAATATCCTTCGTAGTAGTAAGAAGTAACTCTTCTCCATTAAATCCCATCTTGTAAACATCTAATAGCGCGTAATAAATAGTACCGTTCTTCCTCTTTAGCTTAGCCTCGAAGTCACGCACCTGATTGTTCTTCTGCAACTGTTTAAGCAATCCTCTTCGGTCCCGTAGGTTCACATAGGTATCACTAAGATTAATCTTCTTCAACTCTTTTAAAGTATATCCTGTTATCTTTTCCATGCCACGATTAGCGTCTAAAACCTGTCCTTTAAGAGTTGCTACGCCAACAGCTATAGGAATATTCTCAAATAGAAAACGATACTTTTCTTCGTATTTCTTCATTGCCTCTCTGATTTCTTCCTCTCGCTGAATACTTTTTAGGGGTTTTTTGTTTTTCTTTTTTGTGCTTCTATCTTTTTTCATAATTTAAATTAATTATATCAACTGCTTTATAAAAAAACAACCCAAAACTGAACCGTTTTCTAAAATCCTAAGTATGTGGGGTTTCCGAAACCCCACATAAACAGATTTAACTCTGGCAGATTCAAAAAAACAGCCCTGAGCGAAGTCGAATGGGCTGGTTTTTGGTGAAAATTGTGGTTGAGAGTCAAAAATTATTTAAGTCTTTTTAACTATTATTTATACTACAAATCTCTTCTCTCTGAAATAATAAATCCAAGAACTAAGAAAATTAAACCGACCAATAAAAACACCAATATGCTTTTTATA
>CAYRSI010000020.1:0-2076 GCA_964426965.1 uncultured Candidatus Saccharibacteria bacterium
ACTTCAATTATTCGGGCGTCTAAGCCCATGATTGTTGCCGAAAAAATTCGGGTCATTTACTTTCACTTCCCTCCTTCAGTGCATTTAATACATAAACTTGCTTCGGGATAAGCTTTCAGTCTTTCTATTGTAACCTTTTTTTCACATTTTTGACAAGTACCGTAAGTATTTTTCTTGATTCGACTTAAAGCTTGCTTGATTTCTTTAAGTTTTGTTTCCAAGGCGTACTCTACTGGTAAAGTTGCTTCATATTGTTCAATTTGGTCAGTTTGTTCACTTGGATCGGCGGTACGGATACCGAAATCAGGAAACCTAGTTTCCCAATTGCCCTTAATATTAGGGTCTTTTTTAGCAATTTTTTTGAGATCTTTTTCTATATCTCGCTTTCTCTGTTCTAATTGCCTTTTTTGTTGCTGAAGAAATTCTTTAGTCATAGTATATATTGGATATTAGCAAGGTAAAAATTCTTTGTCAAATTTTTATTTTCTACAGATTTATTAAGAGTTTAACAAAACAGACAAGAAAAGTCAAGCGAAGCAAAAATCGCTTAACAGAGCCCTTTTTTAAGAGATAAACTTATTTTGTCTTTTATTTCTTTAATTCATCTTTAAGCCAATTCTGAACAAATTGAACAGTACTTACACCTACCTTTAGTTCTTTTCTGATTCGAGCTGAACTATAGCCCCGAAGAAGCATTTTGCCTACCCTAAGACGGCGGGAAAGAATTATTTGTTCACTGGGAGTAAGAAAATCGCGGAAAAAATCTTCAGCCTCTTTGCGGTTAAGCGAGGAGACAAAATCATAAAACTCTTTTAAGAGCCCTTTTTTTTCTTTGGAAGGTAGATTGTGAGGTAGGATTTTAGGCATTTTAACTTGCTGACGCTCGCGGTTGAAATGGTTCCTTCAAACCACATCAACCAAGCGAAGTCGCGTCCAGCGCGACGAAGCGATCAACCAATTAGTTATTAGTTTTTTATCATCTGATATATCAGTATATCGTATCGGATAGTTATAAAAATGGAGTTAAGGTTTAATATTTATTCGATATCCTATCCGATATCTTATCCGATATCTTATCCGATATCCTGAATTGCTTGTTCAATATGTCGCAACTTAAGTTTTTGATTAAGAGGATTTATTTTAACAGCAATTACGTCAATTTGCCAAGGAATATCAAGATCAGTTAATTTGTTCTTAGCTAAATAGATTTTAGCTAATTTTATTAGCTGTTTTTGCTTGAAATAGGTTATATTGTCTTCTGGGGCATATGGACTATCATTAGCTGTGATTTCTCGGGTCTTTACTTCGACAAAGCTAAGATCTTTCCCCTTTTTGGCTATAATATCAATTTCACCATATCCTTTGTATCTAAAATTCTGGTCCAGGATTTTATAACCTTGCTTTTTAAGATATTTTACAGCTATTTTTTCACCAAAATTACCTAGTTGTTTTGTATTCGATAGCATACTTGGATTGTTGGTCGTGAAACAAATCAATATATTGTTTAACTGGGAAACAATTATCTGTAAATTCCTAATTCACCTAATTCACCTAATTTCTAATAAAAGGCCAAATGTCAAATTTTTAATTTAAGCCTTTAAGAATTATGAATTTTATTAGGTGAATTAGACCTTAGGTGAATTAGGAATTAAATCTTTTTCTAACTTCTTCTAACCTTCTCTCTGTTCCAACATCAGTCCAAAAACCCTTATGAATATACGCTGCTAATTGTCCGCCTTTAGCTAATTTCGGGAAAATATCTTTTTCGATTGAGAAAGATATTTTTTTAATATTTTTGAAGATATTAGATGATAAAATATAAAGACCTGCATTAATATAACCCTCAGTTAAATATTCAGGTTTTTCATTGAATTTGGCCACTTTGTTTTTTTTCAGATCAATTAATCCGTAAGGCCGGGCATCTTGGCAATGCCAGGCTGTTAAGCTGTTTGCCTGAGAAACGTTTTTGTGAAATTTTAAAAATTCAGAAAAATTAATATCAGTTAAAATATCACCATTTAAAATCATAAAATCTTCTTTTAAGTCTTTTGAGGCGAATTTTATTGCCCCGCCAGT
>CAYRSI010000020.1:2176-7465 GCA_964426965.1 uncultured Candidatus Saccharibacteria bacterium
AGCCCTGTAAACAGAATTTGTGTATTCCTCGGGTTCAACGACTTCCCCTTTATTCCTATTTGCCAATATTGCACAAATAGTTCCAACTCGATATTTTAATTTTTCTCCAAGAATTCTAAACATTGCGCTGCTTTCCATTTCGTTGTTAATAACCCTTTTGCCATTAACATTAATCTTTGCAAGAATTTCTTGGAGATTGGGAATTAGAATTTCGTTCAGTCTTCCTATTCGTCTTCCTTGGGGAGCGTAAAAGCCAGAAGCTGATGAAGTAATGCCAGGATAAAATCCTCTTTTTTGATTTTCTTTTAATCCGATTTCTCGACAGCCTCTTGAAAGAGCTTTTATTACGCTTGAAGTTGCTCGGCTAACATAGGGATGGATTTTGGAGATTTCAGTTTTGTTTAAAGCATTGGTTATTTTCTTTACCATTTCATTTTTTGATTCATAAGAATAATAAATACCTGTGTTATCTAAACCAATAGCATATTCAGAGATAGCCAGGCTTCCTATTGTTATATCTTTCTGGGGACCGCCCGAAGTACCTATTCTTATGATATTCAATGGTTTATAGTTTTGATTTCTTTTTTTCCATTTTTCTGTCTTGTGATTATATTCATGAAGAGTATGAAGTTCAACAGCAACAATTTCAGTATTATCCGTGCCAATTCCAACGCCTATCACAGCCATGGGAACATTTCTAAAGGCCCCACAAACAGTAATAAATTCCCTGTTTTCTCGTTTGAAAGTAATGCCTTTGTCAAAGTATTCTGCAACTTGATAAACTCTTGCCGGATCGCCAACCAAGAGAATGTTTCTGGGAATGTTGTCATCTGATTTTAAGCCAAGATGATACAATGTGCCGTCATCAGCAATAATTAATTCAGAACCTTTCAAATGTTTTGTAGTCATTTTTTCTCCCTTTTTAAAGGTCTGGATCTTTTTATTTTACATGAAATAAAAGAATAGTCAAGTAATATAAAAAATCGGGGTGGGGAGATTTGAACTCCCGATCTCTGACTCCCGAAGCCAGCGCTTTAAGCCGCTAAGCTACACCCCGCTTTTCCAGCGTTAATTCAAAATAGGATTTTTTAGTAGTCGATTTTAAATTAAGCTCTAATTTTTTAATCAAGTCATTAATTTTTTTCTCGTGTTTAGGATTTTTTATTCCCAACTCAATAAATTCTCCTAGGCTTTCTACCTTATCTAGGGCTATTTCAATTTCATTGAATAAATATTCCTCTCTTTTTTTGTTGATTTGCAAAATCTTTTTATAGCCGATTTTTTCCAAGGCGTTTTTTAAATCTGGGTCAACCTGGAATTCAATTTTGGGCTTTATTCTTATTTCTTTTCCTTTTGCTGGTCCCTTATAAGTCAAAATATATTTTTTCCCCTCTTGTCTTATTCTCATTAGTTCATCTGTTTTGGGCAACTTCCAGCCCGGTGCCTTGAAGTAAGTATCTTGCTGCCACTTGGTTTCTGATTTTTCTATATTTAAATCTTTGAATTTTTTTCGGATTTCATCAAGGTTATCAACGGGCAATTTTATTTGAATTTCATACTTTTCCGATCTATCAGCTTCTTTAGATGGATCATATTCATTAACGATAATCAATGAGGCCTTTGTCTTGGTTGGCTCAACGTATAATTCGTGCATGGGATGAACAGCCTCGGCATACATTCTAAGAATTTCTTTTTGGGTTTGACTGGTTCGTTTGATATCCCGCATTAATCTTCGCAAAAGACGACCGTGAACTCCTATTTCAACAAAAATCGGTAAATCTACTATTTCAGCGATTTTTTTATTAAGAGCGAATAATCCTTCAGTAATAATAATTCTTGACGGGGAAAAATCCTCGTATCCAATTCTCTCTGCTTTTTTCATGGAGAAAATTGGCTTGCGGATTGTTTTATTCTTCTTGAGTTGTTGAAGATGTTTTTTAAATAAATCTAAATCTAGGGCTTGGAGTTCATCCCAGTTATTGCTGCCAATGCCTTGCATGAATTTTTTCCCTTTATAGTAATCATCTAAACTAAAAATTTGGGAGTCAGGAAATAATTCGTTTATTCTTCCAGCAACCTTTGAGGTTTTACCAGAGCCAGAGCCACCAGCTATAGCTATGATTATTGGTCGGTCGATTTTTTCTTTTAATCTTTCAATTTTCTCTTTGATTTCTTCTATTCCTTTACGAAGATTATATTTTTCCGATTTTATTTCAAAAACTTTTTCACCCCTTCTTCTTTTACCCATTGTAGAGGGTTCTAAATTATATTTTGCTTCTAAGATTGAGCCAAATTCTTTAAGTTTTTCTTTAGAAATTCCCTTACTTTCAATCTCTATTTCATAAAAAGGCATGCTTTTTTGGTCATTTTTCAGAAAGGTTACCCTGTTCAAAGCCATTTCTATTTCTATCGGACCCTGCTTGTCTCTAGCCAAATTTAAAACCGTTCTTTTATTTCTGTTCTTATCTGGTTGTTCTCGGAGGGTTTCATTGCCGATTATTTCTTTGACTTTTTTAACTGGCTCTATTTTTAAGTCTTGGATTTTGTCTAAATCTTTTTGAGATATTTTTTTTTCGATCTCGTCTCGTATAAAAAGATTTCCTTCCTGCTCAATTTTTCTTTTAAAGGCCACAATAATTTTGTCATCACCTCTGCGAATTCTTAAAAGAGCTTTGTTTTTTTTAAGGTCTTGGTTTTCTGTATCTAAATAAGAATTTTCTATATTTATTGTTTTTTTATTTAGAATTTTAAATCCTTCGATTTTTTCTTGTAATTCAATTTCTTTAAAAATTGCATCACTGGGTACAGTAAATTTAACCTCAATTTCTTGAGGAGTTTTTTCTTTCGTTTGTTCTTGCTTGCTTGGAATTTCTTTATTCATTTTATCCAATATTTTCCTCTAATTTTTAAATCTTCTTCTTCTTTTCTCTCTTTGATTTTCTTTTTAGCCATTTCTCGCAGTTCTTCTAAATTAGCCTTGTTTAGTTCTTTAACTCTTTTTTCTAAGTAATCTTTAGTGTTTTTCTTTGGATCTTCAATAACTTCAGCCAACAAAACATCTAAAACCGCTCCTATTTTAGGCCCGGGTTTAATTTTCATGATTTTTATTACTTCACTACCTCCAATTTTAAGCATTTTAACTGAAATTGGATCCTTGGAAACTTTTTCTATCATATATTCGATTTCCCGCAAGCGATAAGGCCTGGCCTTTGGTCTGCCCATTCCTAATCTGTCAGCAATTCTGGTATTTATTAAATCGGCCATGTTTTTTTTGCCCACCCTTTTAATTAAGCGCCTTACTCCAGCATCAGTAATCCTTTCGGGATCAGAGACAAACATATGATTGCGCACTAAAGTAGCTACTTTTTCAATAATTTTTTTGGGGAATTTTAATCTTCTTAGGATTCCGACCGCAAATTTTGCTCCTACATAATCGTGATTGTAGAATGTGGAATCAGGGCCCTCACCTTCTTTGGTTTCAGGTTTTCCAATGTCGTGAAAAAGCGCAGCTAGCCGGACATCTAAATTGAATTTATTATCAGCCGCAGCCTGAAGAGAGCGAGTAGAATGTTCATAAATATCGTAAATATGGTCTTTATTTTGACCCACGTTTATCCCTTTTTCTAATTCAGGTAGGATATATTGGAGAAGCTTTGATTCTTTTAATAATTCTATTCCATTACTAGGCTTGTCTGATTCAATGATTTTTATGAATTCGTCTCTTATTCTTTCTTTGGATATTGCTTGAATCCAGCCAACGTTTTTTTGAATGGCTTTTAGGGTTTTTGGCTCTATTTGGAAGTCTAGCGTAGTAGCGAATCGAGTTGCTCTAAGCATTCGTAGGGCGTCTTCGTTAAATCTTTCTTCAGGATTGCCAACAGCCTGGATGGTTTTATTTTTTAGGTCTTTCTGTCCGTCAAAAGGGTCAACGATTTTTTTGTCTATGTCTAATGCCATAGCATTGACTGTAAAATCTCGTCTGGCTAAGTCTTCTTTAATGGTTTTGGCAAAACGGATTTTGTCCGGGTGTCTTTTATCAGAGTATTTTTCATCAATTCGATAGGTGGTCATTTCTATTTCAGATAAAGTTTTATCTTTAGAGTTGGTTTGAGCTGTTACGGTGCCGAATTTATTCTCATAAAAAGATTTGGGGAAAATTTTCCGAATTTCTTCAGGTTTGGCATTAGTGGTAATATCCCAGTCTTTGGGTGGAATGTTTCGTAGCGCATCCCGAACACAGCCACCTACGGCATAGGCTTCGTAGCCAGCTTTTTGCAATTTTTTTATTGTTGATATTACTTCTTTGGGGATAGTCATATCGTTTTTAGCTTAGCGTAAAAATTGACCTTTGGCAATTTATCCACAAGAATAACTTGCAATATTGAACCGGTATGTTATAATAAATATGATATAATATCTAAGTTCGATTTAATTTATGCGACTAGAAGACAAAGTAAAAACAATCCAATTAAGGAAAAAGGGGTTTAGTTATAAAGAAATAATGAAAAGAATACCAGATCTCTCGAAAAGCACGATTTCGGGATGGGTTAAATATATAGAACTAACCCCAAAACAACAAGAACTTTTGGAAAAACGAGCGAAAACAAGGATGGAAAAGGGGAGAATTAAAGCCGCTATAAAACTTAGAGAAAACAGAATTAAAAGAATGAATAAAACCATTGGCGAAGCTGAACAAGAAGTGTCCAAATTGATAGGTAATCCCCTTTTTCTGATAGGATTGGTATTGTATTGGTGTGAAGGCACTCAAAAAACTAATACCTTCAGTTTTATAAATTCAGATCCCATTGTTATAAAATTAATGATTAAATGGATTGAAAAAATTTGCAAAATCCCTAAAGATAAGATAAGATTGAGACTGTATATACATAAAATTTATGCTCATGAGAATTGCGAGAAATTTTGGAGTAAGCAAGCCGGTATTCCCGTGACAAGATTTAAAAAAACTATATATAAATCCACCCCTCATACAATAAAAAGAAATCCTGACTATAAGGGGTGTTTAAGAATTGAATGCGGAGGGGTAGAATTATTTAGAAGGTTTCTTGGCTGGAGAAAGGGAGCGATCAGGTATTTAAAGTTAGAATAAATTTTAATAAGTTGCCCCCGTAGCTCAATTGGATAGAGCGACTGTCTTCGGAACAGTAGGTTGCGCGTTCGAGTCGTGCCGGGGGCATAGGATTGAATAATTTTGATAAGCCCCCATAGCTTAATTGGCAAAGCAATTGGCTCTTAACCAAAAGATCCGGGTTCAATTCCTGGTGGGGGTAC
>CAYRSI010000020.1:7565-14691 GCA_964426965.1 uncultured Candidatus Saccharibacteria bacterium
GCAAAGCAATTGGCTCTTAACCAAAAGATCCGGGTTCAATTCCTGGTGGGGGTACTTCCAAAATGTCTATTAAAAATATCTTTTTAAAAATTCTTGGTATTATTCTGATTATTGTTGGACTCTTGGCTTTATTTACCCCTTTTACCCCGGGGTCTTTTTTAGCCTTAATTGGTTTGGCAATGGTCCTTGGTGCTCATTCTAAGCTCCGGAAGCTAATCAAGATCGTAATTGAGGAATTAAAACGAGATAAAGAATTAAAGAAAATGGGGAAAAAATAATTTGCATTTACTTTACTATTGAGATATGCTATTATTTGGGTATGTTAAAATCGCGAAAAAAATCGAATATTATTAAACAGTATAAACGGCATCAGAAAGATACTGGATCTTCGGAAGTTCAGATTGCTGTTTTGACCGAGCAGATTAAAGAACTTACTACTCATCTTCGTAAAAACCCAAAGGACAATCATTCCAGGCGAGGGCTTTTAAAGATGGTTTCTAAAAGAAGGCGACTTTTGGATTATTTAAAAAAAGAGGACGAGAAAGGGTATAATAAAATAATTAGGGCATTGGAACTAAAGAAATAATATGCCAGTAATTAAGCACAAAGAACAGCGAGTGGGGGTATTAATAGATGTGCAAAATATGTACCACTCGGCTAAAAACCTTTATCAAGCGCGAGTTAATTTTCGCGAAATTTTGCGAACCGCTACAGCTAATAGAAAATTAGTTAGAGCAATTGCTTACGTAGTAACTACTGAAGCCGGTGAAGAAAAAGCCTTTCTTGAGGCCCTGGGAAAGGTAGGAATTGAAATTAGAACGAAAGAACTCCAGATTTTTTCTGGTGGAATGAAAAAAGCTGATTGGGATATTGGCATGGCAGTTGACGCCATAAAATTAAGCGGTCTTTGTGATGCCATAGTATTGGTTACTGGTGATGGGGATTTCGTTCCTTTGATAGAATATCTTAAGGGCGCCTGGGGAGGCCAAATAGAGATAATTGCTTTTGGCAAAAGCGCGTCAGCAAGGTTGAAAGAAGCAGCTGATGATTTTATTGATCTGGGCAAGGATTCAAAGAAGTACTTAATAAAATAAATTTTAAAAATTTCTAATTATTCTAATTATTCTAATTATTCTAAAGTTTTAGACATTAGAAATTAGGATTTGATTAGGTTAATTAGAGCAATTAGGTTAATTAGGTTAATTCAACTCGTGTCTGGTCTGTAGACAGATAGATTATAGTTCGACTACGCTTACTATGGTCTGTAGTTTGCAGGGCAGAGACGACAAAATTTTATGCAATCTAAAAAATTTAAGATAGAAATTGGAGGGAAGGAACTTCTGGTGGAAATTGGAAAATTAGCCGAGCAAGCTAATGGTGCAGTAACAGTAAGATATGGCGATACTGTGGTTTTAGTTACTTCTGTGATAGGCGATAAGCCCAGAGGAGGTGTAAATTATCTTCCTTTGATGGTTGATTACGAAGAAAAACTTTATGCAGCCGGCAAAATCAAGGGTAGCCGTTTTATAAAACGAGAAGGCAGGCCTACCGACGAAGCAATCACTACCTGCAGATTAATAGATAGAGCAATTCGTCCTCTTTTTAATCCTAAAATCAGAAACGATATTCAGGTAGTGATAACTGTTCTTTCTTTTGACAGAGAAAATGATCCTGTTATTCCTGGTTTAATTGGGGCATCAATTGCTTTGTCAATTTCTAACATTCCCTGGAATGGACCCATTGCCGGAGTATCTGTTGATAAAATTGATAAGGAATGGATTGTCAATTCAGCCAATGGCAACAGAGAAAATTCCATCCTAAACCTGATCATTACTGGGACCAAAGAAAAAATCAATATGATTGAAGGTGAAGCAAAAGAGGTTTCAGAGAAAACTGTTGTTGAGGCCCTGGAGTTTGCTGGCAAGCATATTGAAAAATTGATTGATTTTCAAGGAGATATAGTCAAAGAATTCAAGCCAGAAAAATTAGAAATAGAATTTCTTCAGCCTGATTCTAAGCTTGTAAAAGAAGTTGAAAAATTTATTGATGATAAATTAGAAAAAGCCCTTTTTCATCCAGGAAAAGCTGAGCGGATGGAAGAAGTTAATAAATTAAAAGAAGATTTAGGATATTTCATTGAAGAGAAATATGAGAGTGATGAAGAAAAAATTGAGAAAGCTTATGATGTGTTTGAAGAAAAAATCAATGAAATGGTTCATAAAAATGTTCTTGAAAAAGAAAAACGATTTGATGGTAGAAAATTAGATGAAATTAGAGAAATTTCCTGCGAAGTTGGTTTATTGCCCCGAACTCACGGTTCAGGGCTTTTTACTCGGGGTAGCACCCAAGCTCTTTCAATTGTTACCTTAGGACCGCCGGGAGCCGAGCAGTTGCTTGATGAAATGAAGCTGGAGGGAAAAAAGAGCTTTATGCATCATTATAATTTTCCTCCTTTTTCAGTTGGTGAAACTAGGCCAATGAGGGGTCCGGGACGAAGAGATATTGGTCACGGTGCCTTAGTTGAGCGAGCTTTAGTCTCTCTTATTCCCAGCAAAGAAGAATTTCCTTATACAATTCGCGTTGTTTCAGAAATTCTTTCCTCTAATGGTTCTTCTTCTATGGCTTCGGTTTGTGGTTCTACCTTAGCTTTGCTCGATGCTGGGGTTCCAATTAAGGAAAATGCTGCTGGAATTGCAATGGGTTTAATACTGGGCGAGGGTAAACATAAAATTCTAACTGATATTCAAGGCCCTGAAGATCATCACGGTGATATGGATTTTAAAATAGTCGGCACTCATAAGGGGGTAATTGCTCTTCAGATGGATGTTAAAGTTGATGGTATTATTTTGAAAATTTTAGAGGAAGTTCTTGATAGAGCCAAAAAAGCCAGAGAAGAAATTCTTAGAAAAATGGAAACAGTAATAAAAGTACCTCGTTCAGATCTTTCACCTTATGCTCCACGAGTTTACACTCTTCAAATTAAGCCAGATCAGATCGGCAGTGTTATTGGTCCAGGAGGTAAGATAATTAACAAAATAATTGACGAAACTGGAGCAAATATTGATATTGAGGATGATGGTGCAGTTTTTGTTACTTCAGATAAAGCCGAGGGAGCCGAAAAGGCCGTTGCCTGGATTAAGAGTCTTACCCGCGAACTTAAAGCAGGAGAAATTTTCCAGGGAAAGGTTGTCAAGGTTGTTGATTTTGGAGCTTTTGTTGAATTAGTGCCAGGACAAGATGGCTTACTTCATGTTTCGGAATTAAGCTCGAAAGATAAGTCTAAAAAAACAGAAGATTTGATTCATCGGGGAGACACGGTTACAGTTAGAATTAAAAATATTGATGATATGGGAAGGATAAATTTATCATTATTTAAAAAGGGATTACGAATGTGAAAAAAGAAAAATCCTTCAAGATAAAAAAGAATATAAAAGCAGAAGGTACAGAGAAATTAGAATACGAAATAAGAACAATGGAAAAAGACGTTGAGGAGCTGAAGAAAAAGTTAGGAATAATTGATTCAGAGAAGTTACCAGAACCGCCCGCTCCGCCAAAGCCCACGCTAAAAGCACCTAAGCTGCCAGAACCACCGAAGCCAGTTCCTCCAAAGTTGTCCCCGATCGCAAAGCGATCGGGACGAAAGCGCAAAATTTTAATCCCATTTATTATAGCAGCTATAATTTTATTAATTGCAGGCGGAGTTTATTATTGGTGGAATTATCTTAGAGTTCCAGGAGAAGAGCCGAAACCTTTGATAGAAAAACTAGAGCCCAAAGTTCCCGTTTCTTTTGTTGAGGTAGATGAAACTTTAATAATAGAAATAGATGAAGATGAGACCTTGTTTGGGAAGTTAAAAGAAAAAGCTGAACAAGAGCGGGAGCAAAATACTTTTCAGCGGATTTTGATTAAAAAGGTAAGTCCAGAAAAAGATTATTTTCTACCTTTTCAAGAAATCGCTGAAATTTTGTATATAACTATTCCTTTGAGTATTCTTAATAGCTTAACAGAGGAGCATACATTGTTTTTTTATAGTCAAGAAGAGGGAAATAGATTAGGAGTTATAGTGAAAGTAGAGGGTGATGAAATTTTAAAAACCAGTCTTGAAGATTGGGAAAAAACAATGACTGGAGATTTAAAGCCGATTTTTCTTGGTCAAAAACTTGGCGAGTCAGCCAACGAAGAGTTTCAGGACAACATCTATCGAGATGTTAATATCCGCTATCTCAATTTTCCAGATCCTTCCCTGACTATAGATTATACAGTGGTTGAAAATTATTTGATTATTACTACTTCTCGGGAAGGCATGTATGGGGTGATTGATAGGATTTTAGAGGAAAATCCAACTGCTATTTGGAAAACATATCGGAATGAAGAGCATGGATTCGAGGTGAAGTATCCAGACTATTTTGGCGAAGTGGCTTTTGAAGTTCAGGGGGGCGATACAGGAAAAAGTTTTGAAGGATCTTTTACTGAAAATGCTCACCTAACTTTTAGTGGCCGATCTGAAGATTTTTCATTCGGCAGAGGTGCTTATTTTGCTGATTTTATTAGATATAAAGAAGAAGGTGCAAAATACTTTCATGTTTTTCACATGGTCATAGAGGAAAAAAATGAAGAGATTGAACCAACGATAATAACTTCAGATTCTGGTGTTACGATTTTAAAAGTTGATGAGAATAGCTATGTCGAAGAGAGAGACGTAGAAGGACCCGCGATAAATCCAGGGCGAGGTGCTTTAGGAGCGTTAATCAATTTGTCTAAAGGAGAGTTTCCAGGCATCGCTTTTTGGTTAAGAGATAAAAATGAAATTTCTGAAGATATTTTTAATCAAATCCTCTCTACTTTTAAATTTTTAGATTAAAAAAAAGTCTAGATGTATAGACTTAATTTAGTTCACATAACGTGCGGTCGTCAGCTATGTGAACCGTTTTCTATGCTAACAGACTGACAACCCTTGACAAGAATTTTTAGAGGAGTATAATAGAAAATAGATGGTCCGTTATGAACGGACCTGTATTTAAATCAGCTTTTTAGCTTGTAGCTTGTAGCTTTTTAGGCCGTAGAATTCCTAAGAAGCTAACTCCTAAGAAGCTAACTCCTAAGAAGCTAATCCAAGAAACTAAGAAGCTAATTCCTAAGAAGTTAATAACGTGGATCAGAAACAATTTTTATCAGCTATAGCCCAGATTGCTGAGGAAAAAGGGATTTCTCAAGAGCAAATTATTGAAACCATTGAAATGGCAATCGCAGCGGCTTATAAAAGAGATTATGGTCAAAGGGGCCAGAATATCAGAGTGAAATTTGATTCAGAAACTGGGGAAATCAAGGTTTTCCAGGTTTTTTTGGTTGTGGACGAGGAAATGTTGATGGAGGAGCCCACCGAAAGCCCAGAGGGCATTCAGGCGGGCCCGCCCGCTTCGACTCAGCGAGGCGAGCCCGCTTCGACTCAGCCTGCCTCGCGGCAAGGCGGGCGAGGCGAGCCACAATCCGAAGGTTTGGGCGGGGAGGAAGCTGATGAGGGCGAAGATAAAAAAATCAGATTCAATCCTTTAAAACATATGATGATTAAGGAGGCTAAGAAAATTAAGAAAAATATTAAATCTGGCGAAGAACTAGAGACTGAGCTTGAAGCTCGCACTGATTTTGGCCGCATTGCTGCTCAAACAGCCAAACAGGTAATTATTCAACGACTCCGGGAAGCTGAAAGAGAAGCAGTTTATGAAGAATATAAAGACAAAGAAGGGGAAATTGTTAGTGGCGTAGTTCAAAGAATTGAAAAGAAAAATGTGTTTATAGATATTGGCAAAACAACAGGAATTCTTTTTCCCGATGAACAGATTCCCGGGGAAAATTATCGAATTGGCCAGCGGTTAAGAGTTTATCTTTTGAAAATAGAGAGGGAGCCCAAAGGAACTACTATTTATCTTTCTCGAGCTTATCCTAAAGTAGTAAGTAAACTGTTTGCTATTGAGGTGCCGGAAATTACAGCTGGAACAGTAGTAATTAAATCAATTGCCCGAGAAACGGGTTCACGAACAAAGATTGCTGTTTTTTCTGAAGAAGAAGGGGTTGATCCAGTTGGGTCTTTAGTTGGTCAAAAAGGAACCCGGGTTCAAACAGTTATAAATGAATTAAATGGAGAAAAAATTGATATTATTGAATGGGATGAGGATGTGGCTAAATTTATTGCCAACTCTCTTTCGCCAGCCAAGGTTTTAGATGTTGAATTATCTGATAAAAGAAGAGAAGCCTCAGCTATTGTTCCTGAAGATCAACTTTCTTTGGCTATTGGCCAACGAGGCCAAAATGTTAGGTTAGCAGCAAGGCTAACTGGCTGGAAAATCGATGTTAGAAGTGATAAAGAGATGAAAAAGACGAAAAAGACGGCGACTAAGAAAACAACGGCTAAGAAGGTGAAGAAAGAAACTAAGAAGAAAAAATAGGTTTCAATTCACCTAATTGACCTAATTATCCTAATTAGTCTAATCAATGCCTAATGACTAATGACAAAATTTCTAAGAACGTAATTACGGACGTAATTACGAGCGTAATTACGAATTAAATAATGGCTAAAAAGTTTATTAGAAAATTGAGAAAAGTTTCTACTCATAGTTATGCCGTGGTAATTCCAAAAGAATTAATTAAAAAATTCGGCTGGAAAGAACGCCAAAAACTTGAATTCATCTTCGGCGGCCGAAAGCATGATATTTTGATTAGGGATTGGAAGAAATAAGTTTAGATATTAGACATTTAGTCATTAAGATTTGATTAGAATAATTAGGTCAATTAGAATAATTAGAATAATTTATTATGATATATATTTATATATCTATAATAGTATCTTTTGTAGCTCTTTTTTTTGCCGGGATTCTTTTTTATGGAATTCAAAAGCGCAAAGTAGAAAATGAAAAAGTAAAGGAGATTTCTCAAGCCATTCACAGAGGAGCAATGGCTTTTTTGAATAAAGAATATAAAGTACTCATTGTTTTTGTTATTGTGGTAGGCGTTATTTTATATTTCTTTCTTGGTCACAATATAGCTTGGGCTTTTCTTTGTGGTGCAATATTTAGTGCTTTGGCTGGCAATATTGGAATGAGGGTTGCTACCTTAGGTAATGCGCGGACAG
>CAYRSI010000021.1:0-14531 GCA_964426965.1 uncultured Candidatus Saccharibacteria bacterium
ATAGAGCGGAGGGTTTCTAACCCTCAGGTCGCAGGTTCGAATCCTGCCAGGCGTACAATCATGTGACAGTGACCGAAGTGGCTTAATAGAGCCAAATTTCTTGGTTCGCGTCCTAAATCGGTCATAAACAAAAAATCGCAGACATCTGCGATTTTTTGATTGATTTATCTCTCCAATTTCAGTTTTCTATCTTCCAATACCAGCTTACTTTTTAAGCAAGACAGCAATTCCCGTTTTTCAAGAATCGTTCCTTCGTTAAGAATATATTTAGCATAATTACGTATATCAACCTCAGTCAAATTCTGCTTTTCTTTTTCAACACCTAACACTCCAGCTCTGAAAGTATTATACCGTTTTAGCTCTCGTTCAATCTTATCTCGTATCCCAAGCTCATCAATGTCTATTATATCAATAGTTCCAATAAGTTCTTTAATCAAATCTCTTTCATTAATATATTTATTCTTACAATCAATGTTTCTTGATTTTGTACATAGGTAATAAACATGCCTGTTCACTCCACCATTCTGTAATTTTTTAAATTTCTCATCAGCAGTTATTCCCGAACCACAAAGTCCGCATTTTAGTAATCGAGTAAAGGCAAACTCTTTGCCCTCAGTCCTTGAGATATGTCGCCCTTTAATACTTTCTTGTACGTTATCAAATAACTCTTTGGTGATAGTAGGATTATGTTTGCCTTGATACCAGTTCCCACTGTTTTTTGGATATTCAAAGGTTCCATAGTAGAAATGACTGTTGAGAATAATATAGACATTGCTTAGCGATAGAAACTTCTCATTTCTAGTTTTGAATTTTACTTCGTTTCTAAGCCATCGATATATTTTTCTACCACTCCAGTTTTCATAAGCTACTTTTTCAAACATTTGTTTAATAATCGGCGCTCTTTTTGGGTCTAATATTACTTTGCATTTTTCATCAACATTCTTGCTGTTTAAATATCCAGTAGGGGCTGGAGAAGGCCATAATCCCATTTCGCATCTGGCTCGTAATCCTCTTTTTACGTTTATACTCTTATTATCATTTTCAAGCTTTGCCTGACTACAGAGTATCATTAGAAGGAACTTCTCGTTTGGAGAATTAGTAAATTTTTGCCCAAAAGTTCTAATTTCGCAAAGCACCTTTTGATCCATTAAATCTACGAGTGATCCCAAGTCCCCGGCGTTTCTACTTAATCTATCTGGCGCCCAAGTAAGAATAGCATTAAACTTCCCAGTTCGTAGTTCATCAAGCATCTGATTGAATATTGGTCTTTGCTTGGTATCTTTTGCAGAATGGCTTTCTCTTTTAATTTCAGTTATTTTTAATCCATTTCTTTGGGCGATTCTGGTCATTTCCTTAGTCTGTGAATCTATTGATAGTGCTTGCTTCTCGTCGGATTCGGTAGATTTTCTTGCATACAGACAATAACGAAGGGAGGGGGTAGATATTGGGGTATCTGTCCCTTTTGGGGCTTCTATTTTATTGTCTTCTATTTGTCCCATAGGAGGACAAGGGTACCGCAACTGTTCAATAAAGTCCAGACCCAAGCCCCAAAAACCTTAGAATTCTTTGTTACGTAAGTTCCCCATAATTGTTCCTTTCCATTTTTCGATATCTATACCTTCCCACGATCCAGCCACACTCCTATTTTTTTCTATCATTTTACTTACAAGCATTACTGCTGCATCAACCAGGTCATCGTGCTTTTCAACACCAAAACCCGTCAATTGATTAATAAGATGATCAGCATCTTTTCGGGGAAAGAGAACAGTGCCATCTTTTATCGCTGGAGTTATCATTGTAAGTCGAGAACGTTTATCTTGTCCCATGGTAGAAACTCCCTCTACTGCATAGCATTCTTGTCGGAGGGCCTCGATAAGAGCTCGTTGGTAGCCAGCATCCTCAATAAACATTTCTACATGTATACCTTTATTATTATACGAAGCAAAAAGTTCTTTTATCGTCTTTTTTGTATCTGGAAAATTCATGCGCTTATTAATGGTGCGTTCAATGTATATACGTAGATCATTTCCGCGTCCATAAATCCTTGCCAGTACTATAGCAGTATAATCAGCAGTTTCTTTTTCCGAAATTGCCAAGTCAATGCCGGTGGCAATATAATAGGGATTTTCTAGATCTTCTTTTGGAAGCTCTCTGTAGTATTGAATCCAGCTGCGAGACACTACCGCATCTGCTTCGGGCACGATTCTGAGCATGTACTCTCTTTGAAAAGCAATATCGCTACCAATTTTTCTTTTCTCTATTTCTACATCCTTTAGTGTAGGATATTTACCCGACCAAAGAATTTTCCCAGAACTATCAATTATGGGATACGCTTTAAACATTCCTTCTAAACAGTTTTCTTCAATAGCTTTCTTAAATCGCATAATTAGCGAATCCTCATGAAGTAAATTGCCCACTACCACAATTTTAGTATTGGGCCCACCAGCTGGCGCAACGTCACCAACAAACCATTTGAACGTCTTGTCTCGCCCGTCCTGTGTTTTCACTGAAGCCAAGTCCTCTATATCATCAGCAATAATGAGATCTGGACGATGGGGCCCGTGTCGTAATCCCCGAATGCTTTGTTCAGTAGAGGCCGCTGTAATCCTAGCACCATATTTTGGAATGACTAAAGAATAAGAACCCCACTCATCTTTTTGTTCTTCAAAGGGTCCAAGGTCTTTGCGCAACCGTTCATTATTTTCTAACTCCTGCCTTATATTCGCTAAATGTTGTCGAGCCTGTCTTTGGGTTTGGCTGATAATAACAATAAACTTCTTTTTTTGTTTGCCGATTATTGACCAGATAGTATAAGAAAGCGTTACAATTGTAGATTTAGCTGAGCCCCTGAAAGCAACAATAATCAGGTTTTTAATATTTTCGTTTTCAGTTAATGCAATCATTTCTTTTTGGAATGGGGCAGTTTCATGGGTTATATAGCGACATAGATAAAAGTGCAGAAACCAAAAGTGGCTTTTCTGAGTAATTACAGTCCTAATCAATTTGTTCTTAAGCATGACAGAGACAATGTCATACAATTTATTTTTTTTCTTTTTCATCTTTTTTTGAATCAAAGGCCGCAAGTTTTAACGCCTCTCTAACTATTCTTTTTTGTTCGGGCGTTAATTCTTCATTTTCATCCTTAATGCTTGCGTTAACTTCGATTCGATTAGCATATTTCGGGTGGTTGTGCTTAAGCCAAAACTGTATAGATTGCCAGTTTTTTTCTTTTATCATAGAGATAATTTGTGATTCGCTTAGATCGTTTATCAGCAGCTCACCTTCCTTCATTGCTTCATTAGCTACTTTTCTGAATTTCTTGTCTTCTTTTCGCCATCTGTAGTAAGTAGCTCGGCTCACCCCGGCTTGATTACACGAAACTTGAATAATTGGAGTCTTTCGAAGATTTTTCAACATGGACTCTTTTTCCTTATTTTGTCTTTTTTCAATTGTGTTTTTATATTTTTCTTTCATACTTTTGTGGCCTTCCTACCGGTTAATTTTTCCCAACGTTTTTTAATCACTTCACAATACACAGGGGATTTTTCGATTAAATAACATCTTCTTTTCATCTTTTCAGCTGCAACAAGAGTTGAGCCGCTTCCGCCGAAGGGTTCGACAATGAGATCGTCGCGCCTGGTTAGCACTTTGATATAAGGAATTAATATTTCAAGTGGCTTTGTCCCAAAGATAATTCCTTGCCCAGAACTTTTCTCGTCAGCCGCGTGAAACTCAATGAAGTCTGTTGGGCAAATTTTCTTGCCTTTCTTATAATTTTCCCAATGTGGTCTGCCCGATGTAGCAAATAAGGCACTCTCATATTCGTTTTGTAGTAGTTCATCCGATTCCGCTTCTGTATTCAGCTCTATTTTTCCAGAGGTTCCCACAAGAGCGATATCGCTTTTGTTAAAGAATCTATATTTTGACGAGAATCCTTGTACTCGATTAGGAAGATGCCAGATAATGGTGTTGCGGTATTTCCAGTATTCTTCGAGGGCATTCCAAATTGTACGTAGATTCTTTGGATTCTCGAAAACAATAATCGAAAAATCCGGCTTTTGTACTTTTGCGATGTTTGCCATCCAAAGCTCTGTAAAATTGTCTGGTAAACTTTTTGTTTCAAGATAACGACGATCTCTTTTATATCCAAACCCTTCAGTCGCTTTCCCGTAGCGTTTTTTTCCTTTTAAATAATTGAGCAGATAAGGTGGATCCGTTAAGCAAAAATCAGCCTTCTCTCCATTCATTAGTTTTAGAATGTCTTTCTTAACCGTAGAATCTCCGCACATAAGCAGGTTGTTGCCCAGTTGCCACACATCGCCTTTTTTGATTTTGATTTTATGAATATCCAGCTTTCGCAACTCCGCCTCAAGATCAAAAATTTCCGGTTCAGTATCAATATCAAATATCTCATCTAATTCTTCAGAGGAAAATCCAACGTCCGAAAGAAAATTCTCGTCAAAATTAGCCAGTATATCCCAATTCCAGTCGCCAACATTTTTGTTCAATCTTAAATTTAGTTCTTTTTCTTTTTTAACATTCGGGATATTTACGTAAACAACGGGGACTTCTTTATACCCTAGGTCTTTGGCGATTTTCAGCCGAAAATGACCGCCTATAACCACATTTTTCCTTTCTGGCGCAGAGTTGCAAAGCATAGGGTCGACCAGTCCAAACTTTTTAATGCTTTCAGTTAATTGGTTAATTGCCGATTCGGACCATTTTCTAGGGTTATAGTCCGTAGGCTTCAGCTCCTTGATTGGAACTTCATATATTTTGAGATTCTGTCTCATATTTTTTCCTTCCTTTAGTTAATTATTTTTGTGGCAAATAAAAAAAAGCTGTCATTTCAGACAACCCTTCCTAATAACAACACCTTCCTATTGTTAAGTTATCCTAAGAGATGCTCCCTCCTTATATTTTTTATGTACCATCTTCACTTTTATTTTAGCATACTGAATGGACCTGTCAAGATGCTCTTGTGAATAAGTCAAAAACCATTTTATTTTTTAACAACATTATGCTAAAATATAGTTGAAAATTGAAAATGCCTAAGTCTTTTTAAGGATATGGCATTAAAACCCATCGAAGGTATTAAGCTCCTCGTTCAGAGCACTCTTCGATGGGTCATATCCCGAAAGGGGTATGGGTGGCCGCAAGGCCATCGCTGGCGGGGAGCTTTGTGTTTTTCGCTAATCGTCTATGTCGGGACGATAAAGATAATCATTAAAATTAAATAGCATTATGAATAAGCGCTTTATTACAATTGGAATTATTATATTAGTTATTATTGGTCTTGGAATTGGGAGCTGGCTTTACTTTTCGTCAAAATCGAAGGAGGATAAATCAGAAGCTGAAGCCCCAAAAGAACTAACTAAGGCAGAAAAAACAACTGCACGGGCATTTGCAGAAAAGATTTTAAAATTGTTGCAAGAACGGGATTATGGCAAGGTGTATGACTTACTAACCGAAGAAGATAGAGCTAAAATTAGTAAAGCTGATTATATCAGACAAGGAGTCGAAGCTTTTGCCGCTATAACAATTACTGGATGGGAAGTTAAAGAAGTGCTTGAGGAAGGAGATGGGGCAAGTGTTCAGTATGTAGTGGAATATGATACCCTGTTTGGTTATCAATCAGAAAGTGATTTTCTCACATTAGCTAAAAGAGATGGAAAATGGTTTTTATCGCTAGGTGCCTCCATGACAATTATAGAAAAAGGTGTTGGGGATGAGGTTGAGCTTGCTACAATTAAATTCAGAGTTAATAAAGTAGAAGAGAAGCAAACACTGACTAAGAGTTGGGGCGATCCAACATCAGCAAAAGAAAATGCTAAATTCGTTGTTGTTGATATAAGCATTACTAACACAACTAATACTGGCATGACTTTTCCTGATGAAATTTTTATCTTGATTGATAACAAGGAAAGGGAATTTACAACTTACGACAAGACTTTTACAAGTATTGACAATTATTTGAATCTGCGCAATTTAGCCCCAAGCATTACAGAAACAGGTGTAATAGTTTTTGAGATACCACAAGACGCCACAAGTTATAGTATTACTGTCGGTAAAAGGGGAACTGACGAGGCATATAAAGTTATTTTAAGGTAAGTTTAGTAAAGACAAATCTAAAAATCCTCGCTTTTGTGCGGGGATTTTTAGATTTACAAAAAGGTGGAAATGTGTTAAGATGAAGTAGAATCGAGATAAAAATATGGTCAAAAAGAAAGAAAAAATTGAATCTAATTCTAAGACGCTTTTTAAATTAGCGGATAGTCTTATTGTTGGTGCCAAAAGCTTAATGCAGAAATCAAAGACTGAAGAAGAATTAAGAATTGGCTTTGAAAAGATTTTAGAGCCAATTCAAAAAGAGCTTGGCCTTGAAATTTCTCCTCGGTATGAACGTGGAAGTCAAGAGGCTAGAACTATCTATCGTGGACGACCAGACGCTGTTCATGGACAATTAATTATTGAATATGAAGCCCCAAAATCACTTTCTTCAAAGCGGAAGATAGATCATGCTTATAACCAATTAATTGATTATCTATCTGCAGAATCTAAAGGTTCAGAATTGTCTCAACTAGTTGGTGTAGGATTTGATGGAGAGACCATTTTTTTTGTTAAATATCAAGGTAATAATAATAAAAAGAAGATCAATAAGAAAAAATTTATAATTATTGGCCCATATTCTTTTACTCTGGAAAGTGCTAAAACCTTTCTTATTTATCTAAGAGCATTAGCTCGATTACCACTTACTGCTGAAAATCTAGCTAAAAAATTTGGTCCCGAAAGCGAACTTGCACCTAATTCAGTTTCTGCTTTTGCTGACGCCTTAGAACATTGGGGGAACGAAAGGGTGCAAGTATTTTTTAATGAATGGAAGCGCCTATTTGGTATTGTTTATGGAGAGCAATTTACTGGTCAGCAAAAGAAAGAAACCGAAGTTCTTTCTAAATTATATAAAGTTGGCGAGGAAACAGATTTTCAGGAACTTTTATTTTCAGTTCATACTTATTTTGCTCTTTTGATGAAGCTTATTGCTGCAGAGATTTTAACGCTTCGAGATACTGTTTTTACTTCGTCTTTTTCTTCCGATCTTACACATTCAGCTAAAGATGAACTAAAAATAAAACTTACTGATATTGAAGATGGAGGAGTTTATACTCGTCGAGGAATTACCAACTTCCTCGAAGGAGATTTCTTCCGTTGGTATCTGGATGCCTGGTCATCACCCCGGCTCCAGGAAGCAATACAAGAAATTGCAAGGGCGCTTTCAGAATTTGAAGCAGGTACTAATATAATTAATCCTGAATCTACTCGCGATTTACTTAAAAAACTTTATCAATATTTAGTCCCACAAGAGGTTCGTCATCGCCTTGGTGAATATTATACACCCGACTGGTTAGCCGAACTTATTTTAAAAGAGGTAGGTTATAATGGTAATACTCTCAAACGGTTATTAGATCCAGCCTGTGGCTCAGGTACATTTTTAGTTCTGGCAATACAAAAAGCTAAAGAGCATGGGAAAAAAGAGAAAAAATCTTCTCTAGATATAGCTAAGAGAATAGTAAATAATATTTGGGGGTTTGACCTAAACCCTTTGGCTGTAATTGCAGCTCGCACTAATTATTTATTTGCTCTTGGTGATTTGGCCAATGAACTTCAGGATTTTGAGATACCAATTTATCTTTGTGATTCTGTATTGAATCCTGCAAAAACCAGCGGTGCGCTTTTTGACACTTCATATGTAGAAGTCCCGACTTCTATTAGAGTATTTAATATTCCTAGAATTTGGGTTGATGACAAATTTTTAATAAGAGAAGCAGCGCCTTTAATAGAGATGTTGGTAAAACAGAATTATTCAAAGGAAGAAGCGCTGAAACAATTCAAAGATAAAGGCCTAATTTTTCCACCAAAAGAAAATGAATCAATAGTTTTGAAATTTTATAATGAGATTTTACAACTTGAAAAACAAAATAAAAATGGTATCTGGGCACGATTTTTAAAAAATGCTTTTGCATCGATGCTTACTAAGAAATTTGATTTTGTGGTTGGTAATCCACCTTGGATTAGGTGGGATTACCTTTCGCAAGATTACCGTAAGGCAACCTTAGAACTTTGGAAAGATTATGGACTTTTTTCACTTAAAGGTTTTCAAGCTCGTCTTGGCGGTGGTAAAAAAGATTTTTCAATGCTTTTTGTTTATGCTTCAGCAGATTATTATCTAAAAGACAAAGCAAAATTAGGATTTTTAATTACACAGGAGGTTTTTAAAGCAAAGGGAGCTGGTGAGGGCTTTAGAAGATTTCGACTTGGAGAAAAACAACATCTTAAAGTATTAAAAGCCCATGATTTGGTTTCAATTCAACCATTTGAAGGAGCCACCAATAAGACGGCAGCTATCATTCTTAAAAAAGGAGAGAAGACAGAATATCCACTTTCCTATATTCTTTGGGTAAAGAAAAAAGGTGTTAGTAAAATTGCTGCCGATAAATTATTAAATGAAGTTTTACCTCTTTTACAAAAGAAAAAGTGCATTGCTAAACCAATTGGCTCAAATGTTGGTGCTTGGCAAACTTATCCAATGGGATCAGAAAAGTTAGTAGGGATTGAAGGAGAAAATTTCTATAAAGCTATACTTGGAGCAAATCCAAATCCTTACGGCGTCTTTTGGTTAGAAGTAAAACAAGTTTTGTCACATGGAAACATAATAATCCGCAATTTAACAGAGAAAGGTAAGTTAAAAATTCCGCAGATTGAAGAAACTATAGAGCAAGATTTAGTTTATCCAGCCATCAGAGGATCAGATATTAAAAGATGGGGGTATAGTCATCAGATATATTTATTAATGGTTCAAGATCCAGAGACGAGAGAGCCATATCCTAAAGTTTTAATGAAACAAAAATGGGCAAGAACCTACAATTATCTAACTCGTTTTAAAGATATTCTTTTAAGTCGTGGCTCTAAAACAATTAGAAATTTGGCTGAAAAAACTGAATTTTATGCGATGTTTGGGATTGAACAAAGAACCGTTTCACCATTCAAAGTTGTTTGGCAAGCAATGTCGAATGATGTTTATGCTTCGGTTGTGTCTAGTATAAAAACGAAAATTGGTTATAAAATTGGAATACCACTTCATACAACATCACTTTTTGCAGCCGGTTCCGAATCCGAAGCTCATTATCTTTGTGCCATTATTAATTCAAATCCAGTCAGGGAGTTTATTAAATCCTTTTCTTCTGCCGGACGTGGCTTTGGTACACCTTCGGTTATGGAACATGTTGGCATTCTCAAATTTGACCCCAAAAATCCACTTCATCAAAAACTCGCCGGAATCTCTAAAAAATGCCATCAGTTAAAGAAGAGGAAGGAAGAAAAAGAGATTGAAAAACTAGAGAAAGAAAATGATGAATTAGTTAAAAAACTTTTTAGGATTAAAAAATAACCCCCATTCGTTAGGAGGTCTTCAAGTACAGTTCATTTTCGAGCTGTTTTAATTTATTCTGAGCAGGGTCAAAGGATTGACTTATTACAGTCTAAAATTTATAATAAACAGAATATAGTTCAGAAAATTGAGGGGTTATGAGAACGATGAGGATTTGTTAAAGTTGGTAAAGAAAGTTAAAAACTAGAGAAATAAACTTATAATCTATGGATAAAAAATGAAAAAATTTTTTAAAAAATTAAACAAAACCAATCAAAAGTTATAAAAAAAATAATTTCGCAAATAGTATAAAAATAAAAATATGCTACACAACGATGTAAAAAAATATCTTGAAGAATTAGACAAAGAGAAAAAACCCCTTGGGTCTTTTCGTGGCGAGCATAATATTGCCAAAGAAATAAAAGAAATTCTTGCAAAAGACAATAGCTACAAACCGACTAATGAGGACATTGTCGAGCAAATGGCTTTTGACTTTATGGCGGAATATCCAAACGACAGTTCTGGCTGGGAAACATATCACGGACCGATGTTTGTTTTGCCAAACCAGCAAGGGCAAATGGTTGAATATCCAAGTATTAAGAGGGTAAATGAAGAAACCTTAAACTATTGGATAAAAAGAGCGAAAGAATTTCAAAACCCCATTTTGTCATCAAGATACGCTGATCTTGTCGTAGATTTTTCGCCCAAAGTTATAAATAAAAGCGCAGACATTGAGCTATTTCAGATAGTTATAGATTCAAACATTGCAATTTGTGAAAAATCTTTAGCGGACCCCCTTGACTGTAAAACAAAAATCAAAAGAGCATTGGTTTTGGCTGTACAAATCAACAATCAGAAGAAAATCAAAAAAGTAGAACAAACTATTATCAATCTTGAAAAAAATGTTGCAACGGATGACAAGCCCGGATTGTGGGGTTTTGCCTTCAGGTGGCTTATTTTGGATTTTGGTAAGAGAATTAAACTTGATGAGAAAGAAAAAGCCGCGTTAATTCAAGAAATGGAAAATAGATTAAAGAGGATTGAAAAAGATACATGGTTGGCAGAAAATGCTGTTTCTCTACTTGCTGAACATTACGCAAACGAAAAAGACGAGGATAACTTAATGCGCGTTTTAGATATTTTAGAAAAATCTCTAAAAACAAACGACCGCACAAATTCTGACGCATTATTGAAAGTGCATGCATATGAGAAAATACACGAGATATACCAAAAATACAGAGATAGAGGTTTCCTAAAAGCTAAAGTCGCCAGCGATAGGATTTCGCAGGAAATGGGGCAATTGGACTTGGATTGGGATAAATCTCTTAAAAAAGTTTCGGTAACAACAAAAATTAAACAAAAAGATATTAATGATTTTCTGAAAGCGATTTTTGGCGAAAAAGATCAAAGCGAATTAGAGGTGATTATTGCAAAAATGGCAATAAACTTTTTGCCTAAAAAAGAAGCTGTAGAAAATCAACTAAAAGATGTTTCCAGAAAACATCCAATGCAATTTTTATGTACAACACAAGTGATTTCCGATGACGGAATACCAATAGCTAAACTTTCTACACTTGAAGAAGATTATGACAATCATTTTCAGCGATACGCTTCGCAATATCTGCAATTTGGTTCATTTTTTCTGACACTGGCGACAGACGAATTGAAAAAACGAATTTCAAAGCAAAGTATCACGGAGTATTTTAAAGATTCGCTACTTTTTGAAAACGAGAATAAGGAATATTTGGAATATGCTCTTTCAGCATATTGGGATAACGATTATCTCGTCTCTTCTCACTTATTTAATCCGTTAATTGAAAGTGCAATTAGAGAATTGGTAAAAAATTGTGGGGGTATTGTTTTGAAGCCGAATAATCTCGGTGGATATCATCGGGTTACCCTAGGTTCGTTTTTGCGAGAAGATGAAAAAGGACAAGGCAGTATTATTAAAAATGTTTTTTCTAAGATTGATCAAAATATTTGTTTCTATTTCAGATTAATTTTAACAAGTTCTCTTGGAATGAATTTGAGGGATGATTTTGCTCACGGATTTGGGAAAAAGAAGTTTTTTGCAAGAGATGCCTCGGATAGACTATTTCATATTCTGACTTGTCTGTCGTTGGTAAAAAAGCAGAAAGAAAATAAAAAATAAAAGAATAAGCCTATGTTTAGTTTTATAAAATCAATTCTTGATAAACTTAATATAAACTTCAATATTAATAAGAAGGGTCATAAGGCGACACTCAAAGATTCAACAAAATCTCAAGTTCTTCAAGTTGGAGGAGATATTCATTATGCACCCGAGAAAAAAAGCGAGAAATCATATGACATAAAAGTTAAGGTTCAATCGTTGAAAAAGTGCTTGAATGAGACTGGATCATGCGGACAATTTACTGTTGTAGACACACTTCCGGATGGATATCGTCTTAGATTGGATTTTATAAATCGAGGAACTGATAATACTATAGAGGATTTATTACTTTTTATTAATGACAAAGAATATAAACCTAATAATTTTAAGCCGGTAGAATTAAGTAGAGCTAAAATAACGACAAAAACTTTTTATTTTTCGGAAGATATAAACCAGATCGTTGATAGTGGAAAATTTTCTATAAAAGCTAAAGACATCTATGATAATGAGTTTAGTGTAAGTGGCGATTTTCCTGTTGAATGAATAATTTAAAATGTCCCAAATAAAAACCACTAAACACCTCAAACTCGAATCTTATTATAGCGATTTTTATGATCGTTTTAGGAATTTTAACTGGGAGATTAAGAGGATATGAAAATGACGAGGATTTGTTGAGATTAATTAATAAAAATGAAAAATACTGAAGATAAATTAGTCGGCACCATACCTATTTTTGAAGACTTATTTCCAAATCACAAGGCAGTTAGTGAAGATTCTATCAAAGAAATACTAACCGGGTTATATCTTAGGGATTGTGTTTTTATTCTATCTAGACTTTCTAGGCAATATTATCAATATTGTAGAAGTACCACTGTTACCGGAGGCTGTAATGAATATAATAATATTTGTTTTGATTATTGCGATAAAGAAATGATGCAAGCAATTAAAAATCATGCTCTACAAGGTAGGATTTATAGTAGAATTTTTCCTGAGTTATCCATCATGTATTTATTGAAACTCTGTTTAAAGTATTGCGATGAAAAAGACTATACCCCGCCCAATAAAGATTTTTCTCAAAATACCGTACACGATCTTGGCAGATGTCTGCTGATGACAAATTCCCTTTTGCATGCCGCACAAATATCTGGCACAGATAACAGTAAGAACTGTTTTAAATTATTAGTGAATTTTACTAAGCAGCTTATCGTTGATAGTAATTTTGATATCTACCAAAAAATTTATCAGACTTTTTTTCTTTATAACAAATTTTTTAAAAAATACCTTCAATATTTTGATCTTGAAAAAGTTTTCCGAGATAAATATGGTGTGACTATTATTGAATATTTGGCTTTTTTGTTTTCAATATACTCTAAATTTTTCGTGAGCGAAGACAGCTCTAAGGCGAGTGAAGTTCCTGGTCTTGGATCTGGAACAGCTTTTAGGAATTTAAAACCAAAATACCAAGAAAAGCTTCTTAATAATTTAATAATAAATTATAGCGATTATCGAAATATCGATAGCAGTTTTTTTAATATAACACCGCTAATCAAAAGGCCATTTATAGAATTTCCTGATGGAACTATTATTCCGCTTAATCTGCGGTGTCTATTTTTAGGTATTACTGGCTCGTTATATTTTGATATATTCGATTATCTTCCAGAAAATCAGCAAAAATTATTTTCAACATATTTTGGCTATGTAATAGAAGATTATTTTCTGGATATTATTTTACATATTGACCCTGATGCAATATCCTCTCAAGGTTATGATAAAAACAGTAAAAAAACTCCCGATGCAATAATTTTAGGAGAAGATGCAATGCTTTTTTTTGAATGCAAGAAAAGACAGTTTCACACTTTAGAGTTTCTGCAGTATGGCACGAAAGAAATGTATCTCGAGAGGCTCAATGAATTTTTTTATACACCATTAGAACAGCTGTGTAATAGAATAAAGGATTTTCGATCTGGTAAATTCATTGTAAAAGGGATAGATCGTTTAGATACTAAAATATATCCCATAGTTGTTTCTCCTGCTACCCCGCCTATTTTCTCAGGCGGATGGGACATTCATGAATTGGATAAATACATTTTACCAGAATATTATAAGCGAGATAAAAACTTAGAACCACCAGAGTTTATGGATTTTGATGAATTAGAATGTATAGAAGAATATTTAAGGAAAAATCCCAATAAATCCTTTATTGATTTAATAAAAATAAAAAGAGAAGATGAAAAATTTCATAACGCTAATTGGATGACTATTTTGCTCAAAAATAATATGCATCTGCGAAATAAAAGGTTGAGACGACAGTATTTTAAAGAAGTGAAAAATTTTAAAAATTTGCTATTTTTAGATAATAAAAAATGAGACACTGAAAAATAGCTTAAAGCAGTGTCTCATTTGTCTCATTTAGCTTAAAAGCTGGTAAATGAGATATCCATGTGTCTCATTCTGTGGTAAAATAGTAATATAAGACTTTGATTGAGATGCCGTTTAGCCAAATAATTTTAAATAAATGAAAGTACAATTAACATATGACCACTATTCGAATACTATACTAGCTTCATGTAGTCTAAATGCTAATGAAGAAGCTTGTGCTATTGGTTTTGGCAAAACATGTGATGAGGCGAAAAAGAATATTAGGGGATGGTTTAAGAAAGAATCGAAAGCCTTGAATAAAAATTATAAATGCGAAGAAGATAAACCATTTATTGCTCTCATGAAAAAGACATTAGACGGAAATATTATTAAAACAAGTTTGTGTATTAATATGCTAAAAGACTTTCCTCTTGGAGCGGCAAATCAAACTACTGTAAGAGACTATACTTTTTAATAAAAAGACCCTGACCGAGACGCGTCGGGGAAAGCCCCGGAAAAGAATCAAATTTACCTTCAAAAACTTGGTTCTAGACCGAGGTAGGGTATTAAGATGGTGGGTTCGCCCCGTCATCCGACGGGGCGCCCTATCGAATGATA
>CAYRSI010000022.1:0-13131 GCA_964426965.1 uncultured Candidatus Saccharibacteria bacterium
TTCATTATCTTCTATCATAATATTGGCAATATGAGAATTGTTAAAAGGAATATCACCTTCAAAAAGAGTATGGTATTTAACTTTCTTCTTGTTATTTTCTGTGGGAGAAGTAACATAGTAAATCTCGATGTGTCCTCGCTGACTTACTCTTATGACTATTCCGCTGCCCCGAATGTTGCATTTCTGGATTCCTCTTCTGTCGGTTCTTATTTCCCTGAGTTTTCCGTTTTCAGCATTCTTTACAATAAGAGTTGAGCCCTTATACGTATTGACTGCCTGAATTAAGAAATAAGTCATATCCTTTTCTGCTAATTCTGTGGCTGGAGAACCAAAAGTGCCATCTGGTTTTTTCTGAAACTCTACCAATGCGAATTCCTTGCCTTCTTTACTTCGGTCTGGGAACACACGAATTGATCCGTGGTTTCTAAGACTTTGCGAAAGAGAAGACGCATCTTTAATAACGCCAATGAGATTATCTAAATATAAGCCTTTCATTAAAACCTCCTTAAGGTTGTGGATTTTCTTTCCATATGAGATTTGGAAAGAACAAAAAGTGTATCACTAAGATACACTTCTATTATAGCATATTGTCAAATCCGTGTCAACTCTTTTTAGCGGATTTGACTTCTTTTGGTTTTTTCCCGACTCCTGCCCCGACGTCCGTCGGGACTTTGGTCGGGGCCTCTGGTTTTAAGGCTATTCTGTATTCTTCTGTTTTAATTGATAAAATTTTAAAATCATATTTTTTCCCGATTTCTAATATTTCTTTCATTCTTTTTTCGTTGCCGAATTCAGAGATATGAGCAAGTCCGTGAATATCTTTGTCTAATTGAACAAAAGCACCAAAAGGATTAAATTTTGTTATCTTGCCTTTAACTGTTTGATTGGTTTTATATTTTTCTTTTACTTTTTCCCAGGGATTTTTCTTAAGAGCTTTTATGGAAAGCGATATTTTATCCTTGTCAATTTCAATTATTTTTGCTTTGACTTTTTCTCCTACTTTGACAAGGTCGCGAGGATTTTCAATAAGCTGATAAGCAAGTTCTGAGATATGGACCAATCCTTCTAAATCATTAAATTTTACAAAAACCCCAAAATCCACTATGCCGGTTATTACTCCTTCGACAATATTTCCGACTTTATATTTTTTGAGAATTTTCTGCATCTCTTTTTCCTGGACAATTTTTTCTGAAACAATGAGTTTATCTTCTCCAGGATCGAGGTCAATTATTTTTACTTCCAGTTCTTTGCCTACTAATTTTTGAAGAGCTTGTAGGATTTTTTGAGTATCTCCTTCTACTCTTGGATAGTGGGCGGCTGAAAGCTGAGATACTGGCATAAAAGCCGGGATTCTTTCAATATCCAGGATTAAGCCGCCTTTGTTTGCTCTTAGAACCTTGCTTTTGACAACTTCTTTTGCGTTCATCTTAGTCAAAAGATTATTCCACTTTTGCTCTGAGCCGGCTTCTTTTAAAGATAGTTCTACATATCCGTCTTCGTTTTCAAACTCTACGATTTTGACCAAAATTTTGTTTTCTGTTTTTGATTTTTTTAAATACTCAGGATTCTCTTTAAGCTCTTTCATCGAAACTATCCCGGTTTTGAAATTTTTTAAATCAACAAAGAGGCCTTCTTTATTGATTTCAATAATTTCGCCTTCAACAATATCTCCTACCTTGGGAATTTGGGGGTTAGTTTTTGGAAGCAAGGTTTTTATTGAGTTGTTTTCGTCCTTTTTCATATTATAAACCGCTTATTATGGAGTATAAGTTATTCTTAAAAATTTGGCAATAGCAGTTGTCAAATTCGTTAGAATTTGTTAAAATAGGAGTATATGAAAATAACTTGGCATGGTCATTCTTGTTTTAAAATAGTGACCAAAAATACAGTAATTGTTACTGATCCCTTTAGCAAAGATATTGGATTGAAGCCAATTCGCTGCGAAGCAGACATTGCTACTGTATCACATGACCACTATGACCATAACAATACCTCAAGCTTGAGAGGATCGCCTTTTATTATAAATGGACCCGGCGAATATGAATTTAAAGGAGTAGTTGTTCGAGGGATTAATTCTTTTCACGATGAAAAACAAGGAAAAGAAAGGGGATTAAACGCTTTATTTGTTATGGAAGCAGAAGGTATAAGAATTTGTCATTTAGGTGATTTGGGCCAAAAAGAATTAACTGATGAGCAGATAGAATTCTTAGGAGAAATTGATATTTTAATGATTCCAGTGGGCGGGATTTATACTATTGGCAGTGAAAAAGCAATAAAGATTATTAATCAAATCGAACCAAAAATAGTTATCCCAATGCATTACAAGATTCCCAATCTAACTATAAAACTTCAGGGAATAGATGCTTTTTTGAAAGAGATTGGAGTAGAAAAGCAGGTCGTTGACCATCTCCTAATTAAAAAGAAGGATTTATCTAAAGAAGAGATGGGGGTAATTATCATGAAAATAGCATGAATTTTGTAGAAAAACTTCAAAGTAAACCTCGCTTTATCCGGATTCAGATTTTGTGGATTTTGGTTGTTTTAGCAATGATTATTATAATTTTCTTCTGGCTGGTTTATTCGAAATCATCTTTGCAATTTTCAGAGTCGAATCAAGAAACTCAACAGGCAGAAAAACAGTCCATTCCTTCTTTGTTCGGCACAATTAAAGAAGATTTTTCAATTTTGAAAAAGAGTTTGCAGGCAGGAGTTATGGAAATATTAGGAGAAAGTAAAAATAAGGAAGAAATTGAATTTGAAGCAGAAATATGGAACCCAAAAAACAAAATATAGGCAAAATCGAGCCCAGGAAGATAACTGAGGAAATGAAAGATTCCTATTTGGACTATGCTATGAGTGTAATTATTGCTCGGGCTCTACCAGATGTCAGAGATGGGTTAAAGCCGGTTCATCGCCGGATTCTTTATGCTATGCATGAAATGGGCTTAGGGGCAGGGTCAAGACACAGGAAATCTGCTACTGTAGTGGGCGATTGCATGGGAAAGTTTCATCCCCATGGCGATCAAGCAATTTATGATGCCTTAGCTAGAATGGCTCAAGCTTTTTCTTTACGATATCCTCTAATTGATGGACAGGGAAATTTCGGATCAACTGAAGATTCCCCGGCTCATATGAGGTATACAGAAGCTAAATTATCTAAGATTGGCGAAGAAATACTTAAAGATATTGAAAAAGAAACAGTGGATTATATGGATAACTATGATGGCACCAGAAAAGAGCCAACTGTTTTACCTTCACCTGTTCCAAATCTTCTTTTAAATGGGACCCTGGGCATAGCTGTTGGCATGGCAACCAATATTCCTCCTCATAATTTAACCGAAGTAATCGGCGCAACTATATTTCTTGTTGATCATCCCAAAGCTACGGTAGAAGACCTCCTTCAATTTGTAAAAGGTCCGGATTTTCCCACAGGAGGAGCAATTTATGGTCATAAAGATATTCTTCAAGCTTATGCTCTGGGCAAGGGATCAATAGCTGCTCGGGCAAAGGCTGAAATCATTGAAGATAAAAAAGGGCATTTTAGAATAGTGATTAATGAGTTAACTTATCAGACCAATAAAGCAGTTTTACTTGAAAAGATTGCCGAACTTGTTAAGGGGGGTAAAATTCAAGGAATTAAGAATATTCGCGATGAATCAGATAAAGAAGGAGTTAGAGTGGTTATAGATTTTAAAAAAGATGCTCAACCTCAAAAGGTTTTAAATAAACTTTTTAAATATACCGATCTTCAAAAGCCCTTTCATTTAAATATGTTGGCTTTAGTTGATGGTCTTCAGCCACAAGTTTTATCTTTAAAAACGCTTTTAGCTCAATATATTTCTCATAGAAAAGAAGTAGTGATCCGTCGAACTAAATATGGTTTAGCCAGAACCAAGGAGCGGATTCATATTTTAGAAGGGCTAAATAAAGCCCTGAATCAGATAAATAAAATAATTGCTGTTATCAAACAATCTCGGACCAGAGAGATAGCCCATGAAAATTTAAGGAAGAAATTTAAATTAACTAAAATTCAAGCCACGGCTATTTTAGAGATGAAGCTCCAGACCCTAGCCGGGCTTGAGCGGAAAAAGATTATTGATGAACTTAAGGAGAAGAAAGAGATAGCCAAAGAGTTAGAAGCAATACTAAAAAGTCCCCAGAGAGTTTTAACCATGATTAAAAAAGAACTTTCAGGGCTTCAATCAAAATACGGAGATGAGCGCCGAACAAAAGTTTACAGATCGCAAGTAGGAGAATTTGAAGAAATAGACTTAATTCCCGAAGAGGAAACTATAATTACTGTAACCCAAGCAGGCTATATTAAAAGGGTTAATCCTAAAACCTATCGAGTTCAAAGAAGGGGAGGCAAAGGAATTGTTGGAGTTAAAACCCGAGAGCAGGATTTTGTTGAACATTTTTTTGTTTGTTCAACCCATGATGACCTTCTTTTCTTTACTAATCACGGCCGGGTTTTTCAAACAAAAGCCTACGAGATTCCTGAGGCAAGTCGGGTTTCTCGAGGCAAGGCAATTGTTAATATTTTAGGGATTTCTTCTCAAGAAAAAATCAGCGCTGTTGTCCCCCTAAAGAAACAAAACAATGCCAAATTTTTGGCAATGATTACAGAAAGAGGTATAATAAAGAAGACAGCTATTGAAAGGTTTCAAAATATTAGAAAGAGCGGTCTTATTGCTATAAAAGTTGATAAGGGCGATGATTTAAAGTGGGTTAAAGGAACTAGCGGTAGCCACGATATTATTTTAATAACCGAAAAGGGACAGGCTATAAGGTTTTCTGAAAATGATTTGAGGTCGATGGGGAGAGCTGCTCGCGGAGTAAGAGGCATTAGGCTAAGAAAGGTCCTAGACCCGTCCGAGAAGGGTCGGACTAGGGATGATAAGGTGATAGGAATGGGAGTAATACAAAATACAAAAGATAAAAAGGAGAAATTGGACTTGTTGATTGTGATGGAAAATGGATATGGCAAAAAGACAGGATTAGAGAATTATAAACAGCAAAGAAGAGGAGGCATGGGTATTAAAACAGCAAATATTACTGAAAAAACCGGGCCAATAGTAGTAGCTCGAATTATTGAGCCAAATCAAGAAGATTTAATAGCTATTTCCCAAAAAGGTCAGGTAATCAGGACGCCTCTTGAAAATATTTCTAGGTTAAGCCGAGTGACTCAGGGAGTAAAAGTCATGAGGCTGGGAGAAGAGGATAAAGTGGCGTCAATAACCTGTGTTTAAACTATGATTAAGGCTAAAGGTACTGGCGGCTTTCTTAGCCCCGACAACGTAATCGGAGAGTTTGGCATTAAACAAGGCATGAAGATTGCTGATTTTGGTTGTGGGGCTGGCTATTTTACTATTCCAATAGCAAAAAGCATTGGTGAAAATGGCGTGGCCTATGCTTTTGATGTTTTAAAGACCGCCCTTGAATCAGTAAGAAGCAAGGCAAGGATAGAAGGCTTGCTTAATATTGAAACTACTTGGGCTAATTTAGAGCTTTTGGGTGGTTCAAAACTACGAGATGAATCCTTGGATTTAGTTTCGCTGGCAAATATTTTATTCCAATCACCTAAAAAAGCCGATATAATAAAAGAAGCAAAAAGGATTCTTAAAAAAGGAGGGAAAATGGTTATCATTGAGTGGCAGAAAGATCAACCTTTTGGCCCGCCTGAAAAACTTATTGTTTCCAAGGATTTAGTTCGGGAATTAGCTAAAAAACAAAACTTTAAATTAGAAAAAGAATTTTCTGCTGGCAGACATCATTGGGGAATGGTGTTTGTAAAGTAAAATATGGAGAGACGAAAACTTTTAATTATAATAGTAGTTGTAATAGTTGTTCTGATTATTGTTTTAGCTCTCGGACTTAAGGGAGGGGAAAAGCCAAGTCCAGCAACCTTAGAATTCTGGAGTGTGTATGACGACAGGGGCGCTTATTCAGATTTAATCTCGGCCTATCAGAAAGAGAATAAGCACATTACTATAAACTATCATAAAAAGTCTTTTGTTGATTATGAAAGAGATTTGATTAATGCTCTTGCTACTGGGAAAGGGCCTGATATTTTTAGTATCCATAATACCTGGTTGCCTAAGTATAAAGATAAGACTAAGCCAATGCCTCAGACCGAAGAATTTATTAGTCTAAAAACTTTTCAGAATACCTTTGTTGACGTGGCTTACGCGGATTTTGTTGATGATGATAAAATTTATGCCATTCCTTTTTACGTTGATACCCTGGCCCTTTATTATAATAAAGATCTTTTTAATGATGCTGGCATTCCTTTTCCGCCGGCTACCTGGAATGAGTTTTTGGACGACGTTGAACTTCTAACTAAAAAAGATCAGTGGGGCAATATTAATCAAAGTGGAACAGCGTTGGGTACGGCCGAGAATATTAATCGTTCAACTGATATTTTAGCACTTCTTATGCTTCAAACAGGCGCTGAAATGACAGACAGGGGTCATACTAAAGCCATATTTGCTCAGTCAACTCAGTTAGACGGAGAGCCATTTAATCCAGGAGAAAATGCTCTTCGTTTTTATACTGATTTTTCTAATCCAATCAAAAGAGTTTATTGTTGGAATCGCCAAATGCATTATTCTCTTGACGCTTTCTATGAAGGAAAGGTTGCCATGATGATTAATTATTCCCATCATATTGACACTATTAGGGCCAAGGCTTCTTATTTAAGTTTTGACGTTGCTCCGGCTCCTCAAATTAAGGATAGAGATTTTGATATAAATTATGCTAATTACTGGGCGCAAACAGTTTCTAGAAATTCTAAGCATTCAAAAGAAGCCTGGAAGTTCATTCTTTATCTAGCTCAAAAAGAAAATGTTAAAGACTATTTAGAAAAAACCAAAAGGCCAGCCTCTAGGAGAGATTTAATTGAATGGCAGAGAAATAATCCTGATTTAGCTATTTTTGCCAATCAGGTCTTAACGGCTCGAAGTTGGTACCAAGTAGACAGTCAAGCTATTGAAAACATATTTGCTAATATGGTAGAATCAATAGTGTTGGGAGCAGCAACTATTGACCAAGCGATAAAGCAGGCAGCAGCCCAGGTAACAGTGTTAATGAAATAATATGAAATTTTCCATAACAATTTACTTGCTTTTAATCCTATTTTGTGTTATGCTTTTCTGGGTAGGGCCGATTTTTGTTCAGGCGGATTTTATAGAAATAGAGAATCCACTTGGAGACAAAAGCATACAGGAAATTATTGATGCTGTTACTGGTTTGTTGAAAGTGATTGCTATCGGCGTAGGTATGATTATGATTGTTTGGTCGGGGATTATGGTTATGACTGCCGCTGGCAGCGAAGAAAAAGTAACTAAGGCCAAAAAGACCCTAATCTGGACAGTGATCGGTGTTGCTATTGTTATTGCAGTTGATTTTATAGTCGGACTTCTTTTGGAAATATTAAGTTAATAACTCGCAGATCAAACGCAGAACCTAAACGCAGATTAAACGCGGATCAGCGTTAGATTAGCGTAGTAGATCAGCGTTAGATTAGCGGCGTTGCGAAGCAATATGAAGTTTTTACCAATCTTATTAATCGTTTTCCTTTTGGTTCCTTTGATTGTTCAGGCTGGTTTTTTAGAGACCTTTTTCGGCACTATTCTTTATTTTCTTTTCAGCGCTGGCAATCCCTGTTCAGACGTTACTGCGCCATATACCTATAGACTATGTCGTTTTTTAGATAAAGTTGCTAATATTCTTTATGTTGTTGGTTGGTCAGTAGCTCTTGTTGTTGTCCTGGTCGGTGGAATTACCATAATGACATCTGGCGGAAATGAAGACCAGTTAAAGAAAGGGAAAAAGATTATTACCAGTGGTATAATAGGGGCAGCAATAGTGCTTTGCGCAGGATTTATACTGGGTCTTTTAGTTCAATTTTTACTTCCTTTGATAATATAAGACTATAGTAAATTATAAAAAATAAAGGTCGGCCTTAAACAGCTTGTAGCTTATTAGCTTGTAGCTTATTAGGCGAATTCATCTAAAAAGCTAAGAAGCTAATTTCTAAAAAGCTAATTTTTATGCGCATAAAGAAATTTTTACCGTATTTAGTAATACCCCTTTTACTTATTGTTCCATTATTTGCCAGCGCCATAGAGAGAGGGGGCTGGGGACTTGAAGATGTCTTAGCTTTAGTAGATGACATTGCTAATTGGTTGTATGTGATTGGTTTTGCCGTAGCTTTAATTGTTATTGTTATTGGAGGTATAAGCTATATGACAGCTGGCGGCAATGAAGACAGGCAAAAGGGTGCTAAGAAAACTATAATTACTGGCTTAATTGGTGCAGCCGTTATTCTTCTGGCTGGAGTTATACTTGATACAATAGCTAAGTTTTTAGATATATCCCCTCCTGCATAATAGGCAATCAAGTTGCAGAATTAAGATTAGATATTTTCAATAAAAAGCTGATAAGTCTTGGCTTACCAGCTTTTTATATGGCAGAATAGAAAGGCGCCGGCGTGGTAGAACCCAGCACCAGAACAAGTTCGGTGCGGGGCGAACTGGAATGCTTGGGCAAGTGGCGGAATTTGGTATACGCGTATGGTTTAGGACCATATCCCTTCGGGGTTGTGGGTTCGAGTCCCACCTTGCCCATTTTAGCTTCCTCTCGCCGGCATTGCCCAATAAAAAAAACGACTCATGAGGTCGTTTTTTTTATTCTAAAAGCCTTCGACTTCAACTGAAATTTGTTTAGCGGCCGGGATTTGAGATTTTATTAAATACTCAATGCGGTCAATGGCTTTTTCAATATCCCGAGTCTCCAAATCTGGCCTAAAATCAATGTCAGCGTTAATTAAAATTTCATAGGGAGTTAAATGCATGGTTTTTAACTTAACTATTCCTCTGACCTCTGGGCAAGATCTAATAATCTCAACTATTTTTGCGTACATAGCCGGGGTCACTGCCTCCCCAATCAAAAGTTTTTTACTGTCATTAATTAAATACAAGCCCAACATGGCCAACATTACCCCAATAATAATCGAAGCTATTCCATCATATATTACATTTCCCGTTAGCCAAACAGAAAACAAAGCAATTCCAGCTAAAATATTCCCTGTCACTGCCAACCAATCTCCCAACCATAAGTTGATGGCCGTTGGTTCTTTAACAAACTTCATTTTCAGAAATGATTCTTTCAAGCCATTTGTTTTTCCTACCAGGCCTCGATAATACTTAGAGCTCATAAATAAAGTAAAAAACTGAAAAACCAAAGCAATGCCCAAGACTATAAAACTAAATTTAAAGCTGGCAATGGGCACTGGGTCTCTAATTTTATTTATTCCCTGATAAATAGCAATTCCTCCTGATACCACTAATATAAAAAGGGCGCTCAAGGACGCCCAGAAAAATCTCTCTTTTCCATAGCCAAAAGGATGGTCTTTATCGGCTGGTTTCTTGCTAGTTTCAATACCGATTAAAAGAAAAATTTGGTTGGCAGTATCGGCCAAGGAATGAAATCCCTCAGCAATCATAGCCGAGGAATTTCCCAAAATCCCAACTATGAACTTGGCCACGGAGGAAAGAAAGTCTCCCCCAATTTCTATAAAAAGTAGAATTTTGCTTTTATGATCGGTTCTGTCCATATTTTACTCTAACGGATTTCTCCTAACCGGATACAAGCTCGGAGATTTATAATTGGAATACCAAGTTTTTTCTTCAACAAGTTCGTCATTTTTATAAATTTTTCTACTAAGCCTTGCTTTCATTGAACCATCAGATTTTAAATCGTACTGAAAAGGTCCTTCAATTTCTGTTTTTCGGCCGTCGTCAGTTCCATAGAATTCAAAAGTTAAATAATTTCCCTCTATTTTTGTTTGAATAAGCAAATGACCAGAAGTATCGTTTATAAATCGAAAGTCAGGATGCGGCGGATAAACAGTAGCATCAAAGCCTTGCGGATTATAATACACTACTGGAAAAGCATGAGGACAACGTTCAGTAATTGGCAAGCCAGAGTTAATTGCTGCTCGGAAAGTAGTGGTTGAAACCTGGCAAAGGCCCCCGCCGTATTCAGGAATAGTTTTATCTTTTTTTATAACTAATTCTGGTTTATAGCCTTGTTCAGGGCCAACCTCGCCCAGAATAGTATTAAAAGAAAATTCTTCGCCTGGTTTTATTAAAACCCCATGAAATTTAGCTGCTCCGAGTTTAATGTTGTGAATTCGGTTGTTTGGCGAGCCGCCGAAGTTAGAACTTCCTTTTCCCAGAAGAGATGCAATACCAAGATTGTTTATGTTTTTAGTAACAACTCTTGGAGGAACTATTGAGACTTCTAGTTCAATTCCTGTCTTTGCTTCAGCTTCGGCGGGCAGACCCTGATTTCCTGCTAGAATTTCTTGTTCTAGTTTCTGAATATTTTTTTCGATTTCTAATTTTAATCCATCTTGAGAAAGGCGAAAATTAGTAACTCGATTCTCTTCAATTGTGAATTGAGCATCAATTGGGCTGCGATTTATTGGGGGACTAAGGGCAGTCAAATAATCATCAAGGCCCTGCTTGTTGAGCGTTATGCCTAAAATCTTATTTTTTGGATTTTCCTCATCTAGCACCCTAGTCCGATCGGTCGGGTCTAGGACTGGTTGAAATTCTATTAAAGGAATTATTTCTTCTTTTGTTAAAGATATTTCAACAGAGTCGCCCTCAAAGGGGTTGTTAATAATTAATTTATAAGGAGTATTTGCTAAGGCTTTTTGAACTTTAATATGGGCTTCTTTGGTTTCATTGTCTAAGATTTCAGGATGGTCATCGATTAGATTTAAATAAATGTCATCTTCAGTAAGTTTTCCCATCTTTTTTTGGAGATTTAGTTTAAAATCTTGTCTATCAATTATCATGCCTTTCTGGCTGAGGATTTGAACAAAATTCTTATTTTTTTTATCGTATTGCAAGCCAGCATTAATAGCTGGATTATCAATAGAGTTTAATTTTTCTCTAATAAAGTTTTCTAAGCCTATTTCATTTATTTGACAGTCTAAAGAAAGATTATAATGGCCAAAAAACGCTAAAATTTGTTGGGCAATATTAGAGAAAAATTTTCCCTGGTGGCCAATCTTTGAAGCCCTGGCAAGAGTGAAGCCAATTTTTATTTTTATTCCCATTCCCCCAGGAAGAGCTGTCCAAATTTCTTTATTATTTCCACTTCCATACCTTAAAATAATATCTTTTTTAAAGAATTCTTCCGCTTCTTTGTTGATTTTTGCTTGCGCTTCATTAATAGATGAACCTCCAATAGAAATATTAGCTATTTTTAAACCACGAACAATCTTGTTCTTATTGGCTAGGGCCAAGCCAGAAATAGAGATGATAATCAAAACAACCACTATTGTTACAATAATAGCAGCTTTTAGAATTCTTCTTTTGGCTTTAGTAATATTAAACATGTCTTTATTTTAATTATACCCCACTAAGCAAAAAAGCGCACCCAGGTATTTATTAAATCGAATTTTTCCTTTATACTTAGAAGCGACATGCTTAAACAACTTCTAAACAGTAAATCAAAGACCCTATTTTCAGCAGCTTTTATTTTAGCAGCAGCAGCTTTAGCTAGTCGTATTTTAGGTTTAATCAGAGATAGATTATTAGCTGGTCAGTTTGGAGCCGGGGACGAATTAGATATTTATTATACTGCTTTTAGATTGCCTGATTTAGTTTTCAGTATTTTAATCATGGGGGCTATTTCCTCGGCTTTTATCCCGATTTTTGCCCAGTATTTTCGTAAAAACAAAAAAGAGGCTTGGCAATTAACAAGCGGAGTTTTAAATCTAGCCCTTTTATGTTTAATTGTCATAGCAGGTATTCTGGTGATTTTTGCTCCTTTTATAATTTCTTTAATCGCTCCTGGCTTTAGCGGCGCTAAAAGAGAAATGACCATACTACTTACTCGAATCATGTTTTTAAGTCCGATTATTTTAGGAATTAGTAGTATTTTGGGCGGGGTTCTTCAGTATTTTCATCGTTTTTTGATTTATTCTTTGGCGCCGATTCTGTACAATATCGGGATTATTATTGGAATTTTAATTTTTGTGCCAGCCTGGGGATTAATTGGTTTAGCTTGGGGAGTGGTTTTAGGCGCCTTTCTTCATATACTTATTCAGTTTCCGAGCGTAATTTATTCTGGTTTGAGTTGGAGACCAATTTTAGATATTTACCATAAGGGGGTTCGTAAGATAATAAAGTTAATGATTCCTCGGGCAATTGGTTCGGTCGGGTTTCAAATTAATTTTTTAGTTATTACTGCCATTGCCTCAACTCTTACTTCGGGCAGTATTGCTGTTTTTAATTTATCCAATAATCTCCAGTATGTACCAATAGGAATTTTTGGCATTACTTTTGCTACTGCTGCTTTTCCTAATCTTGTTAAGGCTTTTGCCCGGAAACGCAAAAAATCTTTTTCCAGAGATTTTTCTTCAATCTTTTCCCAAATTTTGTTTTTAATTGTTCCTTTAAGCGCTTTATTTTTTATTTTACGAGCCCAGATTGTTCGAGTAATTTTAGGAACAGGAGAATTTGGTTGGATTGATACCCGGTTGACAGCTGCTGCTCTTGGTCTTTTTTCTTTAAGTATTTTTGCCCAAAGTTTAATTCCTTTAATTAGCCGGGCTTTTTATGCTTTTCAGAATACCCGAACACCGGTTCTGATTAGTTTAATTAGTATTATTTTGAATATTTCCCTTAGCTTTTTCTTTGTTTGGAGCTTAAGTGGCTCCAATATTTTTTCTTCTTTGTTTTCAGGAATTTTGAAACTTGAAGACATTAAAGAGTTTGCTATTTTAGGATTACCCTTAGCTTTTTCCTTGGCTAATATTATTAACTTTGCAGTTTTATTGAAATTATTTGCTCGAAGAATAAAATGGTGGCACCCCCGGTACATTCTAAGTTCTTTTTCAAAGATTACCATAGCCACTTTGCTCATGGGTTTGGCTACTTATAGTCTTCTTTATATTTTAGATTTATTTTTAGACACTCATACATTTATTGGTATTTTCTTGCAAGGCGCTTTAGCTGCTATTGCTGGAATTATAATTTACTCCTTGGTGATGATTTTATTGAGGTCGAAGGAGATACTGGGCATTAAACAGGTAATTTTAAGAAGTATTTT
>CAYRSI010000023.1:0-12642 GCA_964426965.1 uncultured Candidatus Saccharibacteria bacterium
TAGGAAAAACATTATTATTATGCTTTTCTATTTGCATAATTATCAGTCTTTGGGTTTTTTTGCAGTAAGTTAAAGCCGCCCAACCAGAACCCTCTACGCTGTTTGCGGCTTCACTGAATTCTTTTTTAAATCTCTCGAAACTGCCGAATTCGTTTTTTATGGCAATCGCTAATCGCCCTTTCGATTCTCCACCACCCCCTTTATTAGGAGGAGCTAAATTAGACCAAAACAAGGAATGAAGTATGTGCCCGCCAGCATTAAAAGAAAGTGCTTTCAATATGGCTTTAATGTCAACCTTTATCCCTTCTTTCCTTGCCTTTTCAAGTTTCTCAAATATTTCATTGGATCCTTTTATATAACCACTATGATGCTTGTTGTGATGAATTCGCAATTGCTTTTCTGAAATATAAGGCTCAAGCTCATTATAATCATGGAACAAATCAGGAAGACTATAAAACTTATTCTTTTGCATAATTTCTATTATTATTTTAATAATCTGCGACCTTTATCTATATTCTACCAAAAAACCGCCCCGACCGATAGGTTTAGGGGCGATTTTTTTCAAGCTGCTTTTTAGTGAAAATTGGGGTTAGGGCGGGGTTTATTTCAGATAAGTAATAGTAATTACCGGAGTTTTGGCCTTGGGAAAAACAGTCATATCAATCTCGTTTGTACTCTGGGCAGCTTTAACCAATCCTTCAGCTAAGCGCAATGCGCTATTCCTTGACAAAACAATACCCACAGATTTCCCTCGCCAACTCGACATATCTTTAATGTAAACCTTTTCGGGATTTACATTTGTTTGTGTTGAAATTCTTTTTTTCATAAATTCGTTAAAATATTAAAAATTACTTATGGCTAGCTCGATTACTTTCCCCCTTCCCCTAGCATCAGAACTAATGGATCTCGAAGATAAAATTTCTTTAATATTAAAATCTGAATATATTTCCTTAATTTCGGGTAAGTTATTGTTACTTAAAACGATATGCGCGCCTTTGTTCTTTAATTCTTTAATCGTCTTGGCTAACTCAATGCGATCCATTTCACAAAACCTTTTAGGAGTATAATTAGCAAAACTAGTTATTTTCATGGGGTCATAGCAAGGATCTAAATAAGCAAAATCACCTTTTTTAATATAGTTGAGAATTTTTCTATAATCTTGATGTTTAATTTTAACTCCTTTAAGCAATTGGCTAGCAAGAAATATACTGTTTTCATTATAAATTTCTGGATTTTTATGTTTTCCATAAGGAACATTAAATTCATTTTTAGAATTTACTCTATAAAGCCCATTGAAGCAAGTTTTATTGAGATAGATAAACGCGGCACACCTTCTTAAGCCTTTTATTGCGTTCTTATTAAATCTTTCTCTGGTGCTATAATAAAACTTATCAGAATTTTCTTTCTTAAAATAATTTAAAAAGCCCATCAGTTCTTTCGGGTTGTCTCTGACCGCCTTATATGTTTCAATCAAATCTTTATTTATATCTGAAATCATGCAGAATTTAGGATCATATTTTTGCTTTATAAAAAAGAAAACAGCTCCCCCTCCAAGAAAGGGTTCAAAATATCTATCTATCTTTGGAGGAAACAAAGCCTCTAAATCTGTAAGCGTCCTTCGCTTTCCTCCTGCCCACTTTAGAAATGTTGGGATTTTAATCATTTTAATACATTCCTTAACAAAATTAAAGATCCTTTAAATTTAGCAAGGGCTATTTGACCCAATTCTGTCCAATCAGAATTATTTTGAGGGATTTTTTTGATCAATTTTCTACAAATTTTTCTAAATTTAGCCTCTGCGCTATGTATGGGCTGCAAGCCCCTTAAATCTCTTAACTCTCTCATATTCTTTATCAATGATGGATCGTAACTTATGCCCTCTTTCTTTAAAAAAAGTTCAATTATACTTATTGAATGATCTCCGGAAAGAGCCTCTTCTTCTCTTTTAGAAATAACTTTTGACTTAAGATGATTTTTGATGTCCTTAAAATTAATAGATTCTAATATTGACGATATTGCTGATATCTGCAAAACGAATTCGCTTTTATTATTAACTAAATACGGCATCTCCAGAAGGCTGCCCCTGAATTTAAATAAATGAAATTCCCACTTAAATTTAAAAATTCTATTTATATTTAAAATGATTTTTTTGATCTCATCTAGGGACAACTCTTCAAATATTTTCTTGCTTAATCCTTTTGTTATAGATTCGATATGCCCATCTTTTTTTATGATATATAAATCTATATTATAATCAAATACCTTTTTATGCGAACCAAGTGGAAGAGAAAATTCTTCTGGAATACATAAACAAATTTTCAAATCAGATCTTTCCATGCCAATTATTTTTGCGACATCTACTAATGAGGCAAGGGAGTCTTCCTTTTTCAATATATACACGACAAGGATTTCTCCATCTTTACTGAAAAGATCGAATTTATAAGCAATATAATCTAGTATTTTCTGATTATACTTTCCTTTATAGCCTATATTTTTAAAATGCCTTCTGCAAATATCTATCTCATTCATTTTTTTGTTTAATAATCTTCTGAATAACTTCTTTTAATTTTCTGAGGGCTCTTAATAAATTTTCAGTTTCTCCATCTTTTTCTATGGGCCTAAAACTCTTAAGAAGATCTATTAATTTTGTAACTCTTTTTGATATCTCTTTTGTGGTTATCGAATATTTTATAGAAGCCTCAGAAGCATCTTCTATTGTAAAATGAGGATCGCTAATTATTTTCTCAATAATTGCCCCGATCTTTTGGTTAGGCGCCCCTGACTTTACAATCTTACTCAGATCTCTAAAATTTCTAACATAATTTTTTATGACTCCTTTTTTGTGTTTTTCTATAAGAACATCTATTAATTTATTCTTATTTTCTTTTGAAAATGACAAATTATTCTTTAGCCAACTTAAGGTGGAGCTTAACTCTATTAGAAAGTCTTCCTTAATGCCGCCATTCTTTGGTCCTCTGTGTACTAAATTTTGATATTTCTTATCGTAGGATAACAATGTTTTTGCCTTTCTAATCTCTGTTGGTTTGAGGGAGGTTAATCTGACAAGGTCCTTTTCCCTCTCATAGCCAAATTCATCAATAATCACTTTCAATTTCCAGGCAACCTCCATCGGCCCCCATTCAATTCTAACATTATGTATATTAAACATTTCGAGAATATTCTGAAGTCTTGTTGGTTTTGCCACAATATTCGCAGGCACATGTTTAAACTTCAAGTCTCTTGCACATTTCAACCTTCTCTCTCCATCTAAAAGGATGTATTTACCCTTTTTGTCATCATAATATACAATCAGAGGAACCAGGATGCCTACTTCGTTTATAGAATCCTTCAATTCCTGCATTAATTTTTCATCAAAAATTATCCTCGGATTTTCGGGATTTCTTTCTATCGTATCCGGGAGCAGATATTCTAAGCCTTGAGATTTAAGTTTTTTCATATTTTTTAAATCATTTATTACTTAATTATTAATTCTATTTCATTTTAAGCTAAATTAAGCCGTTGGTCAACCTTTCCAAACCAAAAACAGCCCTGAGCGAAGTCGAACGGGCTGCTTTTTAGTGAAAATTGTGGTTGAACAGAGAAATAGCGACATTCAATGTCACAAGATCTGAAATCGTGGATATGTGGGGTTTCGGAAACCCCACATAAAACAAGAACAGCTCAAGAAAATGGGCTGGTTTTTAGTTTACCCCGTACTACAACTTTATAGCCGTAGCCTCTTGTGGTGCGGGGTGAAAATTGTGGTTGGGGTTAATTCTTTTTCCTTCTTTTTTCCGCTCTCATACTGTAAGCCACGTCTTCAACTGCCACTAATTTACTTCTGCTCAATACAACCTTAATCGCGCGAGGGATATCTTCGAAATAATTAAACATTTCATCTTAGGCCCTTATTCCTTTGGCTGCATTTGATTCCAGGTGCACATTACCGCAAGTCCAAAAAGGAATCTGGCCTTTTTTAGAACCAACGCGTCCTGGTAAATCGTTGGTGAAAAAACGAATTGTGATGCCAATGGTTTTTTTATCTTTTTTCATAATTTTTTAGTTAATTTATAATAAATCCTCTAAAATTTTATTAATTTTTGTTTCGGATTTTCCTTTTTTTACTTTTTTCGATTTCTCCTTTTTAACTTCTACTTTCTCTATCTTGATTTTGCTAAATAATGATTTTTGGCGATTTTTTATTTTCTCTTCCCTATCAGACTTAGTAATGACTTTTTCTATTTTTTCCAATTCAGCTTTATTTTGCCATTCCTCCCACTGTTCTAAAACAATATTTAATCTCTCTTCCAACCATTCACTAATTTCGCCCGATCTAGATTCGACTTTATCAATATGTGCTAAAAATACTGGATAATTAAAATGTCCTATATTAATTTCCAAATCTTCGCCCTTTTTGACTTCTCTGATTTTCTCCGCATATAGAATAGACATTTTCATAGAAGCGGATTGTGCACCTCTCCTCAACTGGCTTACAGTCGTTCCTCTCTTGAAAGATCCTGGAGGCAAACTAACTATCGCTAAAATGTTACAATGCTTAGCAATATACTTTCGTAAAAACTCATCTTGAGAGTTTGAAAATACTCCTTCGGGCAACACCAAACAAATTTTCCCGCCAACACGAACCGATTGAATTGCTTGCTGGATTGACAAATTGTATTCTGAAATTTTATCAGACCTGCCATCTTTATTTAAATCGTTGTTTAAGTTTTCAAAAATTTTATCTTCATCGCCATGCTCATACTTACTGCTTCCCGCAGGATTACCAATAACTAAATCCCAATTTTTGCCGTGATAAAATAAACCATTATCTTTTTTTATAGGCACCCGATTTAATTCCTCTCCGGTTTTCCTAAAATACAAAGCAAAATAGGTCTTGGCGATAATATAAGGCAAATCCTCAATATCAAATCCCATCACATTTTCTAACTCCAAATTATTTTGATCAATAGCTGTCGCCAAAAACCCTCCGCTCCCACACTCAAAATCTAAAACTTTTGCGTGTTTGTTCAATTTACCAATTAACCCGAAGACAAAATCAATAACGCATTTTTCAGTTAGATATTGGTTGAATTCTTTGCCCTGAAAAGAACGCAGAATCGCCTTGCGAAATTCCTTGGCGATTTCAAAGCCAAGTGAAGCGATAAAATCATAACGATTAAATAAATCGCGTATGGCTTTTTGACCTTGCAGATCTAATTCTATATAAGGATAATCGCCAGTGTATTTTTGCGGATTTAATAAATAATTATGAATTTGATAAACAACTTCTTTAACAATGTTTTTAGTTATCTTTTCTTCTTTCTTATGATATTTGAAAATCGCAATCAATTCATCAAAAAAATCAATTTTGAAATTTTGCGGCTTTAAAATTCTCGGTTTATATCCTTCAGATAAACCATAATACCTCAACAATTCCTTGAATGGGATAATATTTATTTCTTCCGCCTTGAAATCCGGGATTTGTTTGCTATAATCAATTTCCCACTTGTAAAATTTTATATTCTTTTCAACCGTTGTAGCGACAAATTTCGGAAAATTGCCGTTAATTGAATACTCCTTTTTATCTACCGGAAAATCACGCAAATATTTTAACGCCTGCATAAGAGCCTTTTCATGGCTTTTATTATCAGCTTTGGCTTCAACTAAAAGCACCGGTTCGTCATTGTGATAATAAACAATATCAATGGAGCCGGCACGGCCGCCGCTTGGTCTGAAAATCGGGACATCGTTTATTTTCACCCGCTCCGCATCGTGGATCGGATAGCCAAAATTGCTTGTCAAAAATGGCAAGATGTCATTGATAATATAAGAATTTTCTGACCTTTTTTCCGGCATAAAAATCAAATTACATCTTTCCTGTCGCCGCGTATTACGGCTTCGGTTTTGGCGATTAAATCTTTTAACATTTTTTTGGCGGTTTCTATGTTATTTTTATATTCTGCCTCATTATTTTTTTTCTTTGCCTCCATCGCTTTGTCGTGATATTTAGACATTTTCTTGTATTCGGATTCAATATTGTCTTGTGCGCTATCAGGAATTAAAGGAATCTTCGTTGCTTTTATCTCGTCAAAATTAATGTAGGCCGCACCGACCCTATCTTTTACGCGAAAAATTTGAGTTATTCCAAAAATAGATTTGAGATAAATCACAATGTATCCTCTGTTAATATTTTGGGGTCGCAAAATTACAATGTTTTGTTCGATATTTGATCGTGGCGGCTTTTTATCAAGCCAAATTACTCTCCCCGCACAACCAACTCCATTCCCAATAAAAAGAATATCCGATTTTTGTGGTCGACTTCTCTCCGGGTCGTTCCACCCATTTTCTGGTGTATATTTTTCAATAGAAACAAGATCTAATCCTGTCTCAATTATGTTTCTGGTGGTTATGTATCTTACAGGTGATTTATCAACTAAAATTCTTTTTCCAACCTGTCCATAAGTAATATGTTCGGGACCATCACCAACAAAATCACCCAAGCTTTTAATCGGGTATTCAGTAGAAGTTAAATCTTTAAGTATGTTTTCTGTGTCAGGATGGTAATATTTAGGATCCCAATGTTTTTCCTCCATCATCTCTTTTAATATTTTATCCACTTTCACTATTACAATTTCGCGGCCTTTTTCATCTGTTGTTATTTGAACTAAATTTTTGTTGCTCATATTTTTGTATAATGCCCTTGATAAGCATCTCTTATAATTTTAAGGTATCTTTCTTCAAGGGACTCGACTGAAGCGAGAAAAACCGGATAGTTTAAATCTCGCTTTTCCCCTTGGTTTTTATATTTTTGCAAAAACAAAATGCTGGTTTTAGCACTTGTGCCGACATTTTTGAAAGCGTCGCGCGGCAAAGATACAATCGCTTCTACCCTTGCTTTCTCGCTGATAAATTCGCGGACATAATGCGAATTGGAATTAGTTAAAATGCCGTCCGGAATAATAATCGCAATCCACCCGCCGGGTTTTGCGAGCTGAATAAAACGCTCTAAAAATAGAATTTCTATTGAAAATGATTTTATTCTCTGCTTAGCGTCCGGTTTAATAGCTAACTGTTTGCCTGAATTAAATAAATCGCTTTGAGTATTGGCAACAATCAAGTTATTTTTTACATTTTCCGGCAAAATCTCAAAATTGGCTAACTGCACCACTAAATCATCAGTCAGCTCTGTGTCGCCAAGTCCCACTCCACCATAAGGCGGATTGCCCACAACAGCGTCAAATTGCTGCGCGTTTATATCTTTCTGTTTTAATTTGTAACAGTATTTATTTGTGTGCTGTTCCCAGTGAATTTTATCCAATCCGTTCTGATGAAAGAAATGCGCTTCTAAATCTTCTTCTTTGCCACCGAATTCTTTTAATAAATTGATTTGTTTCCATTTTTTAACCACTTCCTCGTCAATGTCTAATCCGAAAATATAATCTGTTTTAGTAAGTCCGGTTTCTATTGCCGCTTTTAAAAATACTCCTTCACCAACGGCCGGATCAATAACCGATGGAAAATGTTTTCGCGATTCCCAACGGCCGGATTCTTTTTCTTCTTTTTCTTTCCAAATTTTCAAAATGCCAAAAATAAAATCAGCAATTCTTTGATCGGTGTAGAAAATTCCCAAATCTTGTTTTTTTTGTTTAATTTCTTTTGTCATATTATTGAATAGTAAAATGGGTCATTGTGATCATCTCTTCATAAAATTTTAACTCTAATTTATCTCGCAATGTTTTTTGCTCTTTTTCCCGCTTCTTCTCGCCTTCTGCCCGCTCTTTATATACTTGCATGTTTAATCGACCTAATTTTATATCAATATCCTGAATTTTTTTACGATATTTTTCTCTTTCTGAAAAATCAGAGGAATTATCTTTTTTTCTTTCAATCTCCTTTTTCTCATTTTCGTATTTTTTAATCCTGTCTTGAGTTCTTAACGAATAATCATTATAAAATCGGCTTATTCTTTCTATTTCTCTATCAAAAAGCCGTTCATTTCTTTTTTGGTATCTTTCTATAACAGGCTTCTTCCACTTTTCCCAAGTTTTTATCAACAACTCTTTTTTAATTGGCGAATCTTTAAGTGTTTTGCCAATACTTTCATTTTCTACATCAAGCAATTCATTCGCAATGGCAATGTTTAACACATCAAACTTGCCTTCTGCTTTTTCAATAAACACCAATGGCGCCAAAATTTCTTCCGTTTCCACTCCGGCTATTTTTAATTTCCAAAGAAAGACAAATCCTTCCTTTCCTTTTGCATCGCTCAATTGCGATATTTTACTGCCGTGTTTTGAAAGCTCAAAGATTAAAGACGGTATCGGTTTGGTTTGTAATTTTAAATTATCCTCAATAATTCGATGGATAACCGGATGATCTTTGTGCGCACGAGAGATTTTACCTTCTTCGTCATCGCGAAGCTCCCGAAAAGCGACCGGAAATTTATAATCATCTACGATAAAAACGGCCTTATCTTTGGTTGGTTTTATTTTATTGCTCAATGATAACTTACAAAGGCGCAGGAGGTCTTTGTCAAAATCTGAAATTGCTTGCTTTGTTTCTACTTCAGTTTTTTTGAATAAAGCGGAAATTGCTTGGTCAGTGTTTTCTAAAAGCAGTTTACGACATTTTAAAATGTCAACAGAAATAATATCTTCAAGTCTTCCTTGAAGTTCTGCGAAAGATTTATCATACTCTTCCGGCGTTTTACAATTTTGATAAATCTCAAGTATCTTCTTTTCAAAATCAAGACCGGATTCCAAGACTCCTAAAATCTCGTCAGAACTGCCAAAAAGACCTTTGAATAAGTGAAGTTTTTCTCCTAATAGTTCTAATACCCGTTTATCTGCGTAATTTTTTGTATTAAGAAAATTCGCAACCACCACTTGATATTTCTGGCCATAACGATGACAGCGACCAATTCTCTGTTCAACCCTTTGCGGGTTCCAAGGTAAATCGTAATTAATAACAATATTGCAAAACTGCAAATTTAAACCTTCTGCGCCGGCTTCAGTTGTGAGAAAAACTTGATTGTTTTTCTTAAAATCATATATCAAGGCTTGACGCATATTCGCACTAAACGAACCCTGATTTGCCGCCCTTGGAAACTCTTTTTTCCAATGATTAAAAGCCTCCCTTGCTTCAGGTGAATTATTTGAACCATTAAACTCGGTAAAAGTAATCCCTGCTTTTTTGAGAAGTTTTGATAAATATTCTTGTGTGCGTGTGAATTGTGTAAATACAATTGTTTTCTCTGGCCATTTCTTTTTCTTTGCCTGCTTTAAAAGTTCAAGTAGGGCATTAATAAGTTCTTTACCTTTGGTATTTTCTTTAATTTTAGTTGCCAGTGAATAATATCCTTTTAGTTCCACAATTTCCTTTTTTATATCATCATCGCTAAAAGCACGGTCAACGCGCTGCTTCTCTTTTTTTTGACTTTGCTCCATACCTTCTAATTCAGATTCTTCAAACTCTTCCATTAATCCTTCGTCGGTAACTGATTCCGGATTTAAGTTCTTAGTTAATGTTTCCTTTTTCCGCAATTCTAATTCGTTTTTTAGATTTTCGCTTAACTTTTTTAAAGTGCCGGCTATAGCAAATGACGAACTGGCTAATAATTTTCTGTAAACAAGAACCATCAAATTTCTCTGTGTCGTGGTAATAGCGGCCACATCAGGACGTTGAAGGTAGGCGGAAACTTTTTCATACAGTTCAACTTCCTCATCAGTCGGAGTAAAGTCAAAAGTCATTGATGTCCTATCAGTAAATTGTACATATTCTAAAACCTGTCTTCTTAAGGTTCGAGTAATAATTCCTGAAATTGACATTGAATCATCTTTTTCTTCTCCGCGAACTAGCTTTCGCAATTCCTCTAATCTTAATTTGGCAAGCCCTGACTGATCTTTTAGTGGCTGTATAAATTTTGTTTTAAAACTGTAAGGAGATCCCAGAAGCTTATCATCTATAAAACTTGCGATTCCATATAATTCTTCGAGATTATTCTGTAAAGGCGTCGCAGTTAGTAAAACCTTGGGCTTGTCTTTAATAATCTCGCGAATGTCATATGCCATCTTTGAAGCATCTCTTCCTTTAAATACCCGCCTAAAACGATGCGCCTCATCAATAACAACAACATTCCACGGCTGTTTTTTAATCAAACCAAGATGAGTATAAACAAAATGATAAGAGACAATAAAAACTCCGTCATAACTAAATGGAATTTTATCGCCGCTATTTACTTGTGCGTTGAAAGAAGGACCATCCCAAACTTCTGACTCAATACCAAACTTTGAAAGTAATTCGTCCTGCCACTGCTTTCTAAGTGATGCAGGGACTATGACTAAAATTTTCCTTTTTCCTTCGGCCCATAATTGAGATATGATAATTCCGGCTTCTATTGTTTTACCTAAACCAACTTCATCGGCTAAAATCGCTCCACGAGAAAGCGGACTATTGAACGCATAAAGAGCAGCATGAATTTGATAAGGATTAAGATCAATTGTTGATTTTGCTAAGACTGAAGATAATCGACTCAGGGAGCCGGCCATTTTTTGTAGACTTATTTTTTCTGCGAGATATCTTTGCAAAAAAATATTCTGTTTTTTAGTTAGTTTTTTCATATTACTTCTTCCACCCCGCTAAGCGGGGTTATAGTCGCGCTAAGCGCGACCAATCCTCAATTGTGATTTTCCCCGCCACAAGCTTCGCAAGTAGGCGGGCCCGCCATAATGCTCTGACTTTGGGCGGGTTCCCTTACTTTTCCCAGTCGCTGATTATTATTTTTCCCCGCCTTCACTCTTCGATTCTAAATGCCCTAATTGTTTTTTGGCGTATCTTAGGGCATATTCGTATTCTTCTTTCTGCGAGGGATTAGCTTTCATGTGCCATTCAAATATCTTGTCGCCAAGCCCTGCTTGTTCAGCTAATAAGTATTGCCTCCGCCTGGCTAAAAGATGTTGTTTATCAAGACCTAGTTCGAATCCAACACCTTTCTTCGCAGTTAACCAAGCTTCATAAATCTCATGCTCTACAACAAATGGTATCAGATCTGAATAATCTTTTCGGTCACGATTAAAGGCATCTTTATTTACAATAATTTCAAGATTTTTTACCCATTTTTTAAAATCTTTTGTTTTGCGGGCGCGCATAATGGCTGCGCCAGTCTTAATAGGTATTTCTGGCTCTGCTACTTTTGAAATCCACTTCTCAGTCTCTTCTTTGGTCAAATATTTTATTTTATCCTTAGCAAGTTCGTAAAAAGACGCCCTTGCTTCTTTTGGGGTTCCCTCGACCTCATGGGGAGGATTTATAAATGATGATTCTGGAAGATTTAATGTCATAGATTTATTTATTTTTACTCAAATCTTCGATGGCTTCTTTGCCGTATTTCTTTAAGCAAAATGCTGTTTTTGGCGCTAAATCTATGTTTTTCATTTGATCTAGACTGAAAAATTCCATTTTTTGACCTTCATCGCCCAATCTTAGTCGACCAGCTTCTTCATCTGTTAATTTAACAAAATATAAACAACGTTTTGCCCTGTCTCTGCCTTGGGACTTGCCGCGATAAAGAAACCTGGTCGGAATTACTCCTATCTCTTCCTCTAGCTCTCTCAAAAGAGTTTGCTCGGGACCCTCTTTATCCTCTCCGCATCCGCCGGGAAGCGACCATTTATTAGGTGCGTGAATAGTCGGAATATTATCTCTCAAAAGCAAAAGAACTTTCTTTTTATAAACAACAATGGCTTTTGATACTAGTTTAACCTCAGATTTTTTCATGATTAAATACCTATTTTATTTTGCTATTCTTAACATTTCCTCCGCTACTTCCGGAAGTTCGATACAGCTGTTTTTATCCCCTATCTTTCCTGAAAAATGGCCCATATTGTGTTTGACAATTAATTTGGCACCAAGCTTTTCTTTAAAAATATCCCCGTGTTTTAGCGGTACATAAGGATCATTATCAGAATGGATTGCTGTAAAATTTTTACAATGGGCTTTGATTTTTTCAAAATCAATTGGGGTTTCAAAAAAGTTTTTGATTTCTTTATATCCCAAATCATCCGTAAACCCAGCTACTAAAACGGTTCCGCCGATTTCTTCGCCCTCATTAAGGGATTCTAAATATCTTAAAATCGTAATACATCCCACGCTGTGGCCGATAAAATAAGTATCCTTGTCAGGACTCCTAACTAATTTTCTTAATTCCGGCACCCATTTTTCCATTCTTGGCATTTCGGTCTCAGGCATGGCCGGAACATTTACTTGAAATCCATTCTTCTCTAACTCTTTCTTAACCCACGGATACCAGCAATAATCTGGATGACTATCCCAACAATGAATTATAAAAACACGTTTCATAATTAATTCAGTAATTTTTTATTTTTTATTCTGTAACCGTTTCTTTGCAGCATTCAGAGCATATTCGTATTCTTCTTTATGCGAGGGATTAACTTTCATGTGCCATTCAAACATCTTGTCGCCAAGCCCTGCTTGTTCAGCTAATAAGTATTGCTTCCGCCTGGCTAAAAGATGTTGTTTATCAAGACCTAGTTCGGATCCAGCACCTTTCTTCGCAATTAACCAAGTTTCATAAATCTCATGCTCTACAACAAATGGTATCAGATCTGAATAATCTTTTCGGTC
>CAYRSI010000024.1:0-11785 GCA_964426965.1 uncultured Candidatus Saccharibacteria bacterium
TCATCTCGTTTTCTTTCATCCCTCTGGTAGTTACTGCCGGGGTTCCTAAACGAACACCCGAAGGATCAAAGGGTTTGCGGGAATCACCAGGAACAGTATTTCTGTTCACAATAATTCCTGCTTTTTCTAACCGCTCTTCAGCTTCCTTGCCAGTAATCCCCTTATTTCGCAAATCTACTAAAATCAAATGGTTATCAGTGCCGCCGGAAACAAGATTAAATCCATAATTTTTTAATTCTTCAGCTAAAACTTTAGCATTTTTTACTATTTGTTCTTGATATTTTTTAAAACCTGGGTTTTTTGCTTCTTCAAAACAAACTAATTTTGCAGCAGTAACATTATTATGGGGACCGCCTTGAATTCCTGGAAAGACTGCCCTGTCAATTGCCTCGGCAAATTTATTTTTACAAAATATCACTGCTCCCCGCGGTCCCCGCAAGGTTTTATGAGTAGTAGTAGTAACAATGTCAGTAAAAGAAAAAGGGCTGGGATGAAGTCCGGCAACAATTAAACCGGCAATATGAGAAATATCAGCCATTGAAATAGCTCCAACTTCTTTAGCAATCTGATGAAATTTCTTAAAATCAATTTTCCTGGGATAAGCAGTAAAGCCAGAAATAAGTATTTTTGGCTTATTTTTTTTAGCCAGTCTTCTTACCTCCTCGTAATCAATTTTTCCGGTTTTTAGATCAACTCCATATTGGATAACCTTATAAGCCCGTCCGGAAAAACTAACTTTATGGCCGTGACTTAAATGCCCGCCGTGAGATAAATTCATTCCCATTATCTTGTCACCAAAATTTAATAAAGCCAGATAAACAGCTAAATTTGCCGGCGTTCCAGAATAAGGCTGAATATTAACATGATAACTCTCACCTGTTCCTGCCTTGCCGGCAGGCAGGCTGAAAATTTCTTTAGCTCTTTTTTGAGCCAAAAGCTCGATCTGGTCATAAATTTCATTACCAGCATAATAACGCTTTCCCGGATATCCTTCGGAATATTTGCTGGTCAAAATTGAGCCAGCTGCTTTAAGGATTGCTCTTGAAGGATAATTCTCCGAAGGAATTAAATTAATTGTTTCAGCCTGCCTGCGCTCCTCCGCTTTAATTAAATCTTTTAATATAATCATAGGGTGTTAATTAATAATGATGCTATAGCTGCTAAAATAAAGGCAAAGGTTAAACCAACAAAATAAAACAAAATGAATAATAAAACCAGCATCAAAACCCTGCCAATATTTAAAGAGACCTCTCTTAAAACTGTATACTCATCAACGTAATGCCCTCTATCAGCTGCCTGTTCGTACATCAGGGTGGTAAAAGGCGTTCTTCTAACAACTGCTGCAAAGCTGTGATAACTACTAACAACAAAGATTTGAAAAGCTGTCTGAATAAATACTTTCCCAACCCAGCCAAGAGCATATAAGGCAGAACCAACTTTTATTAACCGCCGTTTGCTCATTTTATCTGTCAAAGCACCAATAACTAATCGAAAAACAACCGAGGCAACAATAATCAATGACGATATAACTCCTACGGCAAGATAATTCCCATTCAGTAATTGAAAAATAAAAATCGGCCATATAATCATTCCTACTATTCCTTCTGCTCCATCTCCTCCATAAGCTAAGAAGAGTTTTCTGTTTTTTTTCTTAAATAGCTCTTTAAATGTCTGCCAATAAGAATAGCTGTATTTTTCTTTAACTGACCTTAATAAAATAATAGGAATTAGCGAAATACTGGAAACTATTATAGATATTAAAAAGAGTATTGAAAAATTAAATTTATCAAGAATCAAACCAGCAATAAAAGGCAGGGAGATGCTAACCAGGGTGGCAACTGAAACCAGAAGGGCAATTTCTTTTCCCCGACTTCTTTTGTGAGTAAACTCGGCAAAATCAGTATGATAGGGTGTCCAATACAATATTCTGAAAAGAGTTATACACCCTAATGCTAAAAATAAAGCAAAGAACCAGTTATTACTAAGCAAATAAAGAAACACGAAATAACCCAGTAAAAAAAAGGAACCCAAAATCATTGAAATCTTTAAGCCGATTCTTGACATCAATATAGCCCCCAAGGGAACAAGCAGCCCAAAAAGAACAAAACTAGCTATGTAAAATAAAAGAACCCTGTGAATAGAGCCCCAAAAATAAATAAAAAGAAAAATGGGTAAAAATAAACCGATTAAACCAGCTGCCACTTGTTGAATAATCCTATTAGAATAAAGCGACACCAAACCTGGTGCTAACTTTGTCTTTAAATAAAGTTCTTCAAATTCTAAAAACTTAGACATAGTATTAACAATTAACCAAAATTTAAAACTTTCAATAATTCTTCTTTGGTAACTGGGCCAGCGCGAAGGATTTTTGGTTTGGGGCCGGTTAAATCTAAAACAGTTGATGACTGACCCTTAGGCAAAGCTCTGGCATCTAAAACTAAATCCGGCTTAAAACCCCAGTCTTTAAATTGGCTTAGAATTTCCTTAACATCGCGCGAGGGCATATTCCCTGAAATATTGGCAGAAGTTGTGGTAATTGGAAAATCTAAGTTATTTATTAAAACCTGGGTGAATTTATAGTCGGGAATACGCAAGCCAATCTTTTTACTCCCGCCCGTCAAAATATCAGGAACAATACTTTTTTTATGCAAAACAACCGTAATTCTGCCTGGCAAAAGTTTCTTTAATAGCCCTTCTTGCTCTTTGTTAATTTGGGCTATCTTTTTCATTGTCTCAAAATCTCTAACTAAAACTGGCATTGGCTTATCAAATGGCCTTTTCTTAGTTTTAAAAAGTTTCTTAACTGCCTTTTCATCTAAGGCATTAACTCCTAAGCCATAAACCGTATCAGTGGGATAAACTATTATTCCGCCCCTTTCAATTACCTCTACAACTTTTTTAATAACTTCTTTTTCAGGATTATCCGGATTTATTGGTAAAATTCTCATAACCTCATTATACCATACCAAATCTAAAAATCACCACTCGCGCTATTCTTATCTTGCCTTACCGAACCGACAAAACTCTGACGATCGTTAAGGTTTTGTCGGCCTTTAATTTTTTGTCTTTATTTTAATCCGAATTCGGATCTCAAATCATCATCCTGATCTATCTCGTCAACTGTTAAAAACCTGACATCGTCTTCTATCTTAAGCCCTTGAATTTTAAATAATTCTTTTATTTTACCTCTTATGTCATAAGGAAATACCCAGACGCTCTTCTGAAGCTCTCTAAATCCAAACCAGCGAAGAATGTTTCTCAAAAAATTTCTATAGTTTCTCTTTTCTTCTGGAATATCAAAAATTACTATTCGCCATTTACCGTCCCACTTAAGATGCTTTCTTTGAATTTGATATTTTAGAATTTCTAAATAACCCTTTTTGGTAAGATAGATTTTATTATCCTTCTTTTTGATATGACCAGATGATTCAAGCCGCCTAAGGGCTCTTATCGCCTCCCATTCTTTTTCAGCCCAGTAAGTGCCATGCACCTTCTTCATAATATCACTGGTAGTAGTACCTTCTAATAATTCGCCAGGCGTTTTAGCTACTTCTTTTAACACTTCCCACGTCAATACAAGCATTTTCTTGCTAAAAGAACTTTTCTTTAATCCTCCTGAAAATTGTAATTTTTTAGTCATAACTTTATCCTACCGACAAAACTCTGACGATCGTTGTTAATTTGTCGGTTTTTAACTCTAAAAATTATAATTTATCTATCTTGCTTATTTGCTCGTTTTAAAATTTTTAGGGATTACCAAAGAGATTGCTATGGGGATTACTTTTATAACAAAGAAATTATTGCCTTGGCTAACTTGTCGGAATCGTGACGGATGAGAGTTCTTTTTAATTTATCAGCCGGGTCCTGATGATAGAGAGTTAAACTTGCTAAATTAGCCCCAATAAATCTTTTATCTTTTAAGGCCTTACTATCCGGACTAACCCAATCTCCCTCATGGGAATATTTTCTTAAAAGCGTAGCCGAGGGTTTTTTAGCGCCAAAAATAACATAATCAAAAACTTTGTCGCCTATATATTGTTCAATCGCATTAACAAAATCATTCACTAAAAACCCATCGGTATGACCGTGCTTAGTCATTAAATTGCAGTTGTAAATCTTTAAAGCCCTTGATTTCTTAATGGCTTCTGGAATCCCTTTAACTAAAAGGTTCGGAACAATACTACAGTAAAGATTGCCCGGCCCAACAACAACAGCATCTGCTCCTAGGATCGCTTGGATTACCTTAGAATTTGCTTTGGCTTGGGGACTTAAAAATAATTTTTTAATGCCAGACTTAGAAAGAAACCGGGAATTATTTATCTCATTCTCCCCGTTTAATTCTGTCCCATTTTCTAACTTGGCTCTCAACCAAACTTTATCCAAAGTTACCGGCAAAACTCCCCCTTTTATCTTTAAAACATTACCAACCTCTTCTAATGCTTTATCAAGATTCCCGGTAATTTTTTCAAAGGCACTGATAAAAAGATTGCCAAAACTATGGCCTTTTAAGTCGCCCTTCTCAAAACGATAATTAAACAAATCTCGCAAAAGTAAATCAGCTTCGGACAAAGCAACTAAGCACTGGCGGATATCACCGGGAGGCAAAACCCCCAACTCATCTCTTAACCTGCCCGTTGAACCGCCATCATCAGCCATAGAAACAACAGCCGTCAAATTGTGCAGATACTTTTTCAGGCCCGAAAGAACCGTAAAAGTCCCGGTTCCTCCGCCGATTACAACTATATTTTTTGTCCATCTTTCCATATTTATTCTACGGTTACTGACTTCGCAAGGTTACGAGGTTTGTCAACGTCGCATCCTCGCAAAACCCCAATATAATAAGCTAGCAACTGCAAAGGAATAACCGACAAAATCGGAGTTAACATCTCTAAGGTCTTAGGAATATAAACTACTTCATCAACCAACTTCTCAATTTTTTTATTGCCCTGAGTAGCAACAGCAATTATAGGCCCTTCCCTAGCTTTAATTTCCTCAATATTGCTAATCATTTTTTCATAAACGCTATCAGACGGCACTACGGCAACAGTTGGAAAATTCTCATCAATCAAAGCAATTGGCCCGTGTTTCATTTCACCAGCTCCATGGCCTTCGGCATGAACATAAGAAATCTCTTTTAATTTCAATGCTCCCTCTAAGGCTACTGGATAATTGTATTTTCTGCCAATATATAGAATATTACTAAATTTATGATATTCCTTAGCAATTTTCTTGATTTGATTGTCTTTGGCTAAAATTTTCTTGACTAAAAGAGAAATCTGGCTAAGTTCTTCAGCAATTCTTTTGCCCATTACCAAGGACATCTGACGTTGCCTGCCTAAAAATAAAGTAAATAAAGCTAAAATAGCAAGCTGAGAAACAAAGGCCTTTGTAGAAGCTACTCCGATTTCCGGACCAGCATGATTATAAACTCCTGCATCAGTTTCCCTGGCAATAGTACTGCCAACTACATTGACAATTCCCAAAGTCAAAGCTCCTTTTCTTTTTGCCTCTCTGATTGCAGCTAAGGTATCGGCGGTTTCTCCTGATTGAGAGATGGCTATTATAGCTGTATCTTTATCCAGGATTGGTTTTCGATAACGAAACTCTGAACCATATTCTACTTCAACAGGAATCCCGGCATATTCCTCCAACATATACTCTCCAACTAATCCGGCATAATAAGAAGTGCCGCAGGCAATAATAACTACTTTTTTAATCTTTCTAAGTTTTTTTTCAACACTCTCCAGCCCCCCTAATTTAGCCAAACCTTCTTTTTTGATAAGCCTCCCTCGAATAGCGTTTTCAATGGCTTCCGGCTGTTCAAATATTTCTTTTAACATAAAATGAGGAAACCCTCCTTTTTCCGCTTCTTCAACGTCCCACTCAAGCTCTTGAATATTTTTTTTAACCAATTGCTTGTCTAAAGTTAAGATTTGAAAATCCTCTGGAGTAATAATACCTATTTCTCCATCTTTTAAATAAACCACATTTTTGGTATAACTAACAACAGCCGAGGCATCAGAAGCAACAATATACTCGTCTTTTCCTATGCCAACAAGTAAAGGACTGCTATTCCGAGCAATAACAATTTTACCAGGATCATTTTTTGAAATAACTGCTATACCATAGGTTCCCCTTACCAGCTTTAAGGCTTTTCTAACTGCTTCTTCTAGGCTGCCTCTAAAAAATTTCTCTATCAAATGGGATAAAACTTCTGTGTCTGTTTCAGAACGAAATTTATGCCCTTGTTTTTCCAGTTTTTCTTGGAGGTCTTTGTAATTTTCAATAATCCCATTATGAACAACAAAAATTTCTTTTTTGCAATCCCAATGAGGATGGGCATTTTTACTGGTCGGCTTGCCGTGAGTTGCCCAGCGAGTGTGCATTATCACAAGATTAGAATCAATATTTTTTTCTTGAAGTTTCTGCTCTAAATTAGCTACTCTGCCGGCTAATTTCTCGCAATAAACTTTGCCTACTTTCCCTAAAGCAGCTATGCCGGCTGAATCATATCCCCGGTATTCTAAACGCTTTAGTCCGTCAAGACCAACTAAAACAGCATTTTTATTTCCAATGTAGCCAACAATTCCACACATGTTCCTTTCTATCCTATCATTTTTGAGCAAAAAAATAAATAGCCCATAAAAATGAGCTGTTTATGAAGCTAAGTTTTAAAAATAACCCAAAAATTTGGGCTATTTTTACATCACAATATTCACCAATCTCCCCTTTACATAAATCACTTTCTTGGGTTTTTTGCCTTCTAGCCATTTCTGTATCCTCTCCTGTTCTAAAGCTAATTTTTCGACTTCTTTTTCCGAAATATCAGCACTGGCCTCTACTTTGTCGCGGACCTTACCGTTGATTTGAATCACCATTTCAAAAGTTTCTTTTTTGATTAGTTTCTGGTCGAATTTAGGCCAACTCTCTTTAAAAATAGAGTCTTTGTTTCCAAGCGCAAACCAAATTTCCTCGCAAATATGAGGAGTAAACGGTGCTAAAATTTTAAGAAAGCTCTCAGCATCTTTTTTGGACAAAACTAAGCCTTTCTCTTGCCAGAGATTGCTAAACTCCATCATTGCTGATACTGCTGTATTGAATCTCATATTCTCCAAATCATCACTAACTTTTTTAATAGTATAATGAAGTTTTCGAACTAATTCTTTATTAGTCTCTTTGCCGATTTTCTTTTTATCACCAAATAAAGCCCAAACTTTTTTCAAAAATCTATAACAACCCTCTGATCCTTCAGTGCTCCAGCTAATTGCCTGATCATAAGGGCCCATAAACATTTCATATAAACGCAAACTATCCGCCCCATAACCTTCTACTACTTCCATAGGATTGATAACATTGCCAAAAGATTTACTCATTTTCCGACCATCAGCCGCTAAAACCATACCATGGGAGCGACGTTTAGCATAGGGTTCAGGAGTTGAAACAACTTCAATATCATACAAAAACTTATGCCAAAAACGGGAATACAAAAGGTGTAAAGTCGTATGCTCCATCCCGCCATTATAAAGATCTACGGGCATCCAATATTTAAATACTTCTTTATATTTAGAAATTGGAAATTGGAAATTGGAAATTCCTCGCATAAGATATGCGAGGTAGTACCAATTGGAACCAGCCCAGTTAGGCATGGTATCGGTCTCCCTTCGTGCGGCTCCGCCGCACTCAGGACAAGCCACGTTAACCCATTCCTTGATTGCTGCTAATGGCGATTCTCCGGTTTTGGTTGGTTTATATTTCTTCACATAAGGCAACTCCACCGGCAAATCTTTTTCCAAAACCGGCACCGTACCACATTTTTCGCAATGAATTATTGGAATCGGCTCACCCCAGTAATGCTGGCGGGAAAATATCCAGTCTCGAAGCTTATAATTAACTGCTTTTTTACCTAATTTCTTTTTCTCCAACCAATCTGCCATTTTCTTTATTGCCTCTTCAGAGCTTAAACCATTGAATTGACCAGAATTTACCAAAATCCCGTAATTAACATAGGCGTCCTTAGAAATATCCCTGCCTCGCCGACAGGCGGGACCACCTGACACAACTTCTCTGATTTCCAATCCGTATTTTTTGGCGAATTGAAAATCTCTTTTATCATGAGCTGGAACAATCATCACTGCTCCACCGCCATAAGTGGCAATAACGTAATCCCCTACCCAAATTGGAATTTTTTCATTATTAGCTGGATTAATAGCATAAACACCTTTTAAGGAGACCCCTGTCTTTTCCTTTTCAAGATCAGTTCTCTCTAATTCACTCTTTTTCTTAGCCTTTTTGATATAATCCTCGACTTCTTTGAGATTTGAGATTTGAGATTTGAGATTTGAAACAAGTTTGTGTTCGGGCGCTAATACTAAGGCTGTAACTCCAAATAAAGTATCTAATCTCGTAGTAAATACCTCAATATCATCTCCTCCTATTTTAAATCTTATATTTACTCCTTCACTTCTTCCAATCCAGTTAATTTGTTGTGTTTTGATCCGCTCAGAATAATCTACTTTTTCTAAATCTTTAAGCAATCTATCAGCATAGTCAGTAATCTTTAACATCCACTGTTTTTGTTCGCGCCTTTCAACTTCTGCGCCACAGCGCTCGCATTTTCCAGCAACAACTTCTTCGTTGGCTAAACCAATTTTGCATTTCGGACACCAATTAATAGGAATTTTTGCTTGATAGGCCAATCCTTTTTCAAAAAGCTTTAAGAATATCCATTGAGTCCATTTATAATATTTAGGATCTGTAGTATTTATCTCTCTTGACCAATCAAAAGATAAACCCAAGCTTTTTAATTGCTTTTTAAAGTTCTTAGTATTTTTCTTAGTTACCTCTTGCGGATGAACTCCAGCTTTAATGGCATAATTTTCAGTTGGCAAGCCAAAAGCATCCCAGCCCATAGGATATAAAACATTATATCCTTGCATTCTCTTTTTCCTGGCAACTGCATCTAAGGCAGTATAAGATCTCATTTGGCCAACATGAAGGCCGTCTGCTGAAGGATAGGGAAATTCAATTAAAATATACTGCTTGCCTTTATCACCCCTCGACTTCACTCTGGGCAAGAAATCCTTGGCTTGATATAAGCCAAGTTTTTCCCATTTTTTCTGCCATTTCTCTTCAATTTTTTGAGGATTATATTCCTGCATATATCTAAAGTATAACAAACCCCTTGCTTCTTTTCAATCTGTATGATAATGTAAAATGAAGTCCTTTGACAAATGAGGTGATATTAAATGGATAAAAAACTTTATAAAGAATTAAGAGAAAAAAATGTATTGATTCTTAATTCTGTTACTACTTATATTTCGCCGGAAGCTAAAATTGAAGAAAAGGTTACCATTCATTCCGGAGCTCAAATTATGGGGAAAACAAGTATTGGCACTTCATCCGTTATCGGAGCCAATTCAGTAATTAGAAATTCAGAAATAGGAAAAGGTGTTCAAATCAAAGAAAACTGCGTAATTGAAAATTCAATTATAGAAAATCGATGCAAAATCGGACCATTTGCACATTTAAGACCAGGGGCAATTCTCAAGGACGATGTTCGTATAGGAAATGCAGAAATTAAAAACAGCATCGTTGGTAAAAATACAAAAATACCGCATTTTGCCTACATTGGTGATGCTAAAATCGGAAAAAATGTTAATATCGGAGCAGGAACCGTTACCTGCAACTATGACGGCGAGGAAAAACACAAGACCATAATTGAGGATAATGTTTTTGTTGGCTCTAATGTCACTCTAATACCCCCAATAACAATCGGTAAAAATACCTATATTGGCGCTGGCTCAACTATTACCAGAAGCATCCTGCCTTACACCTTAGCTATTGGCCGCGCCTGGCAAACAAATAAATTAGATTGGGTAAAAAAACATCGCAAAAATCAGTCCCCCAAAAAGGACTGATTTTTTCAATAAACTAAATCCCAAACAACTTCCTGGCATTCTTAGTTGTTTGCTCAGCTACTTTTTCAAAGCTAATTTCCTTAATTTCTGCAATCTTTTCAGCTACGTACTTCACGTACAAAGGCTCGTTTCTTTTACCTCTATGGGGCTCAGGGGTCAAATAAGGACAATCAGTTTCAATTAAAATCTTGTCCAACGGCGTATTTTTAATGACCTTATCGTAATCTCGGCAATAAGTAACTAAACCATTAAATCCCAAATAAAATCCCATACCTAGAAACTCCTCTGCTTGACTCCACTTGCCCATGAAACAATGAAGGACGCCTTTTACTTGGGAATTTAGAATCTGGAATCTAGAATTTAGAACATCTAAAAGATCATTATATGCTTTGCGGCAATGAAAAATTAGCGGTTTATTTAATTCTTTTGCTAATTCTAGGTGTTGCTTAAAAACCTGTTTTTGCAATTCTTTTGTTTTTTCTTCGTCAACATAGTAATAATCCAAACCAGTCTCCCCAATAGCCACAACCTTAGAATCTGATGCAAGTTCTCTGTATTTCTCTTTATCAAATTTTTCCTCCTTTGTTTTGAACTTTAAAAAAATATCCTCCTCTTGTTTATCAACAAACTTAGAAGGACCAAGGTGAATCGGATGCAAAGCAACGGCTGCATATACCCCCTCCCTATATTTCTCTGCCATCTCCACTGCTCTTTTGGAGGTACTGTATTGTGAGCCGACGTTAATCATCCAAACAGTATCTTGTGGTGAGCCTGTAGAACCATTTAAAGCCCGCTTGATTACTTCATCAGCATCTTTGGAATACGCGTTAAAATTTACATGACTATGAGTATCTATAAGCATAAATGGCTATCTCCCTGATAAACTTCTTATTTGGGGTTTTATTTTTCTTAAAAAATCTGGACTGGGCTTTCCTGTGTCAGGATCACATTTGCCAGAAGGTATTATAATGTAAAAAGCTTCTATTTTCTTATTTTCCCGACGGCTTTTTTCTTCACAATTTTCTTGCAGACTAATCATTTCTTCAATATCATGGGAAGAAAAATAAGCATCCCTATTTTTTTCTTTGAGGGCAATGCTTGGATATTTTATTTCTTTGGTTCCAACCACTAATGGCTGCCTTGTGTCATGATGCTGCTTAACTTGAATGAGGATATCGCTCCTTCCAAAAGAGATTTTTAAGTCTATTTTTTCAAAAACATCTTCCTGGGGCGTAGAAATCTCTGGCCTAAAACCGGCATGGCTCAAAATATGATAGACACTTGCCTGACCAACAATGCCTCTTATAATCCCGTCTCTTGATTTTTCATCTTTGGAAAATAAATCAAAAATAGTTTTATAATTCAACCAAAACGCCTGAGCCAACTCTTTATCATGCTCGTGCCTTGCTAAAAACCTTGTTGCTTCCTGATTCCATGAAGCAAGGTTAATAACCTCTTCTTTGCTGCTTTTTAAATCCTTGTATCCTAAAAATTCTTTGCCAAAACCCCTAAGCTTTTCTTGGGCAAAAACATAATCTTTAATTCCAAATAGAAGTTCGAACGCCAATCTTTCCCTTGGATTTTCTTTTAAAAACCTATCCCTAAGCTCGTTATATTTCAAATCAAAATCTTCTCCCTTGTGCTGATTCTTTAAACCCTCTATTTCCTTACTAACAATCGAGAAAATATCTTCTTGTTTCTCGAATTGTTCTTTTTCTAATTTAATATTATTCATGGTTTCAGATTCTCGGAAATAAAATTTCCGATTTTTTATTTTTTAATTGCCCCTTAATTTTCTCACTTGTTTCCGGCAAAAACGGCTCAACTAAATTTGCGATTTCTGAAATACAATAAAGCAAATTAGATAA
>CAYRSI010000025.1:0-11233 GCA_964426965.1 uncultured Candidatus Saccharibacteria bacterium
TGCTGATATATTGCTTAAATTATGCTCACCTAATAGTTTTGTATGTTTTAAATATCTTACTGCTTGTTTTTTTGAATAAAAAATCACTTGCGCTTTAGTTTCTTTAGCAAATCCTCGAACAACTTTATCATCTTTGTTTAATATCAGAAGATCCTCAGGTTTTTGGAATTTAAAAATAAGTTTTTTAGCCTCAATATAATCCCTCATTCCTTTATGGCGATTCAAGTGGTCGGGCATTATATTGGTTATAATAGCTATATGTGGGCTTTTTTTGTGTTTTTTTAAATCCTCTAACTGCCAACTGGATAGTTCCAAGACTACAATAGTATTCTTGGTAATCCTGGGAAGTTCTTCCAAGGCCGAAGCTCGAATATTGCCGGCTAATATCACTTTGTACCTGGTTTTTAATAATTTGGCTATTAAAGTGACGGTTGTTGATTTTCCCTTGGTTCCGGTTATTCCAATAATCTTTTGCCAAGGACAAAGCTCAAAAAATAATCCAATATCTGTTTCTATTGGCACTTTATTCTTTATAGCTATTTTAAGATATTTTGAATCTTTTGGTACGGCTGGATTTTTAATAATTAAATCAGCATTTTTAAAGTCCTCTGTCCTATGTTTTCCCAAAACATATTTAATTGAATATCCTTGTAGTTTTTTAATTGATTCTTTTAATTCTTTTCTAGCTCTTAAATCAGTTACCAATACTTTTGCCCCCTGTTTAGTAAAAAATCTTGCTGCGCCCTCTCCCCCACCATGCAGCCCCAATCCCATCACAGTCACTCTCTTGTTTTTAAAATCTTTTATCATTTTAAACTTGAGAAAAACCAACTAACCAGTTATAGAAGAATTCACAGAGCGAAGTGGAGGTTTTTTTGAGATAAAGATAAGCCAGAACTTCACGAAATCGGGCCAATTCTTTGCGTCTGTTTTGCCATTTATCGCCATTTAAGGTTAAATCAACTAATTGAAATGCTCTTTCATAGCAATCTTTAGCAGTTTCAAAATCTTTTTCTTCAAGCCAATTGTTTGCCCTGGAAAGCTCTGAAGCGATATTTAAAATCTGGTCTCGTTTAGAGAGTTTGTTCCATCGTTCTTGAGTTAAAGTTTTATGTAACTTGTTCATTTTGGCTCAAAAGTAAGTTTTCTACAACTTGCTTTATTTTATCTCTAATTTTTTTATCCCCTATCTCCATTTCTCTGTTATTTTGCTCGGGTCGGATATTAATTAAAGCAGAATATTCAATTCGTTTTTCTGGCTTTTTGAAAGAATAAAAATTCGCTCCCCAAAGATTTTTTCCTTGAGAACCATCTTGTAAAAGTTTTTCCATAGCATCAGCATGAAGCTCTCCACCAGCAGCCAGAATTTCTTTATTTATATCAACAACGATTTTAAACATCTTCCCAAAAGACTCTTTGGCAAGTCTTTTTAGTTCATCTTTTGATATTTTTTCTTTAATGATTTTTATTGGCATATTATAATAAATTATTTTAATTTTCTCACAACTCCTTTATTGGCGTCCACCTCAACTTTGTCCCCATCCTTTAAAACTTTAGTAGCGATTTTGGTGCCGATGATACAGGGGATATTCATTTCTCGAGAAACAATAGCAGCGTGTGAAGTTACCCCCCCTTGTTCAGTAACAATAGCAGCTGCTTTCTTCATGGCCGGAACAATATCAGGGTCCGTTGCAATCGAAACCAAAATATCTCCTTTTTGCATTTTTGCCATGTCTTTTGGTCTAAAAATTAGTTTTACTATTCCAGTGGCCCTACCAACGCATCCGGTTTGTCCTTCAATTTCGATCATTTCCCCAACTTTTCTTTCCGTTGTTTTAGCTAATTTTTTAGCTTTTTCCCCAATAAATATTATATCTTTTCCTTTTTCAGCATAATAAACACAGAATTTCTTTCTTTCTTTAACTTCTTTGCGATTAACTTTATTTATGAGTAAAGCTTTTTTAATTTCTTCAGGTAACATAAATCTAATTTCCATTAAACTTAGGTTAAGTCGTTTACCTATTTCTTTAAGAATATATTCCATTTTATAAAGAGCGTAGATTTGAGCAAATCGACGATAAATTTTTGTTACCATAAAATCACCAAAGCCGTTGAAGAGCGTAAGCCAATGCTCTTTAATTCGTAGTTTTTTAATTAGTTCTTGGCGTTTCTTTAGAGTTACAGCTGATTTCTTTTGTTCTTTCTTGTAGTTTGCTTCTAAATTAGCCCCGCTGCCAATAAGTTTAACAAGCTCCTTGAGATAATGTTCGAAGCTTGACACTTCTCCTACCCACATGTGATTAACATAGAAATATTTTTCATAATGCTTTTGGATAGTCCTGTAAATTTCCGGCTTGATTTTATCTTCAATTTCTTTCACGCTTTTTTCAAAAAGTTTTTCGTATTCTAGGCTGTGTGTTTGGTAGCCGAATTTTGCTACTTCGTGTTCTTTAAATTTTTTAAATAATTCTTTAAAAAGTTTTTCATGATATTTGTCTTTTTGAATTTTTATAGCAATTTTTAAAAATCCTTCATGCTCTATCTGGATCAGGGATTTTTTAGTTGGCTGGGTTAATAGAACAAAGTATTCATTAATTTTGTCTTCTGTAATTTCTGTAGTTCTTAAATATATTTTAAGTCTTTCTGTAAGATTAGAATGAAACATGTCGCAGGCAACTGGAATCCAACACCATTGATAATATTTTGTATGAAGTTCGTCGTGTTTTTTATAAAATTGCCAAAGCTGGCGATTTGTGTATTTATTAAGATTTGTTTCTGGTAATTTTTCGGCATAGCTGCGTAATCTATCGGCTTGTTTCGGAATTTCTCTATTTATTCTTTTTACAAAACCAGGATTATTTACAAACTTTTGCACTAAACTATTTCCGATTTCCTTAGAGTCTTGTTCTCCATAATAAAACCACTGATGATAGCCGCGATGGACAGAGAGTATTTTTCTGTAAGCCCTGCCACTTGGCCAGAAAAATTCATTAACAAAACAAGACAACCACATTTGGCAGAACAAAAAATCAATGTTTGGGATATCTTCTGCCAACATCCAAGAATCTTTATTATCAAAATATTTAAAATTCGACATTTTATTAGGTGAATTAGCCTATAGCCCGAGGGCTCGGCTCTTTAGGGAAATTAGAAATTTAAGAAAATCTTAAGATTTTCTTAACACTCTTCCTGCCATTTTGCCGGTGTATTTTCCTTTATCAATAGCGATTTTACCGTTGATAATTACGCATTCAATTCCTTCTGGATATTGGAATGGGTTTTCAAAGGTTGCTCTGTCAATAACAGTCTTGGGATTAAATACGGTAATATCAGCAAAATTGCCTTTTTTAAGCAATCCCCTTTTCTTTAAGCCTATTTTTTGGGCTGGTCCGTTGGTCATTTTATAAATCGCTTCTTCCCAATTCATTAGTTTTTCTTCTCTGACATATTTACCCAAAACCCGAGGAAATGTACCAAAACAGCGAGGATGAACAAGCTTTTTTTTCTTTCTGTAATAATCAATATCATAACCGGAACCATCCGAACCAATAAAAGCCAAAGGATTTTTCAAAGCTAATTTTACATTATTCTCGCTCAGAGTTTCAAAAAAAGTAATAACCCGTCCCTCAGAAGCAACTAACATATTAATAATTGCTTCCTCAGTAGAAACCCCTTGAGTTTGAGCAATTTCAGTAATTTTCTTTCCAATAAAAGTTCTATCAACTGGGGATATAGCTATTATTACTTTATTGTACTCATAAGCTTGAGTTTCCTGCATTTCTTTAATAACCTTTGTTCTGATAGTTGGGTCCTTGAGTCGCTTAATCAACATTCTTTTTCCCCCTTCAGCCACCCAGTCTGGTAAAAGTATATACAGTACTGAACCAGTGACAGTATAAGGATAGACATCAAAGTTTACATCTACTTCTTGTTTTTTTGCTTTTTCAATCATCTCTATAACTCTTGGAAAGCTGGGCCAATTTTTCTTCCCCATAGCTTTTAGATGAGAAATCTCTGTTGAAATTTTAGCCTTCTTCGCTACAGACAATGTTTCTTTAATCGCCGGAACTAATTCTTTTGCTTCTCCTCGAATGTGGCTGGTATAAATACCACGTTCTTTTTTTACAACTTTTGCTAATTTAATTATTTCTTCAATAGGGGCAATTTTAGCATGACTATAAGCCAAGCCAGTGGACAGTCCAAAAGCTCCTTGCTTTAAGGCATCTTCAAGCATTCGTTCCATCATTTTCATTTCTTCAGGTTTCAACTTTCGGAATTCTTCGCCAATAAGTCCCCGTCTTAAAGTGGCGTGTCCAACTAAAGTACCGAAATTTACCCCTATTTTTCTTTTTTCTAAAACATTTAAAAATTCATTCATGCTTAACCAATTAACGCTTACCTCATTAATATCTGCCCATTTCTGAATGGAAGCGATTATATTCCCTCTTGCTAAGGGTGCAAGTGAAGATCCACAATTTCCACCAATAATTGTAGTTACTCCCTGTCGGAGCATACTTTCTAAGCTGGGAATAGTAAATAAAGTCCAATAGCTATCTGAATGATTATGGATATCAACAAAACCAGGAGTAATATATAATCCTTTGGCATCTATAACTGTTCTTGCCCCTGTCTTGCCCAAACGACCTATTTTACGAACTTTATCTTTTTTAACAGCAATGTCAGCCTTAAAGCTTTTTTCGCCGCTGCCGTCAATTATAGTGCCGTTTTTGATAAGAATGTCGTACATACAAGTGTCTACAAAATTACGAATGAGTACAAATATACAAATAAATTTTTGTAAATTTGTAGAAATTTGTATTTTTGTAGTCTAAATTAAATTCAAATCTATAAAATACAAAATTAATCCCATTGCTGCCATAACGCCAGCAATAATCCAGAATCGCATAGTTACTTTTGTTTCCGGCCAACCCCTGGCTTCAAGGTGATGATGTATGGGAGTTGATAAGAATAATTTACGATGTTTAAGTTTTTTATATCCAACTTGGATTATTACTGACAAGGATTCAATTACTAAAATAAATCCAATAAAGGGAAGGAAAAATAAAGAATTAGTAAGCATTGCAATTACTCCCAAAGTTATTCCCAAAGACATTGATCCAGTATCACCCATAAAAAATCTGGCCGGGTAAATATTAAACCATAGAAATGCTAAGAGTGCTCCAACAATAGCTGCGCAAAAAGTTGCCAGCTCTAATTTTCCTTGAGAATAACTAATCACTGCATAGCTGGAAAAGGCCACAAGCAACACTCCACCAGCCAAGCCATCAAGGCCATCAGTTTCATTAACGGAAAAAGCAGCAGCAATAATAATAAACAAAAATATAGGAATATACCAAAGTCCGATATTAAAATCACCTATAAAGGGGACATGAATTAGGTCCCAGTCCAGCTTAAAATAAAACCACCAAGCTCCTACTGCAGCTATAATTGTATAGATAATTAGGCGCTCTCGAACCCGTAATCCCCTGCCCCAACCTTTGATTTTAAAAATGCCAATAAAATCGTCAAATAAGCCAATCAAAGCAGCAAAAAGTAAAATTCCCAGAGGAAGAAGAGTTTGCCCTCGGGTTAAAAAATTCAAATTTGACAAAATACTGTCAGGACCAGCAGTTTTAGCTAAAAGCCAAAAAACCACAGCTAAAAAAGCTACAGTTGCCCAAACCAAAATCCCACCCATAGTCGGGGTTCCTTCTTTTTTCTTATGCAAAGAAGTGAAAATCGGCGCATGCTTTCTTTTGACTTGTTTTCTAAGTTTGTATTTATAAAGAAAATGGGTAAGGACAGGCGTCCAAAATATTGTAACAACAAAAGCCAAAGCAGCAAAGAATAATATTTTGATTATAGAAAAAATATCCACGTTACCATATGTAGGCTTTTTGTGCCCATTCGATTAATTTTTTGGTTTCTAATTCCCTATCTTCTGCATTTAAAATTATGGTTATTAAATACTTGCCAGGCTTTTCAGGAACTTCAACTATTGTTAGCATGCAGTTGCCAGCTTCTTTAGTAAAGCCAGTTTTTCCCCCAATCATTTCAGGATGTTCGTCTAAAAGTTTATTGGTATTTACTAAGTTATGGCTTATTTTCCTATCCTGAGAATAAATTTCAATTTTTCTAACGCCAAGAATTTGCCATATTAAAGGTTTGTTAAATGAATATTTTATCAATTGGGTAAGATCAAAAATCGTTGAATAATTCCACATACTAATCCCAGTGGCGTCAACAAAGTGAGTGTTTTCTAATCCTATTTCTTTTGCTTTTTTATTCATTAAAGCCACAAAATCATCGCCAACAGCACCTGCTAATGCCACTGCCGCATCATTGCTGGATTCTATAAGCATTATATAGAGTAAATTTATTACACTAAGTTTTTCGCTGATTACTAGGCGGCCATTTTTTCCTTCAGTCATCACTGCCTTTCTTGAAATAACAATTATATCTTCGAGTCCTAAATTTTCTAAAGCCACAATAGCAGTCATTATTTTAGTCAAGCTGGCAATCGGCAGTTTTTCTTTTATATTTTTTTGACAGAGAAATTTCTCGCCATCCAAATCAAAAACAATCCCTGCCTTAGCTTTTATTTCTGGCTCTTCAATAGACCAATCCCTAATAGGAATAAAATTAGGATTTAAAGAAGCAGTTAGAAAAATATCTTCAGCTGAAGGAAGTTTTGCAGGTGAGCCTTCCACATGGGGCTTAGCCTCATTATTATTTAAAGAAAACAAAAAAGAAGCAAGGCCAAGACACAGAATAGATATAATGAGTGTTAAAATTATTTTTTTCATGTTAATTTTTTGTACTCCGGTAGCTCTTCTATTGAGCTCAATCCTAACTTTTTTAGAAAATTAAATGAGATTTCATAAACATAAGCTCTGGCATCTTGTGGGTGTCCTCTTCGTTCAATTAATCCTCGAATAAGCAAGCTCCTTAAAATAAAACTACAATTTACTCCTCTAATTTCTTCAATTTCAGCCCGGGTAATTGGGCCCTTGTAAGCAACAATGGCCAAGGCCTCTAAGGAAGCCGGGGTTAGATCTTCCTGAAGCTCGTTTTTTATTAACTTTTCAATATAAAGATTATTCTTGGGCGAGCTGACTAATTGAATTTTTTCACCATGTTTAATTATTTGTACTCCCCTATTTTCTTTCTCGTAATCATTTTCTAAATCCTCTATGGTTTTTTTAATTAAATTTTTATTTTTTCCTAATGTTCTTGCTAATTTCTCAATCGAAATCGGCTCACCTATTGAAAAAAGTATGCTTTCTATAATTGATTTTAGATTCATAAAATAAAGCGAGCAGAAACTTAAATTGAGAACCTCCGCAGGCGAGCGGGCATGGTGTCCCGCGTAGCGGGACGAGCGAGCCGAGGACAGAACAAGATACCTCGCTGGGGTATCGAGTGTTTCACAATTTAATGTTTCTGGGAGCGTATCTTTATATCTTCAAATATTTTTTTCTGTTCTACAGTCACCAATTTCTGTTTAACTAACTCCAGCAAAGCCAAAAAACTAATAATCATATCAATTCTTGACTCTGCTTTTTTGGTTATATTTTGAAAGGTTGTTTGAATTCTTTTTGAAAGTTCTTCTTGAATTTTTCTGATTTTCTCCTCGATAGAGATTTTCAATTTTAATGTTTCCTCTGGTAATTTCTTTTCTAAAATAGCAATTTCTTCCAATACTTTCTTAAAAGTTGTTTTTAGATCTTCTAAACCAACATTTTTTGGTGGATAAAAGATAGCTTTGAGTCCCTGGCATTTTTCTCGACTATAAGCTATGTTTTTGTTTTTGGCTATCTCCTCTATTTTTCTTGCCAAATCTTTAAATTTTCTATACTCCCCCAACTGCCTTTTTAGAGCTTCTATGTCTTCTTCTTCTTCTTTGGTTAGTTCTAAAGAAGGCAAAAGCATTCGGGACTTAATTAAAATTAATCGAGAAGCAATTGCCAAAAAATTAACCAGGTCTTCCATGGAAATATTTTCCAAATTCCTTAAATGGGCCAAATACTGGTCAGTAACCTTAGCCAGAGATATTTCTGCAATGTCTAGTTTTTTCTCTTCAGTAAGTTGAAGAAGTAAATCCAATGGTCCCTGAAATTCTTTCAATTTAACTGTATACATAAAATCAGCCTATAGCCAATGGCTTATAGCTTATAATTGTCTTATTAGATTATACCATAATGAACCCAAAATAAACAAATAATAAAAGAGCCCCGTTTCTCGAAAGCTCTTTTATTGCCTCCTATTCAGTTAATCAGCTAATCAGCTAATCAGCTTTTTTAACGATCGTCATAAATGCTGATAAATTATTTTATTCTTGATTGTTAAATATTTAATAAATATTTACTTTTGAAACTTAATTCCTAACTCCCGAAGCTGCTTAGCATCTACTTCGCTTGGTGCATTCATCATGGGATCCCGACCATCGCCGGTTTTTGGAAAAGCTATTACTTCTCTGATGCTTGTTTCGTTTTTTAGAACCATTAGCATCCTGTCGATTCCTAAGGCAATTCCTCCATGAGGCGGTGTCCCATATTCAAAGGCCTTAAGCAAATGACCGAATTTTTCTTTGATTTCTTTTTCTTTTAAGCCAACTAATTTAAAGAGTTTTTTCTGGATATCTGGATTATGCATTCTAATACTGCCACCAGCTATTTCGTGGCCATTTAAAACCAAGTCATGCTGCCAGGATTTAACTTTTGATGGATCCTTTTCTAAAAGTTTTAAATCTTTTTCTTTAGGGGCAGTAAAAATATGATGCATTGGGTCCCAGCGTTTTTCATCCTTATCCCATTCAAACAAAGGCCAGTCAATAATCCAAACAAAACAGGCTTCGTTTGGATCTTTTTTATTTTTTCTTAGGTCTGGTTTATCAGTTTTATATCTTTTCGTTGCCTCTTCATAGGTTAAAACTTTAAATGGCTTAAAAGTTAGCTTCTTTTTAGCTGATTTTGCTACTTCAACCATCAGTTCTTCAATAATATTTAGAATTTCTTTTTGGGTAGGAAACGACATCTCTAAATCTAATTGTGTAAATTCTGGTTGTCTATCCCCTCTTAGATCCTCATCTCTGAAACAACGAGCAATTTGAAAATATTTTTCAAAACCAGATACCATCAAAAGTTGCTTTAATTGCTGTGGGGCCTGAGGAAGAGCGTAGAATTGTCCTTGGTGCATTCGTGAAGGAACTAAAAAATCCCTGGCGCCTTCTGGGGTTGACTTTGTTAAAATCGGCGTTTCTATTTCTAAAAACCCTTTCTTGTCCAGAAAATCTCTGATTAATTTTACAACTTTGTGTCGGAAAATAATATTTTCTTGCATTCTTTCTCGCCTAAGATCCAAATAACGATATTCTAATCGCATTTCTTCACCAATTTTTTTATCACCAGGTATTTCAAATGGCGAGGTTTTTGCTTTATTTAATATTTTTAATTTTTCAGCTTTTAATTCTACTGTTCCTGTTTTTAGCTCCTTATTTATCATTCCTTTTGGTCGTTTATCTATTTTTCCCTCAACCTCAATCACCCACTCTGGCCGTAAAGAAGCAGCTTCTTTCAAGCCCGAAAAAACCACTTGTAATAAACCAGACCTGTCTCTCAAATCAATAAAAATAATCTTCCCATGATCTCTTCTGGAATGGACCCATCCGCAAATTTTTACCCTCTTGCCTATATATTTGGTTGTCTCAATAATAGAAATTCTTTTCATATTACTCCCCTATTATATCATTATTTAATCCTCATTATTGTATATTTTATCTTTCCTTTTGGTGTTTGGACTTCGACTTCTTCTCCTTGCTTATGATTTAAAAAGGCCTGGCCTAAAGGAGATTCATTAGAAATTTTTCCCTCTACAGGATTAGCGTCTTCAGGGCCAATAATAGTGAACTCAAATTTTTTTCCTCTCGCATCCTTAACAATTATCTGAGAACCTATCTGGATAATGTCTTTTCTTAGTTTTTTGGAAACAATAACTGCATTATTTATTAACCTTCCCAATTCTATGATTCGTCCTTCGTTAAAGGCTTGAGCTTCTTTAGCTTCTGCGTATTCAGCGCTTTCAGTGATATCTCCTTGGACTTGAGCTTCTTGGATGCGTTTGGATATTTGTTGACGCAAAATTGTCTTACGTTTTTCAAGCTCTTTTTTTAGTTCTCTAAGTTTTTGCGAAGAGATGTAAGTCATGAATATAACCCTAAGTCCGACCCGGATCGGGTCTAGGACAATTAACATTTAACATTTAATTTAGCTAACCTAATAAGATTATTCATTAGCATAGCCACTGTCATTGGACCAACTCCGCCCGGTACTGGAGTTATATATTTGGCTTTTTTCCTAACATTTTTAAAATCTACGTCCCCTGTAATTTTATTATTTATTTTAGCAAATCCAGCATCAATTACTATTGCTTTGTTTTTTACCATATCTTCTTTAATCAAATAAGGACAGCCAGTGGCTGAAATTAGAATATCAGCTTTTAAGGTATAAGGCTTTAAATTTTTGGTCCGGATATCGCAGATCATTAAATCAGCGCCTGCTTTTTTAATTATTTTTGCCAAAGGTTTACCCACTAATTTTCCCCTACCAATTATCACAACTTTTCTTCCTTTTATTTTTATGCTGTATTCATTAAGCATTCTTATTATACCAGAAGCAGTCGGAGGTTCAACAAATGAATTATCCACAGACAAAGCATCTACGTCTTTTTTCGCAGGAATAATATTTAAGATTTTTTGTTGCTTAATATGTTTTGGCAGAGGAAGTTGAACTATTATTCCTGTATTGTCCTTAATTTTAATAATTTTCTTGATTTTTTCAATAAGCTTTTGCTCGCTGATATTTTCATTAAATCTATATAATTTAAATCCTACCCCGATTTTCTTAGCTGCTCGTTGTTTTTGTTTAACAAAACTTATAGAAGCAGGGTCGCTACCGACTAAGACCACTGCCAATCTTATCGGAAGCAGTTTAAGTGCTTCTTCTTTTAACTCATTCAATATTTCATTTGCTATTTTTTTCCCATCTAGAATTTTCTTTTCCATAAAGTAAACTATTTAAAGCGAGCAGAGACTTGAATTGAGAACCTCCCCCGCTATTCAGCGGGGTAAACTCCGCCGAGCGAGAGCGCTTGCCCCGTTGAAGCGAAGCGGATAACGGGGAAGCGAGGACAGAGTGAGGCATCTCGCTGGGATGCCGAACGTTTCGCAATTTAA
>CAYRSI010000026.1:0-9417 GCA_964426965.1 uncultured Candidatus Saccharibacteria bacterium
TCTGGTTTCATTTCAATTACATCTCCTCTTCGTAAATTTCCTGCTAGAATCCTCACAGCGATTTTATTCTCTATTTTATCCTGAATAACTCGATTCATTGGCCTGGCACCAAATTCTGGATGATAACCAAGCTTAGCTACTTTTTCAGCCAATTCTCTGGTCACTACAAATTCAATGCCTCTACCCTCTGCTAATCTCTTATTTAACCTCTGAAGCATTAAAATAGCTATATCAAGCAAGTTTTCTCTACTAAGTGGCTTGAATGTAATTACAGCATCAAAACGATTTAAAAACTCCGGCCTAAAAATTCCCTTACTTAAAAGATGTTCTATAAGTTCTTTCTTAAAAAAGGAATAGCCATAACCTGCTCTTTTTCCAACGTATTGTCTGATGAGTTCGGCTCCGGCATTAGAAGTGCCAATTATAATGGAATTGCGGAAACTTACTGTTCTGCCCAAACTGTCAGTTAAACGTCCTTCGTCTAAAACCTGCAAAAATAAATTCAGAATATTAGGATGAGCTTTTTCTATTTCATCGAGCAAAATCAAAGAAAAAGGATTCTCTCTAATGGCATTTGTCAATAAGCCCTGTCCTTTTCCGTCATGAGAACCAATAAGCCGCTGTATTGACTCTATGCTCTGATACTCTGACATATCTACTCTTATCATTCTGCGTTCAGCGCCAAAATATGATTCTGCCAGAGCTTTACAGGTTTCGGTCTTCCCTACTCCGGTAGGCCCCAGGAAAAGAAAAGTGCCAATTGGTTTTTCTTGTCGAGCCACGCCTGCCCTGGTTCTTCTCATAGCATCAGCCAAAACGTCAACTGCTTCTTCTTGATTAATCACTCGTCTATGAATAAACTCTTCTAAACGCAGAAGTTTTTCTTTTTCTGTTTTTTGAATTTCGCCTGCCGGAATCCTGGTCTTCTGCGAAATAACTTGAGCAGCATGCTCTGGAAGTACAACCTTAGATTTAGTTTTAGTTCTCGTATAAACCATTGCCTCGCCCAAGAAATCAATTGCCTTTTCTGGAAAAGGAACATCTTGAATATAGCGATCGGTTAAATCAATAATGGCCTTCAAGCCCTTATAACCAACTTTAAGACCATACTCTTTTTCAAAACCAGGAAGCAGGTCCTCTAAAATAAACATTGTTTCCTCTTTTGACGGATCTTCAATCTCAACTTTCTCAAAAAAGTTCATCACTGTTGGGCTGGTTTCAATTTTCTTATGAAGACCTTGAAAAGTAGTAACCCCAATAATCTGAAGTTCCGGCGACCCCAAATAAGGAGTTAAAGCTGAAGAAATATCAATGCCACCAATCCCTTCCTGCGCTCCAATATAATTATGAATACTATCTATTATCAAGATAATATTTCCTGCACTAGCTGCTTCTGAAAAAACTATTTTAAATCGCTCCAAAATCTCCCCCTGGGTTTCCAAGCCGGCAAACATCGCCTGAATATCTAATTCTAAAACCCGTTTATAATTCAAGATAGGCACTGACCTTCCTTCCAAAATCTTTTTGGCAAAGCTATAAACAATGGTTGAACGCCCGCCGCCTGGCTTGCCAATTACCAAAACATTATTCTCTCCTCTTCGAGAAAGGACTCTTTCCATTCTCTCAATTTCCTTTTTTCGCCCAACAACGTGCATGGGCAAATTCTTCTTTTTTATAAGCTTAGTTACGTCAACAGCATATTTATCAACGTTTACTGTATAACCAGCTGACCATTGTTTGCCAATTCCAGGCTTTTTCAATAGATTTTCCAATTTCCAAAATTTTCTTTTCCATTCAGCTTCATAAGTTATAAAATCATCCCAGGCAATAACATGGTCAACATCTGACGTTTCTAAGTTATTATTAAATAAAACCCTTCTAAAATCTTCATCGCGTTCAGCAGCTGTTGTTAGAAAATCTCTAAGCTCAATTTGGCGATGAAAATTGGCCACTGCAAGCCTTGCTGCTTCTTTGATTATCTCCAAAAATACCGGACTATATAAGATTTCACTTTGCACAATTCTCTCTTCTTTTCTTTTAAGCATCCTCTTTATATCTTTTTTAGCCAGGCCCAACTTATCAAATACTCTGTCAATTCTTTGATTTCTAAGAAGAAACAAAATAACATAGAAAGCAGTAAGAGGAATTTTCTTTTTTTTACAAAAACTAAGGGCATCTACTAAGGCGCGCATAACGTCAAAATCTAAGTATTCTGCTAAATTTATGTCTTCAGTATCTAAAAGCGTAATTATATCTTCTAACGGTGGTTTAAGATAAGTGTTTTTTTTCAAAACATTATTAAAAAAGATTAGCCAAATCCAACTCAAAACACTGAGACTTAAAACAATTAAAAATAAACCCAAAACCTGGCCCGACGAAGATAAGCCGAATAAGGGTTTATCACTAAAAAAAGCTATTAATAATACCAAACTTATAATCAGAAGCAGCCAGTTTACTAACCTTGCCAATCCAGGTGGAAATGTTTTGGTTATTTTATAGGCTTGATAAATTGTAGTAGATTTAAGATTAAAAGTCATACTTATCCTAATAACAAAACGCCTGTAATTATAAAGAAAATTAATATTGCCGGTAGTATTAACCAAGCAATCAAGACTAAGGCGCCTAAAACAATTACTCCAACCAAGCAAATTAAACCAATAACAACAGTAACTGACCTGATAACAAGGCCTAGACCTCGGGAAATTAAATTGAAAGTTAAGGTTTCAAAAAAGGCCTTGAAAGAAAACCCCCGGCGATATTTAGTAATATCTCGACGCCAGGGATAAAATAGGGTTCGCAAAAGCAAGGGTATAGAATAATACTCGCGAATAAAAATAATAAAATTCCGCCAAATCTTTATAAAGCCTTTTAGACCTCCAGTATAATACCAGGCCCAAAACCGCAAAATAATAATCTTTTGAAATCCCAATGTCACCATACTCTTATATTATACAATACTTGCCCTATTTAAGTAAGTTTAAAAACTTCTTTGGCGCCTCAGAATTTATAAAATAGAAAATATACAATGCTTCCTGTTTATGACCAACTAAATCAGCGTTTTCTAAAATCAAAAGATGCCTGGAAGTACTTTTAAAAGAAAGACTTATTTCTTTACTTATTTCTCCCACGCTCGCTTCCTCTCCTCTCATCAAATATTTTAGAATTCTCAATCGCCTCTCATTGGCTAACGCCTTAAAAATTTTAGTTAATTTTTTTACACTCATAACTCCTAATTTTATTATATCACTATACGCATATTCGCGCGAATATGCGCTTAAAGAAAAAGAGGGCAGAAGTGCTTTTAAATCTTCTGGCGAGATCTTATACGTTCCTTCTTTTTCTTCTTTTTCTTTCTCTTCCAAGTAACGTTCTCTATACGCCACAACTTCTTCCTTCGTCATTCCCGACTGAATACATCGCTCTATACCCTGATTAACGAGCTCGGTTAGCTTATCCAATTTATCTTCTTTTTATGCACCTAATACATTGACTCTACCTCTTAATCACGTTAACCACTCCATGCGTAGCGTCGACTTCGACGATACTGCCGTCTTTTAATACTTGGCTGGCGATTTTTGTACCGATTATGCAGGGAATTCCAAATTCCCTGGAAACTATGGCAGCATGACAAGTTAATCCTCCAATATCCGTTACAATGGCTTTGGCTTTCCGAATGGCCGGCATGAGTTCCGGATTGGTCATGCTGGAAACCAAAACATCTGCTTTTTCTATTTTCTTATTTTCTGCTGGCGTATTTATTATTACTACAACTCCCCTTACTTTCCCCGGTGAAGCACAATCGCCTTCCAGCTTCCTTGTCTTGCGAACTTTTTTCTCCTCAAAATTTAAACTATTCACGAACCTCTTTGCCTTCTCGCCCGATAAAACCTTGTGCTTACCCTTTTCAGAATAAGAAAGATGATGGTCCCAGCGCTTATTGAGCTCGGCTGACCATTTTTCTTTTTGCACCATTGTCTTCTTATATTCCCAGGGATAGATGTATCTTACTTGCTTCAATGCCAAGTTAGTCCGCTTAGCAAATTCTCTGTGTAAAAACTCTAAACACCAAAATCCATGAAACATTGCATCTTTTCTATAACCTTTTGTAAAAACGAAACCCTTGGCCACTTCAAATAATTTCTGATGCTTTAAATCAATTTTTAAGGATTTTATAAGTTTTTTCTGTTTCTTAGAAGTTTCTTCTTGTTCTAATTTAATTTTCTTTGCCAATAAAACCGGATTAGCTCTTTGTCTTATTAAACTTGCCAGTAAGTCAACATAATAATTCTCTTTCCAGCCAGGGCCCTCTACTCCATAACCCAGCCAACCAAATTTTTCTACCTGTTGTTTAATTAATTTTTGGAATTTAACCGACAATTTATCAAAAATAAACCTAGCCTCATTTTCTTTGAATGTTCTATAGATTTTTTTGTTCTTTTTAATCTCATTTAAAACTTTAAGATAGTTTAAATATTCTTTCTGGGCAAAGCTTTCCTCAAGGGGAGTAGTGAGTGTACTAAATACTTCCCCCTGATTTTTAAGATGTTTTAGCAAATAACTCGAAAAGGCACTATCTACAAAATCAACTACATTGCCAATCCAACCCATTGTATGCATTAATGTCTGTTTATGATAAAAGTCTTCGAGCAATTTAATTAGCCTATTATCAGATAACTTGCCAAGATTCATTTTTCTTGCTTTTTCTGCAAAATCGAGAAAATCATCGCTTTTTTGCAAAAGCTCCTTATTTAATTTAATCCCCTTTTCTGGACTGTCTATAATCATTTGTAAAACTGCTTTACTGCAAAAATTATAATTTTCTTTTGGAAAACACAATTGATATCCGCCATGGTTAAAAATAACCATATATTTTTTGGGCGTACTCTTTATGCCAATATTTTTAAAAAGCTTTTCTATATAAGTGCTGTTTATATAAGAATAAGTGAGTGTTGGATTGATACCGCTCTGAACATCTTCCATAACAAGCCATTCTTCTTTTTTCTCTTTATCCTCTAATTGAAAAAGTCTTTCTAGATGATAAATATGGCCATGCTTTCTGCTAAGAGAATAAATATTTTTTTGGTGCTTTCTAACCACTTTCAAGAAACCCGAATTAACCAATTTTTGAAGTTCTCTAGAAACGTTCCCAGCGTCTTCATTAATAAGCCCACTCAAATAAGCAGGATAGACTTCTTTGTCCTTTTCTTTAAGGAAATAATCCAAAATTTTGTATCTGATTTTTGAAGAAAATAATTTTTTTAACATATTTTTGTATAATTTACAATATTATTGTTTATATTACCATCTTAGCATAATCCAAAAAACAAGTCAATAAAAAATACAAAAAAATCTGTCCTTAAAAAGACAGATTCTGAAATGGGCACTACAGGATTCGAACCTGTGACCCCTACAATGTGAGTGTAGTGCTCTGCCGCTGAGCTAAGTGCCCCTTTATCCCCCAAATCTTCTTTTTCTTCTTTGATACTCTCGAATAGCTTTTCGGAGTTCTCTTCTGTCAAAATCTGGAAAATAAATCTTAGTAAAATAAAATTGAACATTGGCAATATCCCACATCATAAAACCAGCACTCAAATGAGGTTCACCGCCGGTCCTAATTAAATAATCAACCGGGGGCAAGCCTTTAGTAAAAAGGTTTTCTTTGATTAAATTGGGAGTAATTCTTAAATTAGGATTTCTACTCACTTGCTTCTTGATTTGTTTAATTGCCCCCAACATCTCGTCGGTGCCGTTATAAGCCAGAAATAAATTGAGGAAGAATCTATCATGATTCTTTGTAACACTCATTATCTTTTCTATTGACTGGCATAATTCCTTGGGAAAAAATTTCCTCCAGAAACCCAAAACCCTAATTCTTACTTTCTTTTCATAGATTTCTTTGCCTTTAATCAACTTTTTTAAATTTCTATCAAAGATATCTAAAAGAAAATCTATTTCTTTCTTTGGTCGATTTTTAATATTATCTACTGAAAGCCCCCAAAAAGAAAAATGAGGAATCCCTAACTTAATAGATTCCTCTAATAGTTCACCGATGCGCTTCATCCCCTCTCGATGCCCAACCCAGGGTTTAAGATTTTTTGCTCTTGCCCACCTCCTATTGCCATCAGGAATTACAACTATATGTTTGGGGAGATTATCTTTCATATCACACACCAAGTCTATTTATCAACAACTCGCTCTTTTCGCTTAACAAGTCTCTAACAAATCTATCATACATATCATATCGGTATTTGAATTCTTCAGTAGTCATTACTACACAATTTATATCTGTCCCAGCTTCAGCTTCTAAATTTTTTATAAAACCAGTTAATTTCCTCTGATTAATACTGTTCCCTATTACTAACAAATCGGCTCGCGCCATATCGTTACCAGTAAATAAGCCTGAAAGTAAAACAAGTTTTATTTTGCCTAATCCTCTTATGGCTTTCAACATTTTGTCTTTGGAAACAGGACTGGATTTTAAAATTAATTCCCTAAGCTCATTGAAAAAGTCAAAATTAGGATTAATGGAAAATAATTGCTTGCGAGAAGAAACTTGTCGGGTCTTTAAGAGGCCGATTTTTTCTAATCTCTTTATTTGCTTCTTAGCTAAATCTAAATTCATCTTCATTATCTTTGCAGCTTCTTTTAAAAGAAAGTTCGTTTCGGGGTTTCTAAAAAATAATTTCATAGTCTGAACTTTTGCCGGTGATTCAAATAATTTCTCTAAAGGCCCGCCGCCAAAGTAAGCTCTTCTTACTATTCTTGTCTTTTTGCGCCTTCTTTTAGCCGGCTTTTTCCTAACTACTTTCTTAACTTTCTTAGTCGGTCTTTTAACTCTTTTAACAGGTCTTTTAACTGCTCTTTTTCTCGGCTTTTTTGCTAGTTTTTTCTTGACGGGCTTTCTTTTTCCCGACGCCCTTCGGGGTCGGGACCCCGATTTCGCCTTTGGCGAACGTCGGGGCTTGGCTGGTTTTTTTCTAACCACTCGCTTTTTAACTGCCTTTCTTTTAATTGGTTTTTTCTTGATAGGCTTTCTTTTTCCCGACGCCCTTCGGGGTCGGGACCCCGATTTCGCCTTTGGCGAACGTCGGGGCTTAGCTAGCTTTTTAGCACGTTTTATAATGCGTTTTTTAGGTTTTATCTTTCTCATATTACTACTTTTAAGTATAATCCCTTTTCAATTATTTGTAAATAATAAATGATGTGTTATACTGAAAAAGATATGGACGATAAACCCAATCTCCAACTTTATTTTAAAGAATTTGTTAAAACCGATTCGTCTTTTCGCGGAATTGATAAGGTTAAACCTGCCTACCGACAGGCAGGAAAACATCCAGACCATGTCTGCGATTTACTTGTTTACGAACCCAGAAACATTGAAGAAGCCCAATTGGGGACTCTTTTTATGTTAGGCAAGATTAAAAACATCCCTAAAAACAAATATAGAAACTTTGACTTTCTTCTAAATCTTCTAATCTCAGCTATTAAGCGGGAGTTCTACCTTGATTTTAAACGACCTGCCTCGGAAGCCTTAGAAAGCAGCCTAAGCAAAGCAAATCTTTACTTAGCTGATTTTACGGAAAAAGGTAATGTTGAATGGGTTGGTAATCTTGATTTCGTTTGCGGCGCCTTTTCTAAAAACACTCTTCATATCAGCCAAGTAGGAAGTCCAATAATAAAGTTATTCAGAGAAACAACAATAAGCCATATAGAAAAAAAATTCCCAACCAAGAAAAAACCCCATCCTTTAAAAACTTTTGGCAACGTTGCCAGCGGCACAATATTAAATGGAGACAAAATAGTATTGGGCGTAAAAGATGTTCTAAATATTATTCCCCTAACAAATCTGAAAGAACTTTCTAAGGGAAGTTGTTATCAAATTATAGAAAATCTTAGAAAAATAGTTGAAAACAAAACCACCGAAGCCCCAATAATCTGCCTGGCCCTTGAAGCAAAAACAGAGGGGCCCGAAGAAGCAGTAACTTATCTGCCAATAAGAAAAGTAGAATTGAATAAAAAATTGAAAACGAGACGAGTTATTTTTAGGAAAATATTTATAGTTATCTCCCTTGTCTGCCGACAGGCAAGCTTGGGAATCTATAAAACAATCTCCCTTTTAATCTTTATATTCAAAAAAATACATAAGCTCCTGACTCCTGTTTTCAGAAAAATTTCCAAGACCGGCCTGCCTCGCCAAGTCAAGGCGGGCTTTTATAAGGCTTTTCTAAAAATTAAACCCCACACCCTTGATAAACTAAAGGTGGGAGGTAAAAATCTACGAGACAAAATCAAGATTAGTTATCATGCCCTTTATCAACAAAACAAGCCGGCATTCATTGTTGCTTCTCTCTTAGTAATCTTAATTTTAATATTGCCCTTTATTACTGCTCAAAAAATAAATTATCATGTTAAAATGAATCATTTTAATGGGTTATCAGCCGAGATTCAAGAGATTCAAAAAAAGGCAGGTGCTGCTTTAATTTACCAGGATAAAGAAAAAGCCAAAGGATTACTTCAAAAAAATCAAAACCTGCTTGTTAATCTTTTAAAATATTCTGAAAAATCGCCCATTAAAAATAATAGCGAAACCTTGAATAAAATTACTGTTCTGCAAGAAAAACATCAAAAACAACAAGACAGTATTAATAATATAAAAAGAATGAAAGAGCTCGATGAGGTCCTGGACTTCTCTGCAAGCGGCTTTATTGTAAATCCAATTGAAGTAAGTAAAATAGAAAACAATCTCTATTTCTATGAATTTGAATCAGGGATTCTTTATAAATTTCCAGCCTACGGTGGATTAACCCTTATCTTTATTTCTGCAAAAGATGAACTGAGAAAAATGGTCGCCTTGGAAAATAGTCAAATAGTGCTTTTTGGACAAAGCGGAAAAATTTATCTCTATGATACTAATACTAGCAAACACAACATTTATTTATTAGACCCTGCTATTGCTATTGAAAAAATCAAAGATGTAAAAAGCTATCTCTCTAATTTCTATATTTTAGATGCTGAACAAGGCAGTATCATAAAATATCCTTTGGCTCCTAAAGAAGAAAACACCATTAATGGAGCCGACTGGTTATCAAAACCACTGGAAGAACTAAAAAATGCAAAAAGCATGGCTATTGACGGCTCAATATATGTTCTTAATTCCAGCAGCGTAATAATTGAATACTTTAAAGGAGAAAAAGTAAAAGAAATACAACCCCTGCTGGAAAAACCGCTTGCTAAAGAAAATAAACTTTTTATTGGGGTTGATTTTACTAATTTTTATATTTCTGACCCTGAAAATAAACGCTTAATTGTTTTAAATAAACAAGGAGAAATAATCAATATATATATAAATGACGAACTTACCGACCTTCAAGACTTTTGGGTGACCGCTGATGAAAAAGAAATCTACTTATTGTGCGG
>CAYRSI010000027.1:0-9180 GCA_964426965.1 uncultured Candidatus Saccharibacteria bacterium
TGATTGACGCCTGCAACTCCGGACAGGCGCTCGAAGCCGAGGAAAGGCGCCGTGGGCCGATGAACTCCAGGGGGCTCGCGCAGCTGGCATATGAAAAGGGGATGTACATACTGACAGCAGCACAGAGTTATCAGGCCGCAATAGAGGCAGTGCAGTTTGGTCATGGATTGTTGAGTTACGCCCTGGTGAAAGAAGGATTAAGTACTCCCTTGGCGGATGTGACACCAAAAGATGGACTGGTTATGTTGCGGGAGTGGCTGGACTACACCACTCTCCGGGTTCCACAACTGCAAATAGAGATGATGCGGCAGGCGCGCAGGCAGGGGAAGGATCTGGCGTTTGTAGAAGGAGAAGAGGTCGTTTCAAAGCTTGCAAAGAGGAGCCTGCAGCGTCCGCGGGTGTTCTATCGCCGTGAGCCCGAAGCCCGCCCTTTCGTTGTAGCCAGGCACAGAAGGACTCCCTAGGCGAAATCTGACACACAGCTGACACACGGGGGGAGGTCTATTTTGTAGAGCAACTGATTACGAATCAGTTCAAGGGTATTTTAGCAAATTGCTGAAAATGCTGTAATTACCTTTTCTATCAGAAACTTACATTGTTTCTGTTATAGATTCTGTTAGGTCTATTTATGCCAATTTAGACGTGTTATGGACACTATATGGACACCAGATTTTTGCAGAGAGCTTCTGTTTATTGATGATAGGGCCAGAAACTTATAATAGAGCCTTCTTTTGTGGTGTAAGAATGGAAGGGCTTTTTGGCCTGTTAGCCTTTGGATTCGGCGAAGCTCAGGCTTGTGTCTTTCGTGATGCTCTGGGCTTTCCCCTTTGACCTGGTCTTCTATTGAGACTCGTATCCAGATTCCAACCGTTTTTGCTTTTTCCATTTTAAGAAGGCATATTCCTGTTTTTCATTCTAGAGAAATTATCAGAATTTTTCAATTTAGGATAGTTCTTAGATTTAAGGAGTAAGATTATTTCAAATAAATTTTTTTTGAAAAATCTGTAAAATTATCAAACCAATATTTTTTGTAATTATTTAAAACTTCAGCAATGCCTCGCCGAGGTTTAAGTAACAACTTTGTAGAGATAGTAAGTTTGTTGAAAGAGAAAATTTTACTTTCTTTTCCTAATTCAAATATTTTGGAATAGCCATCTATTTTTCTATATCCGTCAGCGTGCTCTGTTCCCTTTGGATCAACAAATAAGATTATATATTTATTTCCTTTTTGCATCCAAAATATGAAATCCGGTTTAAAATTAGCAATTCTATTTTCTTTAGGATTGTAATAAGGAATATGTACTTCGTCCAGAGTCTGATCAAGTTTACTAAACATCCACCAATCAAACTGAGAAAAAATGTTATCTTTTTCCGTAATGTACTCTTCAAGTTGTTCAATAAATTTTACTTCGCTCTCGACATTTATAATATGATTTAAATAATCAATCTTTTCACTTTCAGAGATTACAAGCGGAATATAATAATGATTTTGAATATATTTAATTTTTAATTTCTCGAAAGTAACCTCTTTTTTATATTCTCTATCAACTCTTTCTTTTTCTTTATCATATTTTTCAATGTCCTGATGTTTTTTAAAGTCTAAGTGCAATTCACTAATTTTTTTTCTTTTATGTTCATAGTTTTTAACCTGTTGGATTTTTTTCAATATTTCATTATACTTTTCCCCATCACTGAATCTAATCTTTTTAAAATGGACAATCTCATCTTCAAGTTTTTTAAATCGATTGAATTCTTTACTTCTAACGCCAAAATAATCAAAAACTCTATCAAGAATTAATTCGGGTTCAAAAAGAGACCTTTTTTCACTAAAATCATAATATTTCTCCATCTTCTTCAAGCTTTCTTGTGCTTTAATTAATACTTTTACATCACATTCATATTTAGCTAGGGAAACTTTATCACCTAAAAAATTGTAATATTTTTTTGTCAGATTCAAGTCCTCTTTGCTAATTGGATATTTCTGTGGTTCTTCCTCTTCAGCAAAAAGCTTCTCAGAATCTTTATATATTGGAACCAAAAGAAGATGTTTTGAAGCTTCCTTGTTAATAATGAACTCTATACCCAGATCTTTATCCTGTTTTTCTTCCTTTAAAGTTTTAATTATTTCCTTTATATTAATTGCGTTAGTTCCGAAGACAAACAAACTTTCTATCGGTAAAATCAGTTTTTGAATTTTATTAAATAACTGTTCCTCTACTTCTTTGGAATTATATAAGTTTTGGAGTCTCCTTCTTTTGTTTTTATGGGGTTCAATTCTTACTCCTCTTCCAACCGACTGTAAAACGAACTTTTTAGCATCGCTTCCAATTCCAATATTCACAAACAAAATAAGATTCGGTCTGTTGGAGTCCCACCCCTCATAGAAAGCGCGTGATCCCATTAAAACATTTATATCAGAATCATCCTGATTAATTTTTTTAAAATAACTTTCATTTTCAAAGCTTTCATTTATTTCATATCCTTCAAGTTTTTCCTTGAGCCAACCGGATATATCCCCAATCTTTATTAGTGCAAACGGTTTTTCACTGGTTCGCAGCTTAAAAATTAGCTCATTTCTATTGCCGGGAATTTTGAGAACTTCTATATTTCCCGGAGTTTTTGCATTAAAAACGAGCTTTAAAATATCATCATATTCCAGTTTGGATACTAAATGCGTATTTATAAGACAATCTAGATCTTCAAATTCGAATCTTGGGTGATTACTAAATTCCTCTACGAGTTCCGCTTTTGCTTTTTTAAATAAGCTTGCCTTAATTTTTTTTTGGGCAATTCTTTCAATTTCAGCAAAAAAGAGTTTTAGATCAGAATCTTTAACATCTACAGAATTAACCAAGGTTAATAGAAGTGGTCGATGATACAAGTGCTTATTAACTTTTTTTACTTTTTCAAAATATTTGTTTATGTAGGTCAATATTAGCAATGTTTTTAATACTATTTTTTGTTTTTCTTGTGGTGAAAAATCCGTCTTTCCTTTAAAAGCACTAATTTCTGATTGAGATAAATAGATATGTTTTCCGTATCCTTCTTCAATAAACCTTGAAAGGTTAAAATTAAAGGCGCATGTAGCGAAATCCCTCGGATCAGTAAAGGTTGCGGAAAAATTAAATAAAAAACCATTTCTTGATAAGATGGAGTATAGAATTTGTCTTTTACTATCTTCTTTATCACCTTTATGAGCTTCATCTAAAAGAATATACCATTGCCCACCATTATCGTAGTTTCTAAAATTGACAATTTTTTCTTTATGTTCATCCGAAATCAAATCTGAGCGATAATAAAAAACTGTTATTTCATTATCAGCAAAAGGCAAGGGATTTTCTCGTTTTACAGTTTCATAATCTCTCAGATTTTTAAGATTTATTTTAGTATCGAAGTTATAACTGTTAAATTCTTCCACATGTTTTTTAAACTGTTCTAATAAGTCTTCCCGATGTGCCAGAAAGAGAATATCATTCGCTGGTAATTCTTTTTCATAAATTAGTTTTCCCAAAATTTCTATTAATTTGATAATTAAAAGTGTCTTTCCAGAACCAGTAGCCATCCAAAAGCTCATCCGATTTATAAAATTTTCAAATGAGATTTTATCTTCGATAACAGGATAAGACGTTTCGTATTCCAAAAGAAATTTTGCGGTTTTTCCCTCTTTTTTTCTTTTTAAATTATAATCAAGTTTTTCATCAAAATTGTTTGCTTTGTAATGACTAAATAAATCTGCTTTTTTACCATTTTTATCCTTATAGAAAAGCCGTAAAGCTTTTAGGGCATTTAGAAGTCCTTGTTTTTGGAAATCAAATAGTGTCTTGTTTTTTGAGAAGTGTCTCAAATTAAAATTCTGCCATTTCAGAGGAAGATCTTCATGCGGAATATCATCTACTATGTTTTGCAGATAGAGGCGCATATTACCACCAGATTAAAGGCTTAATAAGTTTATAATCAATGTCCTTAATGTTGATATTTGTTCCATCAGCAAACTTTACTTCACCATCATCTATCGTATCAATCCATCTCCCTATCAGGTTTGAAAGAGTTTCGGAAATGTCAATTTTAGGATAAAGTTTAGATAAATCTATTTTCACTTTGTTTTTTGAATAATCGATCTCTAAGGCTTTTAGCATTTTTTCATCTTTCATAAAGACGTACTGCTGATATGGTGATTGGCCCGGTTTGTTGAACAAATCACCATCTTCAAATTTGCAGTTGCGTAGAGCCTCTTCGTACTGTTCAAGTTCAAAGTATTTAAAGATTCCGCCTCCTTCCCAATTTAAGTCCTCTGATAATTTAGGACGGATATCTCCAAAAACCACAGTTTTCAATCTTTTTAAAACTATGCTTTCAATATATTCACCCATTTCTACTCCAATCCACTTTCTATTCAATTTATGAGCAGCAGCTATAGTTGTTCCTGAGCCAACGTAAAAATCAAACACAAACTCTCCTTCATTAGTTGACGCTTGAATTATGCGCCTTAATAAATTCTCTGGTTTTTGGGTATTATCTTCGCCCCAATTTTCTCTTGTCATGTTTTGGGTATACATAAGTGAATAAACATCATTCCAGGTATCGCCGATTGCCTTTTTCTCAATTTTAGGTAATTTAAATTTGCTTAGTTTTGATTCATTTTTTTTGTATTTATAGACATATAAATCCTCATTTTCATCCTTGAAAATATCTAACCATCCAAGTCCTAATACATTCTTTTTATCATTTTTAACCCACATTTTGTTAAACAAAGGCTTATTTTTAGAATAATAAAGAATGGTGTCATGTTGTCTTATCCAGTTTGATGCTTGGGTTTTAAATCCAGACAATGCTTCGCCAGTATTCCAAATAATTTCTCTGTCTGGATCCTTGTTAAAAATGCAATCAAGTAAAGAGCGACCTAAGAAATTGCAATTATGATCAAGATGAATATAGAAGCTCCCATCTTCAGTTAGATATTCTTTCGCTATTTGAATTCTATCTTGCAACATTGATAACCAAGTTGAGTCTTTGTACTTATCCAAATATGCATAACTGCTTCCTTCCGTATTAAAAGGAGGATCAATATATATAAGCTTAATTTGATTTCTAAATTTATTTAGTGATTTTAGTACTTGATAATTATCTGATTTTACTAAATATCCATTTATAACTTCGTCTAAACAATACTTTTCAGAAATAAAACTAAGAATCTTTTTTTTAAAGTCATCGTTAAAATATTTTGTATCTATATATATCTTCTCTAAATCTACTTCTTCAACTAAACTGGAGGAACAGGAAGCAAAGCAGCCATCAATTTTTCTTTTTCTATCATAAAGGTTTGTATTTACTGCTTTTTCAGTTTTATTCTTTTTTAAATATACTTTCCTGCCTTCTTCTTTATCGAATACCTTAATGTATTCGAGTTTGATTAACTCATCTTTTATTGTAACTTTGCTTACATAAATCTTTCGCAAAGGTTGTTTGTAAATATCCCTTACTGTTTCAACGATATCTTTTTTAAATTCCTCACTCTTTTCTAGGTTCTTATAAACTTCTTTTTTTATTTGGTTATAGTTTTTGTCATCAATAAGTTTCTTGAGTGTTTTCAAACCAAAAACATAATTACTACTCTTTACGAACTTTGGCTTATTCCAGACTTTTACCAGTTCATCCTCAAACTGAGATATAAAATCTATGATTTTATACGCAATATCCTTTAGGGCTTGAATTTTATTTATCCTATCAGCACTCCATTTTTCTGCCCCATCCCAAAAGTATTGATAACTCCATAATTTAAATTGTTCTTGCAAAAATTTCTTTGCGTTTTTATTAATAAAATAATCAACTTCGCTTTGCTTATTAAAAATTCTGAAAGCTCTTTTTAGTTGTTCCTCTGTGATTGTAATCCCTTTCCTTTTTATGGCGTTAAGAATTTCATCTTCCTTTGTCTTTTTTCCTCGTTCAGAATAAAAAACTTTAAAAGCAATCGTCCCATCTTCTTGGATTTTATTTAACTCAAAAACAATAGATCGTTTTTCATTAGCCTTTTTGCTTTCCAGTTTTGATGTGTCAAAGTGAAATTTCAATCCCTCAAATTCAACTGGGATACTGCGAAAAATACGATCAGTCTTGACGTAGTAAAGCATCTGAGTTTTCCAAAATAGAATTACGTCTTGATCATCTGTATATACTTTTTCGTAGATATTATTGTGAAACGGAGTTGAATTGAAATAAACTGAGCCACTTTCAGTGAAATAGCGACTAAAAAAAGAATAGAGTTTATCAAACATCTCATCTTTAAATTTTGGATGATCCCTTAGTTTCGTTTTGATGTCTGCTTGAAGAAATTTTTCAACCTGTCGATAATAGTTGGACTTTATTCGCATTAGGTTGACAAAACCGCTTTCACCCTCAATCTCCGCACCAATAAAAACATCCCTTAATGCTTTAAAAAATTTTTGTTCTTTAGTCATGGATATACCTATTTATAAATTGAATAATTTGTTTAATTGTTGAATAGATACGTTCTTTCTCAAAAAGTGTTTTTTGAATAAATTTTATTTTTATCAATAAATGTCTAATTCTATTTCCTGTAGTTTTAACTCTTGCGTTAAGTTTATACTTTTTCTCACATGTAGAATCCAAGAATGTTGCTTTTTCGAATATCTATAGATATATTAGCATAAAAATAAAAACAATAAAAATGTGTCCTTCAAAGCTCCTAAAACCGTGATTTTTCAACAGAGTTTTATGACTAATTGTATTTACTTATACATAAAAAAAGCTTATTCAATGAGAAAATCCTGAATTTGGATCGTTTTTCTATGTGAGGTGATAATACCTTTAAGGTTAGTTTTTCTTTTATCGGGAGGCCAGAATTAAGAGTTCTGGCTTCCTCTTGCCTCAAATACTGGATTTGATTTATTCCCTCAATTACAACTTTATCATTAAGACGCTATACCAGCTATAACTGACCGCATAGGAAATATTTGATGTAAGAACCTTCTCTTTTTCATAATGACTGTAATAATGAAACAGAAAATTGGTATCCATCCTGCAGGATGAAACTAGGTCATTTCGAAATTTTTCCAGGTCCAGGTTAGAAGGCAGTTGAAAATCAAAATCCACTATTTTCACCAACGCACCATTCGGAGGTATATCCATTAATGTCAGCTTCCCGTCCACAGTTTCGTATTCCTTTTTATCCCCCGTAACGAACTTATTGTTAGTTAATATGTAGCATACAGTTAGCCGAATGTAGAAAAGTATTATCTGCAACAAGATTTCCTAGATTTTTTATTTCAATCGGTATTTTTATAATTAATTTTTTCTCATCCAGGAAATTTATATCAAAATAGATATTATCTTTCTTAAAAGATACAGGTTTGATAATCAATAATGGCCGATTTATTGTTGTAAATTGTATTTTGGACTCAGCAATTGCCTTTTCAGCTAATTCATTTGCGTTTTTTGCTTGAGCTATTGCGTCCCTTGATATTCTAATAGCCTTTCTGGCCTGAAAATAGGATATACAGGCTACTAATACTGCAACAACAATAGGGAGTATCTGCAACCAAGTGCTCATATTTATTCTTCCTTTTATTTAATTTTTTATGGATTCCAAAAAACCTGACATTCTATAAATTTCCAAGTCTATACTTCTCTTGAAATTGAAATTATGAAAGATATTAGACAGTTTAATCTTAGAAGCAAGGCCCTGAGCTGCTGATCATTATAAGGTTTCTTGATATTATGAGTTCCTTTTTGCAATAGATCAAAAAAGGCAGTTGCAGTTGAGATATCTTTTTCAACGAAATCAGTAAATTCGCCGTAATTAATATTTTTGCATATATACCTCAATCGTCCTTTCCGTGTAGGACGAGCATTGGAGACATTTGAACTGTCTTGATTCCATTCGAAAAATGCATTATCTGGAGCTAGTTTATGAATTATTTGTGTTAATAGCTCTCGAATTGAAATAGATACATGACGAATTTTATCACTATTATTAGATTGAATTGCATCTTTTACTCCATTGTAAAGAGTAAGCAGATCAGCATCAATAGAAGCAATTAAACCATGGATATATACTTCACTTGGCTTTATTTCACTGAGAAAAATCTCCTCTTCAGGTGTGACCTCAACTTCTTTAGTTGATATAAAGGCTTGATGCGTGGCAACGTACATTTCAGTACTAGGCTCTCTCATTACAACCTTGGGACTTGATAATATTCTCTTGGGATTCGTGCTAAACGAACTCCAAAGATATTGATAAGAATTTGCTATCTCTATGAGTGATTCCTGTAAACTGTTACGTAATCGCTGTGTAACGTTAAAAGCATTTCCAATCGAGCTAAAGTTAATGTGTGCTAATGATTTATGAGCAAGGATAGATGAATTCATCATCTTTGAAAAATCAAATCTTAACTCTTTTAGAGATTCAAAAAACTTATCCTGATCTTTCTGAAGTCTTTCAAAAAAACCTTGTTGTGGTTTTACAGAATTCATAACAACGCTCATCTTGAGGTTGGCAGCAAGAAGACTCTGTTCAAATACTGGCCTCATTGGATATAGTGATGCGTTTAGATCCCTAATTTGTTCTTGTAATACTCTAAAACTAGCAGTAGATTTTTCAAGTTCAGTTATCATCCGATTTCTTAACAAAACGGACTTAGCCATATTAGTCATTCCTAGAGAAAGGAAAGCATTCTTTTTATTCCAATCAGACATTATTTCTGCTAAGCTTTTGTAATATCTTCTATTATTCATTTTATAATTGTTCTATGAAAAAAAAATAACTTTTTTTCATATTTAATAATTAACCTGAATTATTCATGAGAAGGAATCGCGAAATGATTAATATCTTCAGTTTCTTTGGATTTTCCCCCTTGCTGTTTAAAAATCATTGCCATAAGCTTATTTAATTTTATTTCTTGAAAATATTAATGTCAATCAAGATCTATGCCTTCTTAGCTTTTAAAAAAAAGAGAAAGGAGATGCTTTTGCATCTCCTTTTTTTCTCTCTGCCTGATTTATGTTATTCATCAAAGGATTTAAATCCCTCAACGGATAGGGATATTAGATTACCACCTTTTCTCTCCAGTTCAACGCTCTTCTCCCACGTCTCTTCTTTCTGGGCCGCTAGAGATATGGCATTGGTGATTCCATACTTGTCATATTCAGGTTCTGCTCCAAAAG
>CAYRSI010000028.1:0-8884 GCA_964426965.1 uncultured Candidatus Saccharibacteria bacterium
CCCAACCAGGCTCCGTAGGATTGAGTAAAAAATAAAACAATAGATAATAAAATAAGGGCGGCGAGCAGAGACTTAAATTGCGAACCTCCGCAGCTGAGCGGGCACGGTTTTCGCCAAAGGCGAAAGAGCGAAGCGAGGACAGAGTGAGGTCTCTCGCCGGGAGGCCGAACGCTTCGCAATTTAAGGTCTCTGGGAGCCCCCCTTAAAGTCAAAAACCAAAGCCCAATAATCAAAGCTGGCGCTAAATACATTGCTAAATAATTTGGAGAATTATAAAAAGCTTGCAAACGGCCTTGAATATCTAATTTACCCAAAAATAGGTAAACTAAAGAAATTACTGAAACAACTGCTCCTGATAAAAATAAACTATAAAGAACTTTCCCGACAAAAGCTTCGCATTTTGACGAGCCAAAAACACTTATTAAAACAATAAAAAACAACAAAGGATCAATAAGCCATGCTTTCCAAATCCCAGCACTAACCCGCAAATCTGAGGAAAAAATCGTCGCCAAGCTGACACCGATAAGTATTAAAATTATAGGAATCAGAATCTTTTTATGCGACTTAAATATTCGCATCAAAATTCGCCTATAATTCGCATCCAAATTCGCGCGAACCAGCCAAAAAACAAATAGAGCATAAATCATTAATTCCAAAACAGTTGTTGGGATATCAAAAATACTGAACCGCACTAAGTATAATGGCAAACAAAAAACCACCAAACATATTCCCCAGGTTAAAATTTTCATATATTTTTATTTCCTCATCAACATCAATATCTCCTCTTTTGTTATCCCTTTAATCAGATAAAGCATGCCAACATAAATAACTGCTCCCAATCCTATGAGCAGAAATAAGTTCCAGTTTTGAAAATAATAAATAACTGCTCCCATGGTTAATCCGGCAAAAAGAGTTTTAAAGATTATTTTAAGGGAAGGAAAATATGAAATTGTTTTCCAGATCAAAACAAACATTAAGACAGTAACTAATAATTCAGTAAAAACCGTAGTCATAGCAGCGCCAAGATAAGAATACTTGGGAATAAAGATTAAATTAGCTATCACGTTAAAAACCATTCCGCCAAAATATATCCAAGCTCCAATTTTTTGCTTGTTTAAGGCAATAATGCTGCAACCAAAAAGATTGCCCAAAAATATCAAACCAATAGCAAGGCTCAAAATCTGCAACACTAAAGCCGAGGCGCTAAATTCCTTCCCCCCAATAAGAACAACGAGCGGCAGGGACAAAATTAAAAGACCTATTATCAGAGGAATAATAAAAACGATCAACATGTCTAGGGTTTTCTGGAATATTTTTTTAAACTGCTCTGGTTGAGAAAAAGCGTATTTAGAAAGCAAGGGCATTATTAAACCAACAAACATTGCCGGAAAAAAAATCAACCCCTCAAGAACTTTATAGGCAATGCTATAAATACCAACATCAGAAATGGGATTGGCAGAAGAACGATTAATAAAGCCCAGGGAAAGAAAAATGCTGTCGATCTTAAAATAAATTAAAGTAAGAACTACGGAGGCAGCAATAGGAAGGGCGGCTTTCAAAAATTTTTTCCAATAGGAAAAATTAAAAGCCAAGGTCAAAGGAATATACTTCCTGGCAAAGAAAAAATTAAAAATAAAAGTTAAAGCAGCGCTAATAATCAAGGCAACCAATATTGCAAAAAAACCTAAATCTAAATATATAAAAGAAATCACCAGCCCTAATTGAACAATTCTACCAATAACTTCAGCTAAAGCCACTTTATCTGTGCGAAGATATTTCTGAAAAATACCCATTAGTACCTGAGAGGCTGACAAAAACAAAAAAGAGGCTGCTCCAATAGCAACTCCTATTTTTACTTGAAAGGGATAGGGGAAAAACCAAACTGTAATAAAAGCTAAACTTAAAAATACTAAAAGAACAACAATTCTTATGGTAAAAATATTGCTTACAATCTTCTTTTCATCAGCGCCGGGTCGAGAAATTTCCCTGACCATTAAAGAATAAAGTCCAAAATCAGCTAAAATATTAAAGATAGATAAAAAGGCTAAAACTAAAGCATAGCTCCCAAACCCTTCCTGGCCAAGATAACGAGCAATGAAACCTATGCTAACTAAAGAAAGGGCTACGCCAATCACGCGCCCCCCAGTGGACATGATAGTATTGTAAGCAATCTTACTAACTAACGTCATGATAAATTATGGGCAAGGTCTAATTACTACCCTTCTTTCTGGTCCCTCTCCAATACTTTCAGTGGCTACATCTGACTTCTCAGCAAGTTCAAGATGAATAATCCTTCGTTCATAAGAAGACATGGGTTGAAGCATAACTGATTTTTTGGCCTTGGTCACTTGCTCGGCTATTTCTCGACTAAGGTCCTTTAGAAATGCCTCTCTTTTTTCTCGGTAGCCATTGATGTCTAACAGAACAAGGGGCGCTTCAGGATCTTTTTTTGCTATCAGCAACCTTAAAATTCGCTGAAGGTCATTAAGGTTAGAACCGCTCTGACCTATAAGCTGGTTAGCATTTTCCACTTGAATGCTAACAACTAAAACAGGAGAGTTCTCCTGCTTTTTTATTTCAACAGCTGCCTTACCAAAAGCCATCTTCTTTAATAATTCTTCAGTTATTTTTTTAATTAGCTTCTCTTTTTTCATGCTTTTTATTAATTAATAAGTACTCCCCGATGCCAAATAAAGTACTGACTGCCCAATAAAGAGGCAAGCCGGCCGGCAGTTTTAAAGAAATAAAAATTATAAAAATAGGCATAAAATAAGTCATTTGGCGACCCATTGTTTTTTGGATATCCATCTTCTGGCCTGATGCCTGGGTCTTGGAAGAGGGCTTAAACATTATCTTGCTCTGAATAAATTGAAAAACGCCGGTTAGAACAGCCAGAAAGATGCTGGGAGCAGCTAGATCAATTGCCCCCAAAAAGAAAGTATTTACAGAACCTGGATCTTTAACAAATGGATAAAGAATGACTGATAGCTTGCTAGAATTTTTCAGGATATCAATAAGGGCCCGATAAAGAGCAATTAGGATAGGAAGCTGAATAAGAAGAGGCAGACAGCCAGAAACAGGATTAACCTTGTGCTCTTTATATAGTAGCATCATCTGGCGAGCCCGCTCCTCTTTATCTTTGTATTTTTTTTGAACTTCCTTTATTTTGGGCTGAATCTTTTCTAATGCTTTGCGCGATTTAATTCCCTTCCGAGAAAGGGGAAATAGAATTATCCTAATCAACAAAGTAATTAAAATAATAGCCACCCCAAAATCATGCCAAGGAATAACGTTATAAAAGAAAATTAATACGTTAAATAATGGCTGGTAAAGTAATTGATTAAAGATAGTGCTAATTACTTCCATAATTATATTGGGTCGTATCCTCCTTTATTAAAAGGATGACAGCGAATGATTCTTTTTATACCTTTGTATAATCCTCCAATGGCTCCATATTTTTTAACTGCCTGGCAGGTATATTCTGAACAAGTTGGATAAAAACGACAACCACAACCTGGAACTAAATAATGCAAAACAGGAGATAAGACTTTTTTATATAAATATATTGTTTTCAAGAATATATACTTCATAAAATCCAAATTTTAAAATCCAAATTATTCCAAATCAACGACTGAAATCCAAAATCTAAAATCTTTAGTCATTTAGTCATTTAGATTTGATTTAGCATTTGAGCTTTGGGATTTGAACTTTTGATAATCTATTTATAAAGCTCTACCTTCTTCAACAATCCCTCAACCTCCTTCTCAATTTCTTGATAGCTCTTAATAATTATCTCCGGCTTTACTAGGATGATTATATCAAATCCCGGTTTTATTTTCTTCAACCTTGCCCCAATAACCTCCCTTAATAAGCGCTTGACTCTATTGCGGACAGTTGATTTCTTAGATGCTTTCTTCCCAATGACAAAGCCGAACCTACTAACCTCTAAATTGTTTCTTCTTAATTTTAAAAAAAGAAATCTCCCATTAAAAGCTTTGCCTTTTTTAAAAGTTGATTCAAAGTCTTTGTTTCTTTTTAAACGATGTTGTTTAGCAAGCATGATTTAAACTGTCAATCTTACCCTTTTCTTTGCTCTTCTCTTTTTCAAGATCCGCCTTCCTCCTTTTGTGCTCATTCGTTTGCGAAACCCATGAGTTTTTTTTCTTTTTCTTTTTTTGGGCTTGTAAGTCGTTGTTTTCATATTTTGTTTTTATAACTTGTTAATTTTGTAATTATATATTAACATTAAGTAAAAATGTGGTCAATTATATCTAATTTTCCCCTTTTCTTCCACAGCTTGTTAACAAAAATTTGCTATTGACTTATGTCTTGTAAAGAATTATTTTTATGGTAGAATTACAAGAAAGGGAATTAAAAATCTAAAATTAAAATTATGACTAATGAGGAGCTTTGGCAAGCAGCCTTGGGCGAAATAGAACTTTCCATCTCAAGGGCAAACTATATTACTTGGTTCAAAAACACGAATATCTTTACAAGGAAAAGTAACCAAGTTGTTATTAGTGTGCCTAATGCTTTTACCAAAGAGTGGTTGGAAAATAAATATAATAAATTTGTTTTGAAGGCTCTTAAAGGTATCTCTAAGGACATAAAAGAGGTAGTTTACATTATTAATTACAAGAAGGACGAAAAATTGACAAGTAAAAAGAAGAGGTCCCCCAACAAAAAGATAGACACCCAGATTCCTGAAGAGCAACTTGATTTTAATCAATTCAAAGTAGATAAAAAAACAAATCTGAATGCTCGTTATGGCTTTAACAATTTTGTTGTGGCTTCCTTTAATGAATTAGCGCATGCAGCAGCTCAATCCGTAGTAAAAAGTCCTGCCAGTAATTATAATCCTCTATTTGTCTACGGAGGAGTAGGAACTGGAAAAACACATCTTCTTCAAGCAATCGGAAATACAATAACAAAAACGAGCCCTTCTAAGGTAATCTATGTATCTTCGGAAAAATTTACTAGCGACGTAATTTCAGCTATTTCAAATAATGAAATGGAGAAATTAAAAAATTATTATAGAAAAATGGATGTTTTAATAATTGATGATGTTCAATTTTTAGCTGGTAAAGAAAAAACTCAAGAAGAATTTTTCCATACTTTTAATGCTCTTTACGAAAACAACAAACAAATTATCTTAAGCAGCGACAGACCACCTAAGGCAATACCTACTCTTGAAGAGCGACTTAGGTCACGATTCGAAGGAGGAATGATTGCCGATATAAGCAACCCTGACTTCGAAACCAGGATTGTAATCCTTAAAACAAAATTAAAAGAACTTAGCTTGGAATTGTCCGATGAGATACTGAGCTATGTTGCCTCTAGTATTCAAAAGAACATTAGAGAGCTTGAAGGAGCATTAAATAGAATAATCGCCTTTGTTAAACTTAATAATTCTATCCCTACTCAAAGCCAGGTAGTAAAAATTCTTAAAACCATTATTTCTGATCCGCAGAAAAGAACTAATTATAAAGACATCATAAAAATAGTGGCTGAATTTTTCGATATTGATACAAAAGATTTACTTAATCGCAGCAGAAAAAAAGAGATAGTCAAACCAAGGCAGATTGCCATGTATTTATTGCGAGAAGAATTGAAAAGTTCTTATCCATTTATTGGAAACAAGCTTGGTGGACGAGATCATACAACCGCCATATACGCTTGTGAAAAAATAAATAAGGGGAAAGAAAACGATGAATCCCTGGAGGAGGAATTAAATTTGATTCGCCAGCGACTATACAGTAATTAATATCTTGTTCAAAACAACTTAACATCTGCTTAGTATCCTATATATAAAGAGTGGAAAAATCTAAGCGATTTTTTTAAAAAACGAAAAACTCAAATTTAATCACTGAATAGTTACAACTTCTCTACAGACTTCTCCACACTTTCTGCAAGAAATTTTTCACTATCCTTAGTCAAAAATTCGACTTTTCCCAAGAATTCTTATCTATAATAACAACAGTAATTAATATAAATATAGAATACTGTAATTAGTATGGAAATAATTTGTCTTCAAGAAAATCTAAAAAAAGCTGTTAATATTGTTCAAAACATTATAGGAAAAAATTTAACTCTTCCTATATTAAATAATATTCTGCTAACTGTAGAAAAAAAACGATTAAGGCTTATTTCTACTGATTTGGAAATGGCAATAACCCATTGGACTTCTGGCAAAGTGAAAAAAGAAGGAGAAATTACTATACCAGCTAAATTGTTAAATGACCTTACAAATAATCTTCCGAATAAGAAAATAGAAATTAAAACTAAGGATGATTTTTTACAAGTAAAATGCGAGAGTTTCAGGTCGAGTATAAAGGGGATGAATTCTAAGGAATTTCCCATTATTCCAAAAATTAAAGGTGAATCAGTAGCTAAAATAGAAGCCTCTAAACTAAAACAGGCCTTTGCTCAAGTAGTAAATTTTACTTCCCTATCTGATATCCGTCCAGAAATTTCAGGAATTTTTGTTAATTTCAATTCTAAAAATATAAAATTTGTTGCCACCGACAGTTTTCGGTTGGGTGAAAAAACTATTTCTTTGAAGAATAATAAAATTAAGGGAGAAAAATCAGTTATCATACCATTTAAAACAGCACAAGAATTAATAAGAATTCTAGGTGACCAGAACAAAGAAGAAGTGGTTGAGATATTAATAGAGCAAAATCAGATTTTATTCAAAACCCCAAGTACTCAGATAATCTCCCGTTTAATTGAGGGTTCTTATCCCGACTATGAACAACTTATTTCTAAGCAGTTTGAAACAAGTCTAATACTAGATATAGAAGAATTTATTGAGGTGGTAAGAATTAGTAGTCTTTTTAGCAGTAGGATAAACGATATGAAACTAAGAGTTATTCCTAAAAAATCTTTAGTTGAAGTTTCTGCACAAGACGTTGAATTGGGAGAGAATTTTTCTGAGATAAAGGGTGAAATCAGAGGCAAAGAGATGGAAATTGTTTTCAATCATAGATATCTCTTGGATGGTTTGAGTAATATTTCTAGTGGTAAAATAATGCTCGGATTAAACGGTGAAGCAAGTCCTGGAATTCTAAAACCAGCTGGAGACCCAAGTTATATTTACGTAATAATGCCGATCAAATTGTGACCATGTTTCACATCAAGTCCATTCTTCCCAAGGTTCTTCAAAAACCAGAGATAAGAAAACAAATAGAAGCAACGCAGATTTGTAAAATAGCTGATAAAATAATGAGCCAGACCCTTGGTAGCAAGAGCGCAAAAGCGCTTTTTTTTCGCAATAGTATCCTGCAATTAAGATGTTCAAATTCTGTCGTAGCTAATGAAATCCAATTGCGAAAAGAAAGAATCAGAAATGAAATAAATGAGAAATTGGGCAAAGAAACAGTCAAAAACATATTGACAAGAATGGGATAGAATTACTGTTGCTTGATAAAACCAAAAAGCTGAGGAACTAAGTACCCTCAGCTTTTAAAATACTAAATCCTATACTCTAGTCTATTTCTAATAAAACCTTATTACTCTTTATCACATTATCATCTTCATCGATTGTCTGGGCAAAGAAATAGTAATTTCCAGGATCAGGTATTTTTGCTAATTTGATCCCATATTCGTAATCCGGAAAAGGAGAACTCAGATTGGCAGCAAACCAAAAGTTGCTTTCACTCCCTTCTTTCTCATAATAGTAAAGGTCTATTCTTTTTAATTTTTTCTTAATTCGATTTCCATTTTGATCTTGAATTTCTAACCTGAATTCATAGGAGGGTTCTTTAGAAATTAGGTGAAGTACTGTTTCGCTAATTTCTTCAATATCTTCAAGGCCCGGAATATCTAAGAATATAGTTATTGTTTCACTTTGACGTCCCCCATACTGATCATAGGCCCGGACTGTTATTTGATGTTCTCTACCCCTTGTATTTGATGGTATAGAAAAGGTAGCCTGATAGGGCTTGGTAGTATCGGTCCCCATTAAATTGTTATCAAAAAAGAAATCTAGCTGCCTGATGTTTAGGGGCGCCTCTGCCAGGGCCTCAACCTTTATTGTCCGATTTTTTATAGTACCAAGATTCCTTGGTGAGCGAATTTTAACAGTTGGTTGATTCTCTTTTGTGTGAATATCGTCGTATTCCATCGGAGGAGTGACATTGTATGTTCCCCTTTTAATGGCCCAGGTAACTACTGGTGGTTCCCAGTTATTAAATTGGAGATCGTTTCTACCATTTTCTGTGCCCTGTGGGTCATTTTTATCTACATAATACAGAATAGAATGAACCTCTCGATAGATTTTTTCTTCAATTAGGTCAGGAGGAGTAAACTCTGTAGCTAATTTGCCCGATATTTTATCTATTTTTACTTTAATTTCATTAGCAAATTTTCCATTCAGGACATCTTTGTTGGTTTCAATTGGTTCTGGCTTAGTAAATTCCTCACTCCCTTCCGGTAAATCAAAATAATCCCCTGTTTCATCTTGACTTTTAACTTTGGACTTTTGACTTTTGATTTCGTATGCTCTCTTCATAAACTCATTCCAAATTGGAGCAGCTACATAAATTCCAGCTCCCTTTTTCATGGATTTGGGTTTGTTGTTGCCAGCCCAGACTCCAGCCACCAAAGATGGTGTATAACCGATTGTCCAGCCATCCCGGTATTCATCAGTAGTTCCAGTTTTAGCTGCTGGTCTTTCATCTAAATAAAGTTTAGAATGCGGGCCAAACATTGGGGCTCGGGATTCCTCATCGGATAAAATATCTGTTACCAATCTGGCAATTTGTTCATTTAAAACTCTTGCTGATTTATCCTCATATTGTTCAATAACATTTCCTTCTCCATCTTCTATCTTTAGTATTGAAGCAATAGGATGTTTTATTCCTTCAGTAGCAAAGACTCCAAA
>CAYRSI010000029.1:0-8556 GCA_964426965.1 uncultured Candidatus Saccharibacteria bacterium
CGCTCCTCTTGTGCTTGCCAATAATCTGGATCAATTTCGCATCCCACAAAATCGAAGCCCAGGTCATAGCAGGCAATCCGGATACTACCGGACCCGACGTGAGAATCGAATATTTTCCAGCCAGGTTTAGCGTAGTTTTGTAAGAGCCATTTATATAGGGCTACGGGTTTTTGTGTGGGATGGATGCGCTTTCCTCTGTTTTTATGGCTTCCCATAAATCCGCATGATAAATAATTAAATATTCTCAGTTTAGTTTTAAAAGAAGTCCAGGCCAACTCTCCGTCTGCAAAAAAACTATTTCCATTTAATTTATTCCAAACAATCCAACCTTTTGAATTGTAAAGATTTTCAATAAAATAATTACCACCCCAAATTATTTGATTTTTTGATATTCTAAATAATTCCTGAAAATATTTTTTCTCAGGAATAACATTATCCCAATTTCCATATATTGTATTATCGTTTTTTTTCTTACCCTTCCAATCTTGCTTCCCGTTATTTGATAAATATATTTCAGTACCTTTCCCCGCCCCTATCCCATACGGCGGGTCAACAATAGCCAAGTCAAAAAACTTATCCGGCTTTGTCTTCATGATGTCCATACAATCGCAGTTATGTACTACATTATTCATACAAATAACGGTATCTCCTTTCTTAACCTATTCTCTGCCATCTGCACATATTCAGGCTTTATTTCTATAAGTAGATAATTCCTATTTAGTTTTCTTGCAACCAGAGCAGTAGTGCCGGCGCCGCCGAACGGGTCAAGGACAATCCCGTTAATAGGACATCCGGCCTGAATGCAGGGAATAATAAGCTTTTCCGGAAAGACGGCAAAATGCGCCCCGGAAAAGTTGGCGCCAGCGATTGTCCAGACTGATTTTTTAGGGGCTTTACCCCATTTATTTGGTTTTCTTATATTTGTAAATTTCTTTATAGCTGCTGATTTAACCATTTTTTCATTTTCCGCACTTGTATTATATTTTTTTCCATGCACACTATAGGTCTCATCTTTATACTCCTCAGCAATCGCCAAACTATCAAAATAATATTTTTTTGATTTTGAAAAAAGAAAAACATACTCATGTGCTTTTGTACATCGGCCATTCATCATAGGCTCAGGGGTAGGACAAGGTTTTGCCCATATTATATCCTGCCGTAAATACCATCCGTCTGCTTGAAGTGCGAAAGCAAGCCGCCAAGGCATGCCATACATATCTTTTTTCTTTATTCCCGGGGTATTTATCCAGTTTCTTTTTCGTTTTCCTTTACCTGCGTATTTCTTACCTATTCCGGTATCATAAGCCCCTGTACCACCTGATGTACAATAACTATCCCCAATATTAAACCACAAAGTCCCGTCATTTCGCAGTACTCTTCTGACTTCTCGGAAAATCTGCACCGTATGACCGATGTAAGCCCAAATATTGGATTCTAATCCGTACACACATTTTATTTCCGGTATGGTTATTTCCGGCAGTCCAGGCATAGGGGAGAAGGAAATTTCTGACCATAAAGTCGGCTCAATATCGTAATCTCTCATCTGCCAATATGGGGGAGAAGTCACGCAGCAATGTACAGATTCTGCCGGCAGAGATGAAAGTATTTCGAAAGAATTACCCTGGATAATTTTATTCATCCCCTGCCCTCTTTGCTTGCTTTTTTGCCCAGTCTATCCAGCAATTAATTGCAATCTCTTTTTTGAATGTGCATTTTTTATATTTTTCACACATCCCAGGCGGACAATTTTGTTTATTAAATAAATATTCAATAAGCACTTTTATAATTTCATCTTTGTTTTTTAACATCGCTCACCTCCTCTAATAATTCAGGGTTTTCGTTAATATTACCTATTATTTCTATTTTTTCTTTAAAACAATTTAATTCAAAAAAACTAAGAGGATAATTATCTTTTATTCTTCTCATTTCAAAAGCACAGTTTTTATTATTCCAATACACTATATATTTGCTTTCACTATATCTTTTTACAATATCACTCTCATAAATCTCTTTATCTTTTTTGTCTTTAAACCCGGTATCAAATTCAACAATAAATCTATTATTATTATCTACTTCAAAATTACATGGTTCTTTATTCCAACCGATCCAGCCGGTACTATATTCTATCAATCCATCAGGAGTTAACCGAAAACTAAACTTTCTTTCCTCTTTAAGATATTTTTGATTAAGTGTATCCCATATCCTATATTTTCTCATTTCCTTTTCCTCCCCGGCATAGTCCCTGGCATAACCTTGTTTTTTATCGGCAATAATAGCCTTTCAAGTATCACTTCCAGCCTGCTGGCAAGAAACATATTGTGCGTATTGATTGTGATAATCTCTTCCTCTTCCAGCTTTTCGTGACTATGACAAATCCGCTCTTTCATCTCCTCCGCTTTTCCCACGTAAGATACAACCTGATAACCAGAGATAAAAAGATATACTCCGGTACCCAGGGTTTCTTTGATCTTCTTTTTCCCCGGGAAAAAAGCAAAATAATTAAGCCCTAAATACCGTAAAATCGCATGGATTATAATCGCATCATCTCTATTGATGAACGCAGGTAACTCTATAATTGAGTGTACGGTCTTATCTTTGTTATTCGTGTTTACTATCATCTTTCACCTCCAGTTTTCTTTTAAGTGCTGCAAAACCCTAATCACAGAATCAACGGAATCTATCGTATCAAAAACAAACATCATTTCAGGCTTGATGTATGCATCAGGATACTCCCTTCCTGCCTCTCTTTTTTTATCCGTTTGTTGAAAGGCTATTATATTGTGAATCTGATTTTTTAATTTTATTTCTCCGCTCGAGACAAGCATTGTGCCGTCAAAAAAATATATATTATTACTCACCTTTCACCTCCGGCTTTTCTATCAATTCATCAATTGTTTTTCCGGTTGCTTCTTGTAATATTACAATACATTCGTTTTTAAAAACAGAGTTATTGCTTTGGTGCGATAAATGTGAAAGACAAAACATATTTAGACACATTTTTGTTAATCGTCTTCTATCGTCTAATAACTTTTTTAAGACACTTGCAACCTCTTTTTTCATATTCATAGTTTTTAATCCTGCTATAGTATATATCTTCGTACATGCTTGTTTTTCCTGCAAATCTGGCGTTATTTCAAAACCTGGTATTTTTTCTATATGTGTTTCTAACAACGTATAATTAGATTCCTCTGTCATCTACAACCCCTTTCTAATATAATTTCCCATCGTATCTTATTGCACAATGGATGCTTGTCTTCTCTTGTCCTGCTTTTACATGACCATGAACGCCCTTTTATTTTTTTAATTTTTTTCCAATTCGAAGCTTTCAGAGATGTTCCTTTTTCTGTGACAAGTGTGTACGTAATCGCCTTTTTATAACCAAGCGCTTTGGCAGCTCTCGTTAAAGCTCCATAAATCATACTTGCTATATTTTTTTTTGATGCATTTGTACAACATCGTGTTATTTCAATCGTATATCCGTCGTCTAACATCCTGGAAACTGGACGTCCTGCAATACCCACCCCTATGAGTTTATTTTTTTCTTGTATTCCCACACCGAATTTCCAACCAATTGGCGCTATATGATGTGAATGATTTTTATTCACAAATTCTTTTGCTTGTTTGAAGGTTATCGGTATTATAATCACTCCACTCTCTCCTTCCCCTTTCCTTTTAAAATAAATCAGGAAACTCCTTTCTTAATTTACGTCCTGGAATAATCCCATCCAGATTATTTTTCATAAATACCGGAATATCTAAATCAAAAAAAGGTTGTATCATTTCCCTGGTTGCTTTTATCCGATCTTTCCGGTTTCCGGACTCTTGACCTACGTGAATCCAGTCAAATTTTTCTTCTACCATTTCTATAAATCTATAGCTAAAAGTATTTTGAATTGGTTCTATTGATAATAATAATTTATTTTTAAAATCCTGCATGTTGTCAATTTGTACAGCATGATTTCTATAATCGTAATAGGTATTAATTGTTACCCCTAAAATCGTATTATGCGGAAAAATATATTCTTTGTACGTTACCGGTAGCTTTGTAAGCACAACAAAAGTATGTTGCATGTTTTCTGCTATGCGTTTGACTATCCGCTTATACCATGATTCTTCCCAGTAAGCCGGATCACTCATAGAGTTTACAAAAATAATAGACGGCTTTTTCGGAAACTTGCGGACATAGTTTGATTCAAGCCAGATCGGTTTAAAGGATTCTAGTTGTTTAGTTAATTCAGCTATACATTCATTTACATTTAATTGCCCAAATTGTAATAAATATATTACTTCCTTTTCTGCTATCTGCGCAGCGTATCTTTTCGCAATCCGCCGGGCGTAGCAGTACGGGCAGGTATTGAGACAGCCCCACACCGGATTCCATGACATATTCCAAAAGTCTTTATTCATACACTCCCCTTCCTTCCATGTTATCTCCTGCATAAATACATTTTCCTGGTAACATACATCCACCTTGTCCCCAATAATCACTCCACTCTCTCCTTACCCTTTCTTATAGCCTTCATTTTTTTCTTATTCTTATTTAAAATCTCCAATAACTTTTCTTTAAGCTTAAGAGGTAGGTTTAAAGATTCGTTAAAATCAATTTGTTTCACTTCACTTGCTTTTATTTTTTCCCCTGAAATAGCATATTTTGTAATTCCATATTTTTGATCGGCACGTTCTATGATCGCAATATCCGGAGGAATTTTAAACGAATAAGAATATGTTTTTTTTATCGCCATTAACAAATCTTTTAATTGATTTTCGCTGTATTCTTCTTGAACATATTTATACACATTATTTTTTACAACTCTATTCTCATATATACCGTAATACGCCTGTACTTCTATTATAAAATTTTCATAGGTCATTTACTTCTCCATTCCTACTTAATTCTCCATGAAGTTGAGAAAGCAAATATATTATTTTAGCAGATATTAATTGATCATTATCAATTTCATTTATCATAGCAATCTCTATCCACCCCTTTATATTTTTTAATGTTTCGATATTTCTTTTATGATTCATTCTATTCCCTCCAAATAATCTGCCCTGGTCGGCGGCTTTCTCTTTTTAATTTCCCCTAAAAACATAGTCCATATCCTTTCAGCGTTTAAGGTTGATGGGAAAAAACAATTTTTTTGATCTTTCCAGAAACTATTCCCATTACATGCTAAATACCAGAAATAGCTTATACACTTTTCCGTAAACTCATGCAATGTCATATCAGGAGCCCGGGCCTGGTAAGTTGTACGAATTCGCTTATCCAGACTCTTACAATGTTTTCTCTGTTTTCCCCAATCATCGTATTCTTGTTTTTTTATAAAAAGTGATTCTATATATTTCCAGTTTTCCGGTTCTTCTTTTTTCATAGGGAAAGGTGGGGGTTCTGAAAAGTGCGATTCCTTGGAATCGCCAATGTTCTTATTAATATTAGAATTCTTATTAATATTAAGATTAAGATTAGAATTCTTATTAAGATTAGAATAGTTCAAGGGCCTTGAAGGGGTATGTTTTTTTTTAGGGGGGGGCTTCAAGGGCCTTGAAGGGGCTTCAAGGGGCTTCAAGGGGCTTAATATCCATTTTTTCAGATACCCAGGGGCTTCATTTATAGTCTTTTCTATGCCAATATTTATTTTGTCTTTTGGATTATCTGACTTTTTCTGATGTTTTATGAAGTTTCTTATCGCCAACCATCCTTTGTGATATTTCATTTTTCCTGCTTTTTCGAATTTTTCTAATATTTCCATTATTATTTTTTCATCTATTTCCGTGTCAAAAGAAATTCTTTTTATTGTGATTTCATATATCCCACATATATTTGTAAGTGGATTCGTCAGGCAATATAAAAACAAAAGCTTAGCGATAGGATCAAGTTTAACTATATAACTATCGTCCCAAAATTTAGTATTAATATATCTATTTTTTGACATCATACTCCTCTGTTAAAAACCTCGCCAGTTTGATCATACATATTATCCCAACCACCACCTAACGTTATTTGACTTGGGGTGTCCGGGTAAATAGACATATCACAATCAGATTCAATTCTTAGATATTTATTGTCTATTAGTTTTAAAGTAACAGACCATTCCTTATTTAATTGTAGTTTTGTTAATAGTTGTTCCTGAGAATTATTTAATTCTTCTTTCCAGTAATATCTATATCCTGTTTTACCACGATTTCCTTTACAATTTTTACAATAATAATCACCTGCTTTTGTTGAATTGTATTGTTCAGGATTAAGACATTTTGAACTGGGTACAATATTTAATTCTTTCCCGCATTCCGGGCATATAAGTTTTTCCATGAAAACTCCTTTCACAAAAAAAATGGCCATACTCACTGGAGACATGAACCAGCATTCCAGCCCGCTAAACTGGCGTGAAATCCTCCCTTCACTATTTTGTATGGCCGTATATTTGGTTGGCCCAGCGTTACACCTCCTCTAAATAAAAAAGGCTATCATCCGGGGGACCTCGGGCGGAGAGTCAACCCCGGAAAATAGCCTATTCCAGTTATAATTCCGCCCGATTTTTTTCATTATTCATACTTTTTCGTTTCTGTCAAGTCTTTTCTTGTAATAATATGCCCGCAGTTTTTACATTGATATGTTTTTTGACTTTCCCCGTGAAAATCAAATGAGTTTATTAAAAACCGCCAGTCGTCTTTTCCGCAGGCATCACAAAGTACTGTGAGTTTCAATGTTCTTCCCCCTTCTCTCTTAATTGCACAAGTTCTGATGTGGCTCTTAATAATATTTTACGTTTTATATTCTCGGCAATTACTACATTTAGTGTTTTAAGTTTTTTTCCTGATTTTAACATGGTTAATTTCCCATCAAAAGAAAAAAGTCCGAAAGGTAATTTGTTTGCTTCAAGATACAATAAACAACTTTCAGAGATAGCAGCCGGCACACAATAGAATAGGCGATTTGCATAGACTCGACTATAAAGATCATCTTTGCAGACAGCTGAGAATTTTTTCTTTTTAAAATCTCGCATAAAATCAGATTTAGATATTTTAATTTCGATTTCAATTATTTCTCGATTATCGCAAACCATAACATCTGCTCTGCCGGATATGGTATCAACCTCAGTCCCACAAAGATTATAACCTTGTCGCTTAAATCGCCAATATTTGAGGACTTCGGTTTTTAATTTTTCGGCTGTAATCTTAGTTTGCAATGTTACCCTCTTTCTTTTTCTAAAACAACCCGGCGTTGATCGGCACCCTATCAGTTGTTATATCTGCTTATTAGCTGTCTGGCATTCTGTACAGCGCCTTCCAGACGATTTACAACCCGCCGGGCTAAATCAAATTTGATAGCGGATAGGCGGTCGACCTTCATTTTTTCACGGCAACCTATCCTTTTTCTACAGCAGCCGGGGAGTCGAACCCCGGACATGTCCTGCGCCTATGCAACCATGATCTATTCCCCAAATCGAATGGAGATCCCACGCAGGCTCTTAGATAGTAGTGTCTGCCTTTCCACCACTGCTGTACACGGGTCTTTCACCAGAATCGCCAATCAAGATGAAACGCAACGTTTACACCGTTTGTTTTTTCCTGCTGTGTGTTGGCAGTACGTAGATTGCCAGGGACGGGACTCGAACCCGCAAGGTGGGCAGGACTTCACCTCCGGTTTTTTATGGGGTTGGTTCCGGTTTCCCTCATGCCGCCATTGTGTCTACCAATTCCACCACCCTGGCATTACAGCCCCCCGGCCTTTTAACGGGGGGCTACGCTAAAATTACTCAATCTTTTCTATTCCCTTTATAACAACCTCCTTTCATAACAAATTTTCAATAAACAAATTACTACTACTATTATTTCCCGCCGAATCGTCAACGACGACATAAGGCGGATTTTATTTTATGTTTTTGCAATCGTTAAATTGACGCACTATTTCTTCATGCGTTAAGCTTACGCATTCATCACATGTTTCGGGCGGTTGTTCGTCCATATCGATTATTTTCTTTTTTCCGCATAATGTGCATCTGTAAACGCTATAATTATTTACATATTCCATGCTCACAGATTACCCCCTTCCTTGAAAAAATAAACTATAGTCAATCGAAAAAACCCAAGGATTATCTTTCCAGGCATATGGTAAAACGCTTCCTGCTTTGTCTTTCCGGTTGGCGTTTATTTTGTCCCATTCTTTAGCAAACTGTCTTTTCAATCCTTGTGTTTTATCGCAGTTACCAACCTGATTACAGGTTGGATTACATCGACAGTTATGTAAAAAAGAAGGACATACAATCTTACAATATGCATTGATAATCCCCTCTTTTAAACAATCTTCTTCTGTTATATCCTGCAATCGTTCACACCGGATATCGTTGATCAATAACCATTCCTCCGCATCTTCCCTGCGTACATGATAATTTTTTCGGATGTATAGCAGGTCTCCCGGCTTGCCTTGCCTGCAATATTTAAGAAAATAATTTAAGCTTACTGTTTTTGATATACATTTTTTTTGACTTATTTCACAAACAGAAAACAAAGATGACTCAAATTCGTTTTGATAAGGCTGTGGTGTTACAATCCTCC
>CAYRSI010000030.1:0-8544 GCA_964426965.1 uncultured Candidatus Saccharibacteria bacterium
CTTGACTAAATCTTTAAATTTAGCTGGAACCTTGATTTCTTTCTTAACTTTTTCTGTTACTTTTCCAGCCTGAGGCTGGTCAGCCGTAGGCTGAGGTTTCTCCTCTTCCTTGGGCTTCTCTTCTTTCTTGGATTCTTCTTTTGGTTCCTCTTCCCGCCCAGAATCTTCTGGGCGGGGCTCGCCTCCTTCGGAGGCGGCTGGTTTTTCTTCCTTTTTCGGTTCTTCTTGTTGTTCTTCCTTCTTCTCGTCCTTGTCCTCCTTAGCTTCGTCGGAAGCGGCAGAGGGTTTTTTATTTTCTTCTTCACTCATTATTTTTAACGAATAGTAAGCTAATTAAAACGAATTGAATGCTAATAATTCGCTTTAGATTAGCTAAGATTCGCTTGTTATTTGTTTAAAAATTAATAATAAATTACGAATGTTTCCTTGCAAAACATTAACAAACCCGCTAATTGGGGCTTTTATGCTGCCAATAAATTTAGCCAGCAATTCATCCTTTGAAAGAATCTTGGCTAATTCTTTAACTTCTTCTACAGTTAAAAATTTATCTTCCATTAACCCTCCTAGGATTTTTAAATTCTTGTGCTCTTTAGCAAACTTACTAATTATTTTTGCCGGCATGATTGGATCCTGATAACCAACCGCCAAGGCCATTGAGGCATTAAACTGGCTTGTGTCCACTTCTTTTTTTGCCTTCTCTGAAGCCAATTTAACCAATGTTTTTTTGACTACTTTATATTCAATCTCTGATTCTTTCAATTTATTTCTTAATTCCTGCATCTCCCCTACTTTCAGCCCTCTAAAATCCGTAAAAACTAAACCCTTCTGACGTTCTAATTTGTCAGCTAATTCATTTATTATTTCTTCTTTTTGTTTCTTTGTCAGCATAAATAAAAATCTGTGGCAATATCCACAGACTTATCTGAAGCCAAAATCACATACCCTCGGCAGGATTTATCCGACCCTAAATCGCAAAGCGATTGGGTCTAGGACCTACTGTCTGTGAATATCACTATAAGTTTAGCATTATGAAAAATTCTGTCAAGCTATTTTAATTCTTCTTCTATGTCTTTAACTTCCTTTCCAATATATTTCTCAGCAATATCAATATCTTTTTTAAGCTGTCTTTCTACTTCCTTTTCCTTTTCAGTAAATTTTCGCTTGCCTCTAATTTTTTCTAACTGCCTTAACTGTTCGGTAATATCCTCTCTTAATAAACTAAAGGCTTTATGAAGGGCATCTTTTGCTTCTTTTGTTTCTTTTCTTAGACGCTTTCTAAATAATCTAAATTTATGCCATCCCCAGTAAACCCCAAAAATAGTTAAACCAATAAGTATAAGCAAAACAATTACCACGGTAAGATAATCAATGGCAATGTTACCTATTTTTAAAAGAGTAGGAAGAGTAACTGCTATAGCAACTTCCTGACTGGAATAACTTTGAGCGCCTCTTTCATCTATGGCTACAGCATAAATCTTGCACAAACCTTTTCCCATGGATTTATCGTGAACATAAACCCAGTTTCCATTATCATCAGCTCGTGTTTCGCCAACTACAGCTTTATAACCTTCTTTCTGGATATAACATTTAATAGTTACATTAGGCAAAGATGTCCCTTCTAAAATAAGTGTATCCCCCAATGATAAGCGTTGTGGATATTTATTAATTTTAGGACTCTCAATTGATAAAATATTAACTTCTGTAGTACTAACTGTTGAGTTACCAGCTTTATCAAGAGCCTCTACAATCGCCATATGTTTACCCGGCGGCTGAATAGGCATTTTATAGGGATTAGCTAACATTTCTTCTGGGGTTACTACTGCGGGTTCTTCGCCATCAGTTCTAACTTCATAATGATCAATTCCTGAAACATCATCTTTGGATTCAAAAAGCAAGGTTGGCTGGGGATTATCAGTTTCTTTTCCTTCTTTAATTTTAATATCAAAAGGATGAGGTGCTGTTGTGTCAACTTGAACCCTAAAATGCTTAATTATTCCCCAGCCGTATTTATTTCTTAATTTCAAATGGAGATACCAGATGCCATCGCTAACGTTATCATATATCTTGGTATCAAAAAGTCCATCAGATAGAGGACCAGGATCACTTACTGGTTGTTGGTTAAAAAGAATACTTGTCCCTGTAGCACCTTCGGGTAATGTCCAGGAAAATTTAACAGTAGAATCAGAATGCCATTTATCTTCTTCCGAATGAGTTGAAGATGAAATATCGGGTTTAGTCGGAGTCCTGGCAGGAGGCGTTAATGGCTCAGCTGGGGGGCTAACTGTTGTTGCTTTAAGAGTATAATTTCCTCCTCCCATGCTGGCTAAAATATTTGTTCCCTTACCATCATTAGCTAAAACTGCTCCACTACTCCAACTAACGGGAGCAGTACCGCTTACCCTGGCTTTAAAAGTAATCGTGATAATCTTTCCCGAAGCGCCAGTATAACCTGGATTCGGTATACCGCCGCCAAAGCTAATGGTTCCAGAAGAATTAGAATAAGTTGGTTCAGCTGTCCATAAACTAAAAACCGAACCACCTTTAGAAATACCTGTTACTGATAATTTATCCGGAGAAAAAGTTAAAGTTCCCTGGGCTGCGTTAATAGATACTCCGCCGGTATTAACCATTACTGACACTGAAAAAGTATTGCCAACCGTATAAGTGCCACTGGAGGGAGCTAAATACAGCGACCCATTAGCAGCGCTCGCTTTGCTCGCTAAAATGCAAAATGCAAAAATCAGAATGCAAAATAGCAATGTAAAATGCAAAATTATTTTTGATTTTTGATATTTCATTTTGACTTTTGACTTTTGACTTTTGACTTTTTCAATATCCACCAAATTGCCACAATTATAATTATAATTACAACTAAGATTAGAATCAAATAAAGGACATATTTCCATGCTGGCTTATAAGGAGCTTTTATAATTTCTATTCGTTCGTTTCCTGCCTTGTCAACGGCTTTAACCCAAATATCATCTGTTAATTCTTGATTTTCTAAAACATAAGGACTGCCAGTTATTTCCCAGTCCCCTTTTCCCTCCTTAACTTCGTAATAATCAATTCCTGTCTGTTTATCAGTGGTTGAAAAAGTAATAAAATATTTTTCATCAAAAATTGACGAATCTTGGCTAATTTCTATTTTAAATGATTCAGGTAAAATATTGTCTTTTTTAATTTCTTCTTTCCATTCGTCTTTAATTGGTTCCAATTTGCTTAAAATTTCAAAATTCGCTCCCTGGGTAGTAAGCTTTGCTTTTGTGCCTTTGCCGTCATTTAAAAGCACCTGGGAAGTATTTAAAAATTTTACTCCTGCCTGCCGGCAGGCAGGTCCTGCCAGATTTTCTTTTGATTCTTTTACCATCATCTCGGGCACTCTAAATATTATTTTTCCCAATAAATTACTTGCTCCAGGATCGCCGGGTATTCTTCCGCAATAACCATTAGGGATTCCTCCACTCCAGAAAATCAATCCTGATTCTTGATTAATTTCTGGCTCCCCTACCCAAAGAGTTATAATGGATTTACCTCGACTAAAATCAACTACCTTTAGAATATCTTTAGAAAATTTTAAAGTCCCTTCAACAACATTAATGCATTCTCCTTCAGTATCAACTTTAATTTCCACTCCAAAAGTATCACCCGACTGATATTGTCCGCTGGGGGGTTCCAAGTATAAAATAGCTGCCTTTGTTGCTAAAGGAAAAAATAATAAAAAACAAAAAACACAAATAAAAAACAAAAAAGTATTTTTAAATTTTAACATATGCATTTTTTATATTTAGTATTTTATATTTTATTTTAGTTCACGAAGTGAACGCTTATCCGGTCCACCAGTATAACATTATACTAAAATCAATTAAATTAACTACACCATCATTATTCTGATCAGCGCAGGAACTGGATCTCCCCCACCAATAAAGCAAAATAGAAAAATCAATTAAATTAACTTTGCCATCTTTATTTAAATCAGCATTAGGACAAACCCCCTCGCCAGGCGGCAAACCAACCCCAACACCAAATAACAAAGTTTGGGAAAAAGTACTTAACAACCCATCAGTAGTACTGGCTTTAGCCCGAACGCTGTGAACTCCCTCTTCTAAATGATTAGTATCTAAGTTGTAAAACCAAACCCCTAAAGTATCAGTTGTAACCTTTTCAATTATCTCATTAGAATTAATATGAATTTCTACTTGACTTTGAGGAGCTGTCTGACCTGAAATATTTAAAGTTTCGCCTCGTTTTACGCTATCCTTATTTAAACCAATGGTTGGAGGAATAAAAATACCGCTAATTGTAGTAGTAGCCCCTGAAACAACATTAACTGTAAAACTAAAGGTAATTGATTTTAGACTATTTTTAGCTTCAGCCCAAATGCCAAAAGTATAAATACCAGCAGTTATATTAGAAGTCTCAATTTTAAAATCAGCTTGAGAATTAGCTTGAGTATTAACTAAAACCTGTCCATCCTTTAAAACAGTTAAATAAGCAGCTGGAGATGCCTTACCCTGAAGAATAACTTTGGTAGTTGTTGTTGGCGGAGGAATATATGCTCCGCCACCTCCACCGCCGCCACCTCCTCCACCGCCGTTTCCGTCATCTTCCTCTTCCTCTTCAATCTGACAAGTTGAGCTACAACCATCCCCAGATGTAGTATTACCATCATCACATTCTTCTACCCCGCTCCGAATATATCCATCTCCACAAATGGCGCTAACACAAGTATTAAGACAAGAATCTGTATTACTTGTATTTTCATCATCACACTCTTCGTCTCCCTCAACGCTTCCATTACCACAAACTGATACAGTAACCGAAGTATCTAATTCTTCACCTATAGCAGAAAAAAAGGGAACAATCAAGATTATTCCCAAAAGAGAAAATAAAACAATCTTATTTATCCTTCTTTTTAAATTTAAATCTCCAAAAACCATATTTTTTCTTAAGCTTCCGCTTTCTAAATTTAAACCTCCAGACCCCATAACAAATGGCTGCAAGAATTATTAATCCAATTACTATCCAAATCCAAATACTTAAACCAATAAATCCAGCTCCTGGTCGAGGTGGCAGGCTTCCTTTTGGTTTAACTGTAAAAATAGCCTTTTCATGCCAAATAATCTCTTCTCCTTTGTAAACTTTGACTTCTCCCCAATACTGACCAACAGCTAATTTGGCTTTTAAAAAAGCAGAAATTTCTTTAGTTTCAAAAGGTTCAATTTTAGATAATTTTTTGGTTTCAGCTGATTTAAGTAAATCCTTATGGCCTGAATCATAAACATCAATAGTAACCCTATCAGGAGCTATTTTAACATTGCCTTTATTTTCAATTTTCATCTTCACTTCTATTGTCCATCCTTCTTCTAAATCAAGAATTTTGACCCGGCGAACTTGAAATTCAGTAAATTTTTCTGATGTAACTGTTAAATCAACATCTATTCTGGCTCCCAAAACAATGGTAATTTTCCCTTCCTCTTTTTCTTTAGGCACAATCCTAACCCTGATTGAACCTCTAAATCTACCGGGTTCAGCATCCTTAGGAACATCAACTTTAACAAACATTTCAGTTACCTTTTCTCCCTCAGGAAAAGAGAAGAAATTGCTCGGGGTAACAGTAAACCAATTTTCAAATCCAGGAGTATTAAATTCAACTTCGCAGTTTAATTCCTCATCAGTATTTACTCGAGATAAACTGATTTTTTGCTCATAATGTGAGCCAGCAAAAAGGCGATCATTAATAACATGAGGTGGAGAAATACCAAAAGCTCCTGCTGCTAAAGGCAACAAGCAATAAACTAAAATTAAACTTAACACCAAAATGGCGCTAAACCAAATTTTCTGATGACTTTTTGTCATACTGGTCTTACTCTTATTTTGCGCTTGCGGTTTTGCCTACGGGTTATTCCCAATTAGCTACTTCAGCTTTAACTGCCTCAATAGTATTGGTGCCGCTGTATTCACCTGTTGTTTGACCTACTGGTATATCTATTCCCCACCAAAGCTTTCCATATGATGTTGTTCCAGTAGTTTTAGCAACGTTTAATTCAAACTCTTCTCCTGGTGTAACCAGAAGAGCCGTACCTTCTGCCCATGTTGGGGCTGAACTTCCTGATGCATATCTTTGATTACCAATTGGAATAGGATCACCCTCGCCAGTCATTGTAGTGCCATGAAGTGTAACATCTAAAGCACAGTTGCCACTTGCTTCAACTCTGGTTTTTTCAAGCAAGGGGTCAGTGTTAGTGCCAGCTGCTACGCCCCCATAAGCAATAGCATTATAAGAAGCAGCTAAGCCTAAAGCCAGGAAACTATTCATTTCTACAGCAGTTGTATTAGTTTCACCAGCTGTACTTTCACCTTGTCCATCACCAGGAATCAAAGTTGCTGTCCAGTTATCATCTACCCCTGGAGTATTAGCGTCTGTTGGATTAGCATAATACTGGAAAGAAACCGTGCATTTGTAACCACCTGTTTTATCGGTTGAACCAGTACATTCCTCAACAACTGAATCATAAACACAGGTAACATCGGGGTAACAGTTATTGTCATCAGCCTCGCCAGCATCGTCACAACCAGTCCGAGTAACTAAGGTAGTCTGCCAAACATCAGTCGTAACATTAGCAGCTACAATATCTTGACAGCTGTTATCATCAGTAATTGTTCCTGTAACGTAGATATCAGTAGTTGATTTTTCAGAAGTTAAATCAATTGCTGCAGCTCCATTCAATTCCGGAGTAGTAGAAAGAGTTGGCACAACGTCATTAACTGTAAAAGTTTCAGCTGAACCTTGTTTACCGCCTGTAGCAGCAAAACCATGGATATCCACTACATAAGGATAATAATTAACTTCTCCATGAGCTTGCGGATCAGGAACAGTTAAATCACAGGCCAAAGTAGCAGTAGGCGTAACACCTGTTACATTACACCATTCATCAACAGTACATGCTGGACTGGCTCCACCAGTAAATGCTGCAGTCGTACAAACATACATACTTACTGTATCCTGTGCAGCATCAGTATCTTCATCATCGTAAGTAGTAGCTTCAATGGTCAAATCAGTGGCTCCTGGATTTCCTGCTTCATCAGAAACAGCTGTAAAAGTTGGTCTGTGGTTAACATAGAACGGAGTGCCTGAATTTCCTGTACCCTGAGAAACAGTAGAACACTTGTTGGTAGTATTTGAATCGCAGGCATAAGCATGCCAACTCTCGCTTTCACTGGTTATAGTGGGAGCAGCAAACGTTACTGTAGATTCAGTATTTTGGGTGGTAAGAGAAGATTTTCCAAAAGTAGTGCCAGAATCGCAATCAGCTACATCTGCCTCAGTAGGAGGATTTGGGCCGTCGCAAACTGCTAAGTAGTATTGGTCTCCGTTAGCATCAGTTGCCGTAGCTTTAATAACAATATTAGCTCCTTCATTAACTGGGTTGTCAGCTGTACCGGCTGTGCCCGCGCCATTATGGCAAGCTGGGGTTTCATAAGGAATATTAGCTGTAAAAACAGGAGCATCATTGCCAACAGTAACTGAAGTCGCTGGTGTTTCGGAATCGGCTTTAACTTTGAAATTGGGCTGGAAACTCAAGATAATCGCAACAATCAAACCTAAAATCAAAAACCAGGGTATTGATTTTTTAACTTTTTCTGCCATATTTTATTTAAAACCCTATCTGTTTTAAAGTTAAAATTTATTAATTTCGACCTTTAAATAATAAAAACCAACTTAAACAAAATTAAGTTGGCTCCAAAATAAAAATTTTGGCGAAATTTACTCTCTCTCTCTCTCTCTCTCTCTCTCTCTCTCTCTCTCTCTCTCTCTCTCTCTCCTGCGGATATGTACGTAATGTAAGTAAATTATTTGTCATAAATACTCAAAATTCACCGCTTATTACGGCTTATTTCATTAATTTGTATTATGTACTTATATTTTACCATAAAAACCATTGTAAATATAGCAAATTGTGGATAACCCCGTTAGACTTTTTTACTTTTTTCAAGATAACCTCTCAATCTATTTTTAAGATCTCTTTTGCCCATTCCTGTTTTCAAATATTTCTCTCTTCTTTTAGCATCCCATCTATTCAAATATGCTTCATAATATATTAACCTAAGGGGCCTTCTTGATTTGGTGGACATTACCAATCCTGCATTATGTTCTTTAAATCTTTTCTGCAGGTTATCGGTATAACCGGTATAAAAATTTCTATCTTTTAAACTCTCCAAAACGTAGGTATAATACATGTCTTTTTTATTATAACATAAAAAGTCTAACGGGGTGGATAACTACGGAGCCTCACACCAATCGTTAGGATTTGACCAGCCATCTTTAATTGCTTCAATAGTATTAGTGCCAGAATATTCACCACTAGCCTGACCTTGGTCAATCTCTATGCCCCACCAGAGCTTCCCATATTCCGGTGTTCCAGTATAACCACTTTTACAAACTCCTAATTCAAATTCTGTTGGTGTGCCGGATAAAGCTGTGCCAGTAGACCAAGCTGGAGCACTACTTGCTGAAGCATATCTTTGATTGTCAATTGGAATAGG
>CAYRSI010000031.1:0-8375 GCA_964426965.1 uncultured Candidatus Saccharibacteria bacterium
TATTTTAACAAACTGACAGGGCTTGTCAAGGGCTTTTAACGGCCTCTCTTTCTTTTTGAACTCGCTTAAGGAGCTTTGCTCTCTTTTTAGCCATTTTTAAAATATCAAAGTCAGGATCAGTTATTTTTAAATAATTATAAATTAATTTAATATCAGCTACGGGAGGCTGAGTATGAGGGTTCTCCTCAGTAGGTTCTACGCACATTATAGAATACAAAGAAATCGTTGCCCAATATTCAACTGCCTTTTTTATTAACTCCCTCTGCTTTTCTTTGCAGCTAATTTTCTCAATCATCTCGTATTTAAATCTATCGGGCGATTCAACTCGTTTAATAACTTCATAGAGCAAGCTAATTCTTTGCCCCAAACTTAAATCAGCGCGATTTCGCCAATTATTGGCATGAGCGCATTCATAAATCAAGAATGGAAAAAGGTCTTCTTCTGGTTTTTTCTCTTTGGCGCCCGGGAAAAAATAAATTTCGCTTAGAGCTTCTCTTCCTTTTGATTGATGATGGGCAACTAATTTATCCTTTTCTCCGGTAATTTCATTTGCTATTATTTCCGTAGGTTTATTAAGATAAGTGATTAGAGCTACTTCTTTGCGCCAGGACTCGGGCAAGGTTTTAAGGAATTTCTGAACCGCCTTGGGCTCCAAGCCGATCTGTTTCAAACTATCCATTACTACTGGCTCTTTAATGTCTTTTTTTACTTCTGGCTTTTGATTTAAATTTTCAATTAATTTTCTTTTTGCCTCTGGTCTATTATTCAAATCGTAAATATCAGCCCACAAACAACCGAGTTGCTTGTAAGCAAAAGGGCCAATTTTTTCAACAAGATAATTAAGCTTATTAATTATCTTCTCTGGGTCTTGCTCCCTAAATATGCCCTTTTCCAAGTCAACAATTTCTTTTGTTCCTGTCCGACCTAAGGCTGCTTCTATTTTCCTCACAGAGGGAGCAACTAATAACATACCTGCTCCGCTTAGTGTTTTTTTTATAAAATCTCTTCTAGGGATAATTTTCTCTTCCCCTTTCCCCTCCTTTCCTAATTCCTCTTTGGCTTTCTCTTTCTTTTCTCCAGAATAAAATTCCTTATTAATATTTTTCATACATTCTATAATAACAAATAAAACTTGCTTTGTCAATTGACGACAGCTTTTAATTACTGCTATTATACTTTTAAGAACATGAGTAAAGAAAATATCAAAAAAATTATCTTAGAAGATAATAATTATCCTAAAATATTAAAAGAAATTCATGACCCACCAAAAGCTCTTTATGTTAGAGGAAATTTCAGCACTAAAGATAAACTTGCCGTGGGAATAGTAGGAACTCGAAATTATACCAGCTATGGTAAACAAGCAGCTGAAAATATTGCCGGCGATTTAGCTGAGGTAGGAATAACTATTGTTAGCGGTTTAGCAAAAGGAATTGATACTTGGGCGCATAAAGCCGCCGTAGAAAGAGGCGGAAGAACAATTGCTGTTTTAGGAAGCGCGGCAGATCCAAAAAGCGTTTACCCGAGCTGTAATAGAAAATTAGCAGATAAAATTACTGAAAATGGAGCAGTGATATCAGAATATCCCCAGGGAATAAAATCCGAAAGGTGGTTCTTTGCTCAAAGAAACAGAATAATTAGCGGCCTAAGCTTAGGAATATTAGTTGTTGAAGCGCCGGAAAAAAGCGGCGCCCTAATAACTGCCGCCTGTGCTCTTGAGCAAAACAGAGAGGTTTTTGCTATTCCGGGCTCTATTTATTCTGAAAATTCAATTGGCACTAATAAACTTATTCAAATGGGAGCAAAATTAGTTACTAAAGCTAATGATATTTTGGAAGAATTAAATCTCCCTCTTTTGGAAGAAAAAAACAAATCTTTTAAACCGAAAACTAAACAAGAAGAAATTTTGCTAAATATTCTTACTAAAGAACCCATCCATATTGACGAAATTACTAAAAAGAGTAAATTAGATACTAGGATTGTTAGTTCAACTCTAATAATGCTGGAATTAAAAGGGGTAGTGAAAAATACAGGAGGAAGTTATTATATAAAATTAACCTAATTGGTCTAATTGACCTAATTATTCTAAAATTTTTTAGGATTTAGACATTAGAAATTTAAGTCTCTATGAACCTCATAATTGTCGAATCGCCTACAAAAGCTAAAACTATCAGCAAGTTTCTGGGCTCGGATTACATTATTGAGTCTTCTTTTGGGCATATTCGCGACCTTCCAAGAAAAGAACTGGGCGTTGATACTGAACACAACTTTAAACCAAAATACGTCATAGTCCCCAAGGCAAAAAAGCGAGTTGAAAAACTTAAAAAAATAAGTAAAAAAGCTGATGTAGTAATCTTAGCCACAGATGAAGACAGAGAAGGAGAAGCAATCTCTTACCATCTCGCCCAAGCATTAGACTTGGTAAACCCAAAACGAATAGTGTTTCATGAAATTACCAAAAGGGCAATTGAAAATGCTTTAAAAAATCCTAGAAATATAAATGCGAATTTAGTTAATGCTCAACAGGCTCGGAGAATTCTTGATCGATTGGTTGGCTATAAACTTTCTCCTTTTCTTTGGGAAAAAGTAATCAGAGGGTTATCAGCCGGGAGGGTTCAGTCGGTTGCTGTCCGCTTAATAGTGGAACGCCAACGAGAAATCGACGCATTCAAGCCACAAGAATATTGGTCGATTGAAACCTTGCTTCGACAATGCGAAACAAATGCAGAATTTATTGCGAAATTAATTAGGAAAAACGAAAAAACAATTCCAAGGCTTGGAATTAAATCAAAAAAAGAAGCAGATGAAATTGTAAAAAACTTAGAAAATGCTGAGTACAAAATAACTGATATCCAAAAAAAGGAAATTAAAAAACACCCCCTACCTCCATTTACTACCAGTACTCTTCAGCAAGAAGCAAGTTATAAATTAGGGTTCTCAGCTAAACAAACAATGGTTATTGCTCAACAGCTTTATGAAACCGGATTAATCACTTATCACCGAACTGATTCTTTAAATTTAGCTGACCAGTTTTTAAATACAGTTCAGAAATTAATAGAGGATAAATTTGGCAAAAACCATGCTTTAGCCATTCCTCGTCAATATAAAACTAAAGCCAAGGGAGCCCAAGAAGCTCATGAAGCGATTCGCCCCACCTATCCAGAAAAAAATCCAGAAAGCATAAAAGAAAGACTTGACAAAAATCAATATAAGCTTTATAATGTTATCTGGTGCCGCGCCATTGCCTGCCAAATGCAGCCAGCAATAGTGGATTCAACATCTATAGATATTAAAGCAAAAAACTATCTGTTTCGAACCACGGGAGCAATAATAAAATTTGACGGCTTCTTAAAGATTTACCCATGTAAGATTAGTGAAACAATCTTGCCACTCCTGAAAAAGGATGAAGTCTTAAATCTTATAAAACTTGCTCCTGAACAACATTTTACCAAGCCACCTGCCCATTACAGCGAAGCAACTCTTATAAAAACCCTTGAAGAGCATGGGATTGGCCGTCCATCTACTTATGCTCCCACTCTCAGCACAATTCAAGAAAGAAATTATGTAAAAAAACAAAGAAGGTATCTCTATCCAACTGAAGTAGGGATTATAGTTAATGATCTTTTGGTTAAACATTTTCCCAAAATCGTTGATATAGAATTTACTGCTCGCATGGAGGAAGACTTAGATGAAATTGCCCGAGGAAAACAAGAATGGGTTCCAGTAATAAAAGATTTCTATTATCCTTTTAATAAAAATCTCCAAATGAAATATAAAGAAATTGACAAAAAAGAAATAACCGAAGAAAAAACCGATAAAATTTGTGAGAAATGCAACAAGCCAATGGTGATAAAAATTGGGCGTTTTGGAAAATTCTTGGCCTGTTCAGGATACCCTAAATGCAAACACGCTCTTCCCCTAAAAAAAGAGGGGGAAGAAGAATTAACAGACAAAACTTGCCCTGAGTGCAAAGCGCCAATGAAAATCAGAACAGGACGCTTTGGAAAATTTCTGGGCTGTTCTAATTATCCAAAATGTAAACACGTAGAAAAATACGAAAAAAATGACCATTAATACTCTTCTCAATGAAATAAAGCAAAATAAACTGGCAGTAGATGCTGACCTTATTCAACGTGCTCATGAGTTTGCCCGCAAGGCTCACCAAGGACAAAAAAGAGAAAATGGAGAAGAATACATTAATCATTCTCTTAATGCTGCCTTCACCTTAACCCAGATGAAATTGGATACCCCTACTATTGTTGCCGCTCTTTTGCATGATGTAGTTGATGACACATCTGTTACCTTCCAAGATATCACAAAAGAATTTGGCCAAGAAACATCTTTTCTTGTAAAAGGAGTTAGCAAATTAGGAAAAATAAAATATCAGGGAATTGAACGCCATGTAGAAAATCTTAGAAAAATGTTCTTGGCAATGGCTAAAGATATCAGAATAATTTTAATCAAGTTAGCTGACCGGCTTCATAATATGAAAACTCTTGATGCACTTCCAGAAAGAAAACAAAAACGAATTGCTCAAGAAACTTTGGAAATATATACTCCGATTGCTCATCGTTTAGGAATCGGTAAATTAAAAGGTGAATTAGAAGATTTGGCCTTCCCTTATGCCTATCCTAAAGAATATAAATGGTTAAGAAATAAAATAAAAGATCGTTATCAGGAAAGAGAACGCTATTTAAAAAGAATCCAACCCATTATCAAAACAGAACTAAAAAAAGCTGGAATTACTCCTATGGAAATTCACTACCGAGCCAAACACTACTTTAGTTTATATCAAAAACTCCGAAGATATAGCATGGACTTTAGTAAAATTTATGATTTGATGGCTTTGAGAATAATCGTGCAAAACATTGAGGAATGTTATGCTGCGCTTGGTATTATTCATAAGAGCTGGAAGCCAGTACCCGGACGAATAAGGGACTATATAGCCGTGCCTAAAGCAAATGGCTATCAATCACTTCACACCACAGTTTTCTGTGCTAAGGGGGAAATAATTGAATTCCAAATTCGAACTCCTAAAATTCACTGGGAGGCTGAATTTGGAATTGCTGCTCATTGGATGCACGGCCAAGAAGAAAGCTCTACTAAATTTTACGGAATAAAAAAAGCTCAAATAGATTGGATAAAAGAATTAAAAAAATGGCAAAAAGACGTTACAAAACCAAAAGAATTTTTAGAATCACTCAAAATTGATTTCTTTAAATATCGAATCTTTGTCCTAACCCCCAGGGGAGAGGTGGTTAATCTTCCAGAAGGAGCTACGCCGGTTGATTTTGCCTATCAAATACATACAGAATTGGGCCATAGATGCGGCGGCGCAATAGTAGATGGCAAAATTGCTCCTCTTAATTATTCTCTTTACAACTCTCAAATGGTTGAAATTCTGGCTAAAAAAGAACCCGGACCCAGCCAAGATTGGTTAAAATTTGTCAAAACAAATTATGCTAAAAGTAAAATAAAAGCTTGGTTTAGAGAGCGCGAGAATAAAACTGAAATTAAAAAACAACCCGTTAAAAAAGAAAAAATTGAACCGAAAAAGGAAATTATTGTTAAATATGCACCCAAAAGAACGAAAAATTTAGTAATGATAAACAAAGAAGAGAATCTGGTAATAGAATTGGCCAAATGCTGCAATCCCCTTCCTGGCGAACCAATAATTGGTTATGTTACTACCTTGGGAAGTATCACTGTTCACTACCATAAATGTCACAATATTATAAATAAAAAAGAAAAAAGGCGAATTCTTCCTGTTTCTTGGAGAAACGCTGTGGCGCCGCAGCCAACTACCGTTGAAGTTTTAGCCAGGGATAGAATTGGCTTAGTCAAAGATGTGACCACTGTTCTAAGTAAATTAAGAATTAATATCACTAACCTTAACGCTTCAGAGCCAAGCAGGGGCATAGCATTGTCTCTAATTACTATGGAGGTTATTAGCGTTAACCAGCTAAATGAGATCCAAAAAAAACTTAAAGAGATTAAAGGAGTTTGGGAGGTGAAAAGAATGTAAAAATTAATGCCTCATAAAATGAGGCATTAATGAAGCATTTTACCCCGTTAGAAAATTGCTATTTCTAGCGGGGTTTACAAATTTTATTTATAATACTATCCAATTCCTCCTGGCTGAAGAATTCAATAATGATTTTGCCTTTTTTGCCTTTTCGGGTGAGCTTAACTCGGGTACCCAAAACTTCACTCAATTTATCTTCAAGATCTCGCAGATAAACATCTTTTCTTGTTTTTGGTTTAAGCTTTGCAGGAAGTACCTTAATAACCTTTCTAGCCATTGCTTCGGCCTGACGAACGCTTAACTTATTTTTTATAATTTCTTTAAAAAGTAAAAGCTGTTTTTCAATATCTGGCAGAGTAAGAATAGCCCTGCCGTGCCCCTCGGTTATTTTATTATTTAAAACAGCTCTTTGAATTTCGGCCGGCAAATCCAGAAGCCGCAAAGTATTGGCTACTGCCTCTCTGCTCTTGCCAATTTTCTTGGCAACGTCCTGCTGAATAAAATTAAATTCACCGATTAACTTTTTAAAAGCATAAGCCTTTTCAATTGGGTTTAAGTTGTCACGTTGGAGATTTTCAACCAAAGCCAATTCTAATTTTTCCTGCTCTGAACTCTCCCTAATAATTGTCGGCACCTCGGATAAACCAACTATTTTAGCTGCTTCAAGTCGTCTTTCGCCAGCAATCAACTGAAATTCTCCATCTTTAACTTTTGTTACAACCAGGGGTTGTAAAATACCGTGTTCTTTAATAGAATCAGCTAATTCCTGAAGTCGAGTTCTGTCAAAACTCTTTCTGGGCTGATGTGGATTGCGCTTAATTTTTCCAATTTCAACATACAAGACACTTTTCCGCTCATGCCCTGTAGGCTGAGCGGACCCGCTCACGTCAGATGAGCGGGTGTTGTCATCCTTTGGAGGGATTAAAGATTGTAGTCCACTACCTAAGGGCATATTTATTCCGAAGCAAGAACTTCGCGGGCTAATTGCAAATAAGCTTTTGCGCCGTCTGACTTATGGTCATGCTGTAAAATGGCCTTGCCAAAACTTGGCGCTTCAGCTAATTTAACATCTTTAGGAATTACTGTTCCAAAAACATAGTCAGGAAAACTCCCCTCAACCTCTCTTCTTACCTCTCTGGCAAGTTTAACTTTCTTATCGTACATAGTCAGCAATAGTCCGGCAATTTTTAAATCTCCTTGCAAATTTTCTTGGATAAGATTAATGGCTCGCAAAAGCTGGCCCAGCCCTTCTAAGGAATAATATTCGCACTGAACCGGAATAATTACCTCGTCAGCAGCCACTAATCCGTTTATTGTTAAAAGTTCAAAACTGGGAGGACAATCAATGATAATATAATCATAATTGAGCCGAACTTTATCCAAAAGTTTAAATAGATTATATTCCCTATCTTTAAGATTGACCAATTCAACAGTGGCTCCGGCTAAATCAAAAGAGGAAGGTAAAATATCAAAACCAAAAATCCTGGTTTTTTTAATAATTTCTTCGGGGGAAATCTCATTGATTAAAGAATGATAAATGCTCTTTTCTAAATTATTCGGAATAATTCCTACTCCGGAAGTAGCATTGGCCTGAGGATCAATATCAACTAATAAAACATACTTGCCTAAGGCAGCTAAATAAGCACCAAGATTAACCGCAGTTGCGGTCTTGCCAACTCCTCCTTTTCTATTGCAAATACTAATTATTTTTGCCATACCTTATATCTTATACTAACAAAGGTTTTTAAAATTGACAAATCAGTCAAGTTTGATAGGCTGAAAGAGAGCCGCGGTGGTGAAACTGGTAAACACGCACGATTCAAAATCGTGTGGCTTTATGCCTTGAGGGTTCGACTCCCTCCCGCGGCACCCTCCATCCCCATAACAAAAATGCCATTTTAGAAATAAAATGGCATTTTTGTTTTTCTAACTATTACTAAGTTCGCCTCCCTATAGGGCCGAGCCCTCGGGCTTTAGGCTTTCTAAATAAAAATTGTATAATTATAGCACTTAAAACACCTACAACAATTCCGCCAAGAATATCTAATGGAAAATGAATGCCAGTAAAAATTCTAGCTAAGCCAATAAAAAAACTCATAATAAAAAACGCAATGCCAACCCCGCACAATAATCTTTGATTATATGCGGAGTAAAATTTCTTACCAAACAGATAGATCGCAGCGCTTAAAGCGAATAAACCAGCGGTATGACCCGAGGGAAAAGAACCAGAAGCGCTGTGTTCTAATAATTGATTAACCTGATAATCTACAAACGGCCGAGAACGATGCCAGATTAATCTAATTAATTCAGTAATTACCAATCTACTTAAAACAACGCTGGCCCCAACTAAAAA
>CAYRSI010000032.1:0-8353 GCA_964426965.1 uncultured Candidatus Saccharibacteria bacterium
TTTATTTATATTTATCTAAAAGGTAATTTCTTTTTTTATAAAAATCTTTAGCTTGGTTTTGAATTTCTATTTCTGATTCTTTAGAGTTTAGTTCTAAGGTTCTTCTAATAAAAGAAATAGTCCTGCCAAAATAAAGAGGACGAAGGGCTCTAATGATAGTCATTTTAGAGCCACTTTTATCATAAGCATAGAGCATTTCATAGAGAATTTTTACCCAGAGACTGGGCGACATGTTTAGAATTTTATCTCGGAAATACATCTTTTCTAATTTCTTATAAATAACAGCTGGAAGATGCCTTTGAAGAGTTTCATGATGAAGAGAAAATTCATAAAGACTTTTTTCTTTTAGATCTTTATAGTCTATAGAAAGTTTTTGGGGTTGGGCATGATTTTTAAATTGATAGAGAATTGGAGGCGTGTAGGCTTTCAATCCTTTTAGCCATTTTTCTTTATTTTTGGTAATGAGGCGGAAGCAGGTATTAACTACCTGAAAGAACATTGGACCCAATTTTGGGGCGCTGGGTTTGTGAATTTTATTTTGCAAGTCTACTTGAGCAGTTTTAAAACCACCAAAAATAGCATTTAAGCTCAGGAAAATATCAATGCCATAATTTTTTATGCCTCTAGTCCAATTTTGCTGGAGCACGTGATCAATAAAAATTCTTGAAAAAGAAAACTCGCCTCCAATGGGCTGCCTGGCATTTTCTCCTAATAGTCCATAAACTAATGGATAGCAAATGTGATTAGTTATTGAACCGTCATATTCATTGCGATTATATAAAGGAAGAATAAAGTGATACCCCCTTTCAATTGGTCGACCAAGTTTTTTAATCCATTCAGGGGTAATGCTTTTTAAATCAGCATCAACAACAATAATAATTTTCCCGTCCATCCTCACTGCTGTATTAAAAAGGTTATGAAAATTATTCCCCTTGCCTATAATTCTGGGTGGTGTGGATATATAAATTTTAGGCGTAGTTGTTTTTGTTTCAAGGAAGACCTTCTTTGTGTTATCAGGCGAGTTATTATCAGCGTTAACAATTACATTTTTTGAATGTGGAAAGTATTTTTTTAAACCTAAGTCAACTTGTTTTGTTACAAATCTAATGGTATCTGCTTCATTGTAAGAGGGTATGCCGATAATGACATCAGCTTTTTTTATTTTAGAAGGATAAGTATGAATCATTATTTTTTTCGGAAGGCCTTAATTATTGGTTTTAAATTTCCATTAAGAATAGCTTCAATATTATGCCAGTTTTTTTTGATTCGGTGATCGGTTATTCTATCCTGGGGGAAATTATAAGTTCTGATTTTTTCGCTTCTTTCCCCGGTTCCTATTTGTTCTCGACGAGCAGCACCTTCTTTTTTTGATTTTTTTTCTAGCTGCCTGGCATAAACTTTTGAACGTAAAATTCGCAGAGCAGTTTCCCTATTGGCTAATTGAGTTCTTTCTTGTTGAGAAGAAGCTACTATATTGGTTGGGATATGAGTGATTCTGACTGCTGAATCTCGTTTATTAACATATTGACCGCCTGGGCCAGAGGCTCGATAAGTATCAGTTCTTAAATCTTTAGGATTTATTTTAATTTTCTCTTTTTCAACTCGAGGCAAAACAGCAACAGTTGCTGTTGATGTGTGAACTCGTCCGCTTTTTTCGGTTTCAGGAACGCGCTGAACTCGGTGAACCCCGCTTTCTTGTTTCATCTTAGAATAAACGTCTTTTCCATTGATTTGGAAAATTATTTCTTTTAAACCTTTTAAACTCGATCTGTTAGCATTCAATAGTTTGACTTGCCAATTCTGTTTTTCTGCAAAACGGGTGTACATCCTATAAAGGTCAGCAGCAAACAAAGCGGCTTCGTCGCCGCCCGTTCCCGCCCTTATTTCCATTATAATACTTGTAGTCATTTCTTTTTTTTCGCCAATCTTTTCTTAAATTTTTCTACCCTTCCAGCCGTATCAACAATTTTTTCTTTGCCAGTATAAAAAGGATGACAGGCGCTGCAAATCTCCACTGTCATTTCTGGTTTAGTGGACCCGGTCTTAATAACATTCCCGCAACTGCAGTGAATTGTAGCGTTGGGATAGTATTGAGGATGAATCTTTTTCTTCATTTTTCTTGTAACAATCTTCCTACTAGCTTTATTACTTCGCTTCCAAAGAAGATTGTTGTTATCCCGCCGAAAGTTATACTAAGTTGGTCGGGGATCTTAGTAACTAGGTCAAATATATAGAAGGTGTAAATAAAGAAAGTATAAGCCCAGAAAAAGTAAACAAAAAATTCACCTTTTCTAACCCTGTGAGTTCCGTCTCGCCATTTTAAAATCCTATTATGAAGGGCATAAGTAAGTAGTATTAAAAGATAAACAGTTGTCATTTCAAAAAGCACTGCTTGATAGCCAAACATTTCTAGGGTTAACCAGCCGACTTGAAAGACAGTAGCTATTACTGTAGCCCAAAATAATACCTTATTTTTAGAAAAATATCTTTTATTCCTTAAATAAATATGTTTGTTTTTCATATCCCCCTTAATAATAACATTATTCTTGATTTTGGACAATACTTGTGTTATCCTTAGGAATATAATACAATTTTTATTAGTTATATGATTGAAGTTAGCTCAGGAGAAAAACTTACTAAAAAAGAAGAAGGTTTGGTCAAAAAAATGACTGAGGCTGGAGTTCATTTTGGTCATAGTAAATCTAGAAAGAATCCTCGAATGAATTCTTACATCCATACCTTAAGAGAGAATGTTCATATAATTGATTTAGCATCTTCAGTAAAAAAATTAAACCAGGCTTTAAACTTTATTAAAGAAATAGCTAAGAAGGGCGGCTTAGTGCTTTTTGTTGGAATTCATCCTCAGGCAAAAAAGATAACAAAGGAGGCAGCTGAAGAATGTAATATGCCTTATGTTGCTGAAAGATGGTTGGGCGGAACTTTAACTAATTTTAAAACAATTCATAAAAGAATTGAGCATTTGCGAGATTTAGAGAAAAAAAAGACAGCCGGAGAGTTAAAAAAATATACCAAAAAAGAGCGAATGCTTTTTGATCAGGAAATAGAAAAATTGAATAAAAACCTTGGCGGCATAAAAGATCTTAACAAATTACCGGATGCGGTTTTGGTTTTGAGCATAAAAAAGAGCTTAGTAGTTATTAGAGAGGCTCGGCGAAAGAAGGTTCCTTTAATAGGTTTAGCTGATACTGATAGCGATCCTACTTTAGCTGATTATCCCATTCCTTCTAATGATGATGCCATTTCAGCCTTGAAATTCATGTTAGGGCAATTTAAAGATATCATTCTGAAGAACCTGCCTACCGGCCCGCTTCGCAGCGAGGCGAGCAAGGCAGGTAAGAAATAATATGGTTACAGCCAATCAAGTAAAACAACTTAGAGAAAAAACTGGCGCTTCAATGATGGAGTGCAAAAAGGCATTGGAAGAGAGCAAAGGGAACGAAAAAAAAGCCTTAAATATTTTGTGTCAAAAAGGAAAAGATATTGCTTTAAAAAAGTCAAAGAGAGAGGCAAGGCAGGGAATTATCGATTCTTATGTTCATAGCAATAGCAAGATAGGGGTCCTTTTGGAGCTTAGTTGCGAAACGGATTTTGTTGCTCGCAATGAAGAATTTAAGAAATTAGTTCATGATTTAGCTATGCATATTGCTGGAATGGATTCTAAGAATGAGAAAAGTTTATTAAAAGAGCCATTTGTTAAAAATCTCGACATTACAATAGCAGATTTAATTCAGGAAAAAATAGCTAGATTAGGTGAAAATATAAAAATAGGAAGATTTATAAGATATGAGTTGTGATTCATACTTAATTCCTAATTAACCTAATTAACCTAATTTCTAATAAAAGGTCAAATGTCAAATTTTTAATTTAGGCATTTAAGAATTATGAATTTTATTAGGTGAATTAGACCTTAGGTGAATTAGAAATTTTAATGTTAACCATTATCTCCAAAATCGTCTTTATAGCCAGTATCCTAGGTATTCTATTTATAGTAACTAGGAAGTTGCCGGCTCTTTCTCGATTACCAGAAGAGTTTTTTGTCAAAAGATTTTCTTTTAAGGCGATTCTTGCTTTGCCTGGGAACATTATTAAGCAATTTATTTCGAGTAATTTTTTCCAAAATGTTATTATAGGAGGATTAGAAAAATCTTTGCGAAAGTTTAAAATAATGGCCCTTAAAATTGACAATATTGTAGATAAGTTTCTTAGGAAAATAAAAAGAAATTTTGGGAAGTAGGATGCCCACCTAGCTTAATGGTAGAGCAACGCTTTTGTAAAGCGTAGGTTGTCAGTTCGATTCTGACGGTGGGCTTGTTTTTGGGTCGGTGGCGGAGTGGCCAATCGCAGCAGACTGTAAATCTGCCGTCCTCTGGACTACGCAGGTTCGAATCCTGCCCGGCCCATCACGCCTAGCGTGACTCACTCGACTCGCCTAGGTAGCTCAGTTGGTTAGAGCACTTCATTGGTAATGAAGAGGTCGGCGGTTCAAATCCGCCCCTAGGCTCATCATGAATAAACATCTTTTTACTATTCTTGTTATTTTACTTATAGCCATTGGAATTTTTTTCTATGTTAAAAATGCAAATTTCCCCTCAGAAAATTCAGGAGAAGGTGAGCAAAATCAGGAAACTCAATTAGATTGCCAAGAAATTATGCAGGATGTTGTTGAAAAAATTAGTGAAATTTCTCCAGTAAAACCGGTTTTGGGTGGAAGCTGGTATGTAAACAGGTTTTGGTTTATCAAAGACAATAATGAGAATTTTTACGTTGAATATGAAGATGGTCATATTCTTCGGCGAGTTTTGTTGAGCGCAGAAAAAAAGGAGAATAAATTAAATTATAAAGTAATTGGTTATTTTGAGCCCGGTGAAACCACTTGGATTCTCAAAAAAGGCGAAGACCCATTTTTAGATAAAGAACTGGAGCTATACGAGCGTGATGAAGAATCCGGGCGCTGGGTAAAAAAATGAAAAAAGAACATTTAGTAAAGTTAACTTGCGATGTGTGTAAGCGCATTAATTATCACACTCGGCGAAATCGAAAAGTAGTCGAGAAAAAGTTAGAATTTAAAAAATTCTGCAAATGGTGCAGGAAGCATACTTTGCATAAAGAAGGGAAGAAGTAGTTTCTTTATAGGAATTTTCAATTCTCAATTTTCAAACAAATTCCAAATTTTAATTTTCAAAATTCAAAACAAATTGTTTGGGATTTGATGCTTGGGCTATAGCCCGATGGGCCTATGGCTCGAGAGCCCGGCTTTATAGAGCTCGCCCATTTAGGGATTTGTAATTTCCGCTGCTTCGCAGCGGTATGGGGGTGTAGTTCAGTGGTAGAATACTTCTCTCCAAAAGAAGAGACCAGGGTTCAATTCCTTGCACCCCTGCCAAAACAAAAATCCCCTCTGAAGTACTTCGGAGGGGATTTTTGTTATATTCAATGAGTTTTCCAATTATTACTCTCTTTGTTTTGCCCAGCATTCTCTACAATAGATTGGCCGATCTCCCGATGGTTCAAATGGAAGCTCGGTTATTTTTGTTCCACACTCAGCACATTTCCAATTTCCTTGAAACGTTTTGCGAGGAGCAAAACCTCTTCCTGATCTTTGTTCTCTTTGTTTTGCCCAGCATTCTCTGCAATGGATTGGCCGATCTCCCGATGGTTCAAATGGAAGCTCGGTTATTTTTGTTCCACACTCAGCACATTTCCAATCTCCTTGAAACATTTTGCGTTCTGGAAAATCTCCTTTTGAATTGTCGTCAGATTTTTTTTGTATCATAATAACGAAACTATTTACGAATTAAAAAAAGCGACCTTTTACGACCTCTAAGCCGCTTTACCTACCAAGATATCTCGACTTATACGTCTAAACCCATTATACACTCTACTTTTTACAAGTCAAGTAGTTGTATTTTGTCGATTTATCTAGTATTATAAATTAAATAATATGGTTGAAAGTATTAAAATTAAAACTTTAATTACTGCTGAACAAATTCAGAAGCGGGTTTCTGAATTAGGCAAAGAGATTACTAATCATTATAAAAATAAGGTTTCTGAAAAGAAACCTTTAGTTGTTATCATTGTTCAAAAAGGGGCAAGCATATTTGGAGCTGATTTAGTTAGAAAGATTAAACTTCCATTAGACTTGAGATTTATGAGAGTAGTTAGCTATAAAGGCAAAACAAGGCCCCAGAGCGATCCGGAGATTTTTGACGAGATTAAATCTGGAATTGAAGGCGATAATGTTTTGATTGTTGAAGATATTTTAGATACTGGAAAAACCCTGGTTTTTATTAAGAACTATTTAACCAAACTTCAGCCAAAGTCTTTAGATGTCGTAGTTTTGTTAGCAAAAAGAATAAAAAGGAAGGTTAAAACTCCTCGGATTAAGTTTAAAGGCTTTAATATTCCAAATAAATTTGTTGTTGGTTATGGCTTGGATTTTAATGAAATTTATCGAAATTTGCCCTATATTGGTATTATAGAAAATTGACAACGATTACTGCAGGTGTTATATTAAAATCTCTTTAACAACTAAATAGGAGGATAATAAATGGATAAAAAAAGCATAACGAAAGAAAAAGGAATAATACATATAGGTCATGGTGGAGCCGGAAGCGAAGCTAATATTGTTGTAGAATTGAGAACAAGATTTCCCGGCATAGGAGGAACAATAATTACTCAGCAAGCAGTACCTGTTGCCTTGAGAGAGGAATACAGCAAAATGCCAAAAAAGGGGCATAAAATGTTTCTTAAGCATGCTATTATTAAAAAACTGGAGGATTATTTTCAGCGAAAGGGAATATACAAATTTCCCCATGTTCCAAGACCATTAGGTTCAATTAGTAGAATTGGCAGAAAACCATACGAAGCATACATTTATGAGTGGGCATTTGGTTCGGATAATTTTCCCTGGGGTTATCATGATCTTGATAAAGGATTTGTCTTCGTAAAAATGTACGATTGGTCTGAATTTGGAGGTGCTTTTAATAGGGCAGGAATAGATTTAACCATGGACTGTACAGATGCAGATGATGGAAGAATCTCGCAAAATGTAATTCATCAACTTCACGGTATTCACAGACACGGAGAGGATTCAGAATTAAATGCTCTTTGGAAAAGAATTGACTTTGGCGCATCAAGCATAAGAATTGATTATGATAAACTCAAAAAGTTCCTATATGAAAATGAAAAAGATTTAAGAAGAGCGCTGAGAAGTGAAAGATATGACATGATGGTGCTTTCTTTTGAGTATTTAACTAATTCTCAAAAAATGGACAGATTAGACATTGGCAGACTTGATTCTCTGATTGGAAATTATAGACTTTCCAGTTTACGCCATCACGTCTCAAGAGGCACAGGCGCTGTTGAAGGTTCAATAGCACATATTGATTTGAGGAACGAATCCTTGGTGTAGGGGAGAGAAATAATGAAGAAGACAAAAAACAAAAAAATCGTTCATGTTGTTGGTACTGGCACTATTGGCGAGCCATTAATTATTTTACTGGCTCGCACCAGAAAAGAATTAGGCATTGACGAAGTAACTTTTAGCAAAAAAAGTTCTCGCTTAGTAGACAGGCCCAAAATTACTAACTTGGTTTCAAAGGGAGCTAAGCTCTGCGTTGAGAGCGATAAGCTTACTGACTTTCTTGAAATGGGAGTAAAGCCGGAACATGAATACTGTAAAGCCATAGAAAGAGCTTCAGTAGTTATAGATTGCAGTTCTTCAGGCAATGAGAATAAAGAGAAATACTATAAACAGTACGAAAAACAAACTTTGGGTTTTCTTGCCCAAGGCAGTGAAAAAGGTTTTGGAAAACCCTATGCATTTTTCATAACTGATAAAAGTCTTTCAAAAGATGATAAGTATATCTGGATCGTAAGCTGCAACACTCATAATATTTCTACAATAGTCCAGACTATTGCTTTAAACCTTGGAATGAAAGATGCTTCCAATCTGATACTTGGTGATTTTACAATTTTAAGAAGGGCAACAGACCTTAATCAACCTAGTGCTGGCTTTATCCCATCTCCAGAGGTAGGAAAACACAATAGCGATATTTGCGGCACTCATCAGGCAGAAGATGCTAAAATGCTTTTTAAGCAAACTTTAGACATAGACTTAAATTTGTTTTCTTCGGCTGCTAAAATTAATAGCCAATACATGCATGTAATGAGGTTTAATTTAGAGTTAAAGGAGAAAATTACCAAGGAAGAGGTAATCAGGCGCATTAAGAGAAATCCTCTTATTGCTGTTACTGAAAAGAAATCTACAGCCCGTGTATTTTCTTTTGGACGAGACCAGGGGCATTATGGTCGAATTCTTAATCAGACAGTT
>CAYRSI010000033.1:0-5666 GCA_964426965.1 uncultured Candidatus Saccharibacteria bacterium
AACATTGTTTTGCGGAAAATTGCCATTAAAAAGGGTTATAAACTTAATGAATACGGACTTTTTAAGGGCAAAAAAAGAATTGCTGGAAAAACAGAAGAAGAAGTTTATAAAGTTTTAGGTCTTAAATGGATGGAGCCGGAACTTCGAACAAATACAGGAGAAATAAAAGCAGCCCTTCGTCAAGCTCAGGGCAAACTCAATGGATTGCCTAAAATAATCGGCTACAATGACTTAAAGGGCGATTTGCAAATTCATACAACCTGGACCGATGGCTCAAATTCCATAGAAGATTATGTTAAAGAGGCAATGAAAATAGGCTTAAAATATATTGCTATTACTGACCATACAAAAGCCTTAGCCATAGCCGGCGGCTTGGACGAAAAAAGCCTAGAGCGACAAGGAAAAGAAATCGATAAAATCAACGCCAAACTAAAAAATGTGGGGTTTCCGAAATCCCACATAAAGAAAGGATTTAGGGTTTTAAAGGGCGCTGAAGTTAATGTCTTAAAAGACGGCAAATTAGATATTAAAGATGAAACTTTAAAAAAGCTTGAGGTGGTGGGAATAGGTGTCCATTCGGGTTTCAAAACATCAAAAAAAGAAATGACCGAGCGGATTATTAGAGCAATGAAAAATCCTTATACTAATATTTTATTCCATCCCACAGGCAGAGTAATTAATCGGCGGCCGCCCTACGAGGTGGACATAGAAAGAATAATCAGGGCAGCTAAAATAAGTAATACAATTTTAGAGATTAATGCTTATCCTGACAGGCTTGATTTAAAAGATGAGCATGCTCGAATGGCAATAGAAACAGGAGTGAAATTAGCTATTAATTCTGATGCTCACAGTATCATTCATTTTCATTATTTAGAATTTGGTATTGCCCAGGCTCGCAGGGGCTGGGCTGCAAAAAAGGATATAGTAAATACTAAGCCAGTTGAACAGTTTTTGAAGTTATTAAAAAAAACAGAGAAAAAATTTTAATTTTCTCTGTTTATTTGCTTAAAAATCCATTTTTAGCATCCAAGGCAATCATTTTTAGATAAAGCTTGATTGATTTTGTTTCCGGGCATTTGCCGTCAAGAATAATGCGCAGGCATTTTGGGTTTTGATTTTCTTCTTGGCACTGATCCATAATATAGAAAATTCTATTTCTCCAGTACGCCCTACTAAGAATTACTCTGATACCAATCGGTTTCAGTACGTTATTAATGCCTACGTATGCCTCTAATTCTTCTTTAAGACAATCTCGAGAACAAAGACCGCAGTTTTTTGTTTCTTTAGAGTGATGTTCGAGGATTATATGAAGAAATTCATGAGCCAACCAAATTAGTTGTTCGGTTTTACTGTAAGGAACAAGAGAAGATTTAGACGGATTAAAGGCTAGGGAAATTTCATGATAAAGATTTTTTTTAGTCGAGCCTTTTTTTATATAACAAGGCCTTACTTGCCAGATAATTTCTTTGTTTTTTACAGGTATGAGCCTGAACACAATTTTTTCCCTTTTTAGGATGATATCTGTTAAGGCTTTAAGATTTTCATCTTGAGATAATAATTTTATAGCTAATCTGTGCTCAGTAAATCCTTTTGTAATCTTTTTTATAATCTTTTTGTATACAGGTAATCCAATAGCCATTGCAAGTATTGAGCTTATTTTTTCCAAGTTTATCACCTCCCTAAATTTATAGGCCTTTTTAAGGAACTAGATTTAAATTTAACATATTAAATTTTATTTGTCCATGTCCACTGAATTTCAAAAAAAAGTTTACACCGTTAGAAAAACCAAAAGAGATATTAATAAAAAGAAAATGTCAGAATTTTCTAACGGGGTCTATTGAATTATTAAGAAAAGAGGGAGTAATCAAATAAATTAACCTAATTCACCTAATTTCCCTAAAGAGCCGAGCCCTCGGGCTATAGGCTAATTAACCTAATCAATGCCTAATGTCTAATGACCAATGACCAAAAAATCTTAGACATTAGAAATTGGAATTTGGGATTTGATTAGAATAGTTAGGTCAATTAGAATAATTAGAAATTGAAGTTCATCAAGTACTGGTTACCAGCCTTATTGTGGGCAAGTATTATATTTGCCCTATCTTCCATCCCGAACCTGGAATCAGGTTTGGGGCAGGATTTTATTTTACGGAAAATTGCTCATATTTTAGAATATGCAATCTTAACTTTTCTATTGTTTAGAGCTTTCCATTCTACGGGTAACCAGCCCAGGGCTAATAAAGCCCTGGCGCTGGCAATAATCATTGCTTTTTTATATGCTTTATCCGATGAATACCATCAGACTTTTATTTTTGGGAGACAGGGGAAGCTGGGAGACGTAGGAATTGATGGTGTTGGGATTTTAATAATAGGTTTAGTATGGTATATTAAGAATAGAAAGAATCATGCCTGATAAAAAATTACCTGACCCTGGGGCTCTTTTGGAAGACGCATGGTCTATCTATAAATCAAGGTTTTGGACTCTTGTTGGGATATTGTTAATTCCTACTATTATTGTTATTTTAGTAATAGTAGCGCTCACATTTGGTTTTTTGAACTTAAAATCTCTTGAGCTTGCTCTTTGGGAAATTATCTTTTTTGCCTTTCTTGGTTTTCTGTTGTTGCTCATTGCTCTTTTAGCTCAAATATGGGGTCATGTTTCTTTAATTTATGCTGTCAAAGACAGGAAAGAAAAAATAGGAATTATAAAAGCATATAAGAGGGCATGGCCTAAAATACTTTCTTATTTGTGGATTTCTATTTTAGTTGGACTTATTACTTTTATTGGCTTCATATTTTTAATAGTTCCGGGAATTGTTTTTGCGATTTGGTTTAGTTTTGCTGCTTTTATCTTGGTTGTTGAAGGAGCAAAGGGAATGAGTGCCCTTTTGAAAAGCAAGGAATATGTAAAAGGAAGATGGTGGCCAGTGTTTGGCAGGATTCTTTTTATTAGTTTAATTGCTTCAATTGTCGGAGGGCTATTAGGTTCAATAGTAGGACAAATATTTAAATTAGTAAATATTTCTTGGCTGGAAAATGTTGGGAGTTCTATAGTTTCAATCCTTATCGTTCCTTTTTCAATAAGTTACAGCTTTTTGATTTATAAGAATTTAAAATTGTTAAAAAGAAAATTTCCTCCTGCGCTAATTAAAAAATAAAAGCTTCTTTTATTAGTCTAATTTCTAAATTTATGCCGAACCAAAATTTAATTAATTATATTAAAGAATCCAAAGAAAAAGGGTTTCCTGATAAAGAAATTAGAAAAGCCCTGTTAGATGCCGGATGGAAGAAAGAAGACGTTAGTAAAGGGTTTAAAGTGGTTAGGGAGGTTAAAAAAATAGCTAAAAAACCCAAGTCAAAATGGCTTGTGTTGGTAATTGTGGTTATTGTGATTATTGTGGTTGCGGTTGTCAGCCTGATTATTGCTCTTAATTTTGATACTATTAAGGATTGGTTTAAGCTGGCCCTCTAAGAATTGCCAGTTAGTCATTAAATCTATGGGGAATTTACAAAAATTACACCCTCGGGCAATTTGGTTGTTTTTCTTTAGATATGCTGTTAGTTTTATAATCGCAGCTATTTTTGTAGGCATTTGGATCGGAGCAGCGATTAGTGAGGGTGTTGCAGGAATTGGTTATATTATAGAAATAGTAATAGTAATTATCTTTTTATTTATTGTTGGAAATTATATCTGGGCCAGATTAAGTTATCATTTTTGGCGCTATCAGTTAACTGAAGATTCTTACAGGGCAGAAAGGGGCGTGATTTTCAAAAGATATGTTTCTATTCCCTATGAACGGATTCAGAACGTGGATATTTATCGAGGTATTTTAGATAGAATCTTAGGATTAAGCGATCTACAAATTCAAACCGCTGGTTATGGCGCTGTTGGCAGTCGGGGCTTAAGGGGATTTGGCAGCGAGGGAAGATTGCCCGGGATTGATAAGCAAACAGCTGAAAAATTGAGAGACGAGCTAATAAAAAGAGCCAAAGGAAATAAAACAGGAGTTTGAGCTTGATTTAAAAAAGTGGTATAATTGGCAGTGAGGGAGAAGTAAAAATTTATTTTTATTTCAACCGAGTGAACCAATTAGAAGCTTCGCTTATAATTAAATTATCAAGGTCGAGTAATTCAGCTTTTTAGGAATTAGCTTTTTAGTTTTTTAGGCAAGAATAAGCCCTAATAAGCTACAAGCTAAGAAGCTAGGAAGCTAATAAATATGTTTCATCATCATAAACTTATTTTTCTCCCAATTCTTTTAATAATTATTGGAATTTTGGCTTTATTGACCAATCTGGGAGTAGTTACTGCTACTATTTGGAAATGGTGGCCAATCCTTTTCGTTTTAATAGGTGCTTATATCTTTGTTTGGCAGAGAAGGAAGAAAAGATTACTGAAAAGTCTTGTGTTTTTCGGCGCAATTAACAAATTAATGAAAAATGCATCAGTAGAGAAGCTTTTAGGAAACGAAAAGGTTCAGGCTGAATTAAAGAAACTTGGGGGCATAGCTGAAGGAGTAATAACAGAACAGATAAATAAGCTGCATAAGAAATATACAAAGAAAAAGAAGAAGGAAAAATAAAATTTAGAGATTTCAAAATTACCCTCCGAAGTACTTCGGAGGGTAATTTTTTGTAATTTGAGTGATTTAAATTATTTTACTTTCTCAACAATCTTTTTAAAAATTTCCGGATGGTCTTTAGCTAGGGTTGCTAAAATTTTTCTATCGAGCTCTATTTTGTTTTTCTTTAAGGCATTAATGAATTTACTATATGAAATTCCTTCCTGCCGGCAAGCAGCGTTTATTCGAATTTGCCAAAGTCGACGGAATTCCCGTTTTTTTGTTCGTCTATCTCGATAAGCATAAGTCCTGGCATGCATCAGGGCTTCTTTTGCAGCTTTATACTTTGATTTTCGACCCCATTTAAAGCCCTTTGCCTCCTTGATTATTTTCTTTTTTCTTTTGCGTTTTTGAACGCCGCGTTTAACTCGAGTCATTTCAGTTGCGTTTCATTATTGTTTTAGCTATTTTTCCCTCCAATTTTTTTATCTTCCGCTTTTTGCGGGTTTGGTTTCCAGAATCCTTAGCATTAAAATGATCTTGATGCATAGGACGAAAAAGCACCTTTTTATTTCGGGTGATTTTAAATCGTTTAGTTATTGATTTGTTGGTTTTGAGTTTAGGCATTTTTGGCAATAACCATTATTAATCCTATTGGATTTTTTTTAGGTTCTTCTTCTATTTTATGTTCTGTGGGGATTATTTTTAGGAAGTTGTTTAATTTTTCTCTGGCTAAGTCCTGGTGGGATTTTTCCCTTCCTTTAAGCTTGATTTCAATTCTGACTTTATTTCCTTCGGTTAAAAATTCTCCAGCTTGTTTTGCTTTATGTTCTAAGTCGTGAAGAGAAGTAGAAAGCCCTATTCTTATTCCTTTTATTTCGATTTTCTTCTGCTTGGTTTTTTGTTGTTGCTCCTTTTTGGCTTGCTGGTATTTGTATTTTCCATAATCTATTATTTTGCAGACCGGGGGCTTGGCCGTTGGTGCTATTTCTACTAAATCCAAGCCTCGTTCTTGAGCCATTCCAATTGCTTTATAAGTATCTAAAACCCCCAAGCTTTCTCCGGTTTCATCAACTACCTGCACCTTGGGGATTCTTATCTGGG
>CAYRSI010000033.1:5766-7957 GCA_964426965.1 uncultured Candidatus Saccharibacteria bacterium
TTGCTTTTGCCGATAAGAGATTTGATTTCTTGTTTATGAATAAGAAGCTTTCTGGTTCTATCGGGATTATAGTCTTCTGGCATATTTTTAGGCTGAAAAGGCGAGACCTGGGCGTTAATCAAAAAAGCTTCATTGCCTTTTATTACTACATAAGCTCCTTTTAAGCTGATATGACCGGTTTTTATTGATTTTACTTCATGTCCCTTTAATACCAAGCCCGCCTCAAGGGTTTCCAGGATGTCATAGTCATATTTTGCGCGCTTGTTTAGGGCATATGTTTTCATGTATCTTCGAATTGTAGTATCAGATTTACTTTAGCACAAATTTAAGCTAAACTAAATATGATGATAAGAGATAAAATCAAAAATTTAATCCAAGAAATTATAAAAACTAAAATAGATTTTGCTGTTGAAACCCCAGAAGAAAAATCCCATGGCGATTATGCCACTAACGTGGCCTTAATTTTGGCTGGGAAATTGAGAAAAAAATCCCTAAAGGGGCCGAGCCCCTCGGGCTATAGGCCAATGGAAATTGCTGAGCAAATTAAGTCTAAAATTAAATCTGATTTATTTGAAAAAATCGAGGTGGCTGGGCCTGGATTTATCAATTTTTTCCTAAAATCGGAATTTTTACAGGAACAGGTTAAAGAAATTTTGAGCAAAAAAGAAAAATTTGGGGAAATTAATATCGGAAAAAGCAAAAAGGTTCAGGTAGAGTTCATCTCGGCTAATCCAACAGGCCCACTTCACCTAGGTCATGGTCGAGGGGCTTTTTTTGGTGATACGCTTTCTAATGTTTTAGCCAAGGCGGGTTATGAGGTGGAGCGGGAGTATTATGTCAATGATGCAAGAAAAAGTACTCAAATTCAGGAATTAGGAAAAACTGCCCTAGGGAGAGGAGAATCTTATTTAACAGATTATTTAAAATCTAAAATAAAAAAACTGAGTTTAAAGAATATTAAAGACGAAGGAGAGGCCGGCCAAAAATTAGCCAGAGAAGTCCATAAAGACATCCAGAGCTTTATTGAAAAGAAATTAAAAATTAAATATGATAAATGGTTTTTCGAAGAAAGTCTTTATAAAAATAAAGAGATAGACAAAATTTATCAATGGTTAAAAAAGAATAATCTTATTTACAAAAAAGAAGGGGCAGAATGGCTAAAAACTTCCAAATATGGTGACAATAAAGACTGGGTAATTGTTCGAGCAACTGGCGAGCCAACCTATTTACTTTCTGATACTGCTTATCATAAGGATAAATTTAATCGTGGTTATGATAAAGTAATTAATGTTTGGGGGGCTGATCATCAGGGCCATGTTAAAAAAATGAATGCGGTAGCAAAAATATTGGACTACAAGGGCGATTTAGAACTTCTTGTTGTTCAGATGGTTCGTCTAAAAGAGGCTGGCAAAGGAGTTAAAATGTCAAAGAGGGCAGGCGTTCTTGTTGAGTTAGAGTGGCTTGTTAATCAAGTTGGTCTTGATGTAACTCGATTTATGTTTTTAATGAAATCGATAGATACCCAAATGGAATTTGATTTGGCCTTAGCTGAAGAAAAATCTCAAAAAAATCCAGTTTATTACGTCCAATATGCACATGCTCGTATTTGCAGCATACTTAGAAGATCACAAATCACAAACATCAAATTACAAACAAATTTCAAATCTCAAATTCTAAACCTATTAAACCACTCATCGGAATTAGAATTGATTAAGGAATTAATTAAGCTGCCTGAAATTATTGAGGATACAGCCAGAGATTATCAAACCCAACGCCTACCCAATTATGCAGTTAATCTCGCCACTGTTTTTCATAAGTTTTACACTGATTGCCAGGTTTTAGGAGAAAACAAAGACCTAGAAAAAGCCCGCTTAGCTCTAATTCTCGCCACAAAAACCGTGCTCAAAAACACCATGGATCTAATGGGCACAGCCGCACCAGAAAAAATGTAATTGACAAAATTTTTCAAAGTAATATAATAAAACCTCACAGTTCTTTTAGAACTTAAAAATTTAGGGGCTAAATCAAATCCAATTAATTGGATTTGATCGCCCGATCAATTTTGATTTTAAACCAAAATTGATTTAGGGGGTGGTATATGGCTTAATTGATTGATTTTTAGTATTGCCGATTTTGTGACCATAATTGGGAATTTAACATAAAGTCGGTTTTTGGGCGGCTCCGATGAAAT
>CAYRSI010000034.1:0-7921 GCA_964426965.1 uncultured Candidatus Saccharibacteria bacterium
CATGAAGAGAAAACTTCCTAAAAGTATAAGAAAGTTTATTCATAAAGAAAAAGCTCGCATTAGGCGAGAAGTTTTTGACCTAGAAGAGCAAAGGAAATTAATTAATCAACTTTATCAAAAATTTAGATCAGCGTTAGATCAGCGGCAGAGTTCGCCGAAGGCGAACGACTAAGATCGGCGCTTGATCAGCGTTTGTGCGTAGTGTTTTTCTTCTTCAAATAGAAACCAGGGCAAGTTTGGCTATTATTGCTATTGTAGTAGTTATTTTTCTAATTACTATTTTTAAAAGTGTTGATAATTTTAATAAATTTGTCGACCGGTTTAATATTAACGAAGACAAACATGAAGAAATACGCCTCCAAGAAAATCCATGAAGTTTAGACATTTCAACATATTTTGGAAAGAAGTATTTTTATTTACCCTAACCCAAGCTTTGGGAATATTTGTGGTAGTTCGGCTTTCAAAATTATTAAAGGGCTTAGAAATAGAGCTCCAACCAGTTTCTCTTACTTATCTTTTAATCTATTTTTTGGTTATTACTCTGCTAATCTTGATATTTTTGAAGATTTCCAAGAAAGGAACCGGAGTTGTGTTGCAAATCTTTTTTATTATAGCAGTGTTTTCTGGTTTAGATATACTTTTTAGCACTTTTATAATTGAACCAGGAGCAGCAATTTTAGCTGCTGGTCTAATTATTTTTCGATTCATTTATCCTACGGTTTTACTTCATAATTTAGTTGTTGTTGGCGGCTTGGCTGGAATCGGCGGAATGCTGGGAATAACTTTATTCCCCCGTGATGCTATAATCCTTTTAATAATTTTAGCTGTTTATGATGTAATTGCTGTCTATAAAACCAAACACATGGTCAAAATGGCTGAAGCGATGATTAAAAAGAGAGTAATTCTGGGTATTATTGTTCCGGAGAAAATTTTAGGATTTAAAGCTTCAATGGCTGCCGTTGAACAAGAGAAGATTCCAGTTAGAAGAATTCTCAAGCCTGGAAAGATAGGCAGATTTATGATTTTAGGCGGCGGGGATTTAGCCCTTCCCTTGCTTTTAATTGCTTCGGTTGCTCATCAAAATATTTGGCAATCAATAATAATTTTGGTTTTTGCTCTTTTTGGGCTTTTGGCAATGCATGTGATTTTCATTAAATTAAAAAGCAAGCCAATGCCAGCCCTTCCTCCTTTAGCAGTCTTTTCAATTCTTGGTTATTTAGTTTCGTTATTAATATAAAAAACGCAAAAGAGGTCTCATTTTAATTTCATTGAGACCTCTTTTTAAATAATTTGAGTTGTTTTTGAACTGAAACTTTTTTGCTTTTTAGTTTTTCAATCGTAGCTCCTAGATTGAACCAAATGTGGTAGAATTTGGGCGGATATTTCAGACGAAGCTTTTCTTGTAGATATTTTTGCACTTCTCTTTTGAATAGCCCAGTTACTGTCTTTTCATCAGGAGCCCATTTGAACCAACGCTCACTTTTTTCATTTTTAGGGATGAAGAAATAACTCTTTTCGTCGCGCTCCCCTAGCCACCATATCCCGCCCCACAGCTTAAACAGTGTTTTTGTCTTTATTTTCATTTTTCTTCCTTGATATAATACGGCCTTGGTTCTTTTCCCGTGACTGCATTTAGAAAGATATTAAATCTGATTATAAATGGTTCTTTTTGTGCTTTGCGAAAGAAATATTCTCCGTCGCTTGTGTTGTCAAAACTTTCTTTTGCAAAATCCAATCCTAGTTCCTGCCATCTCAATTTGAACAATTCACTTTGCTGATAGAGAAATCGCGCTTGAACAGCTAGTCCAGTATAATACGATCCAAGAAGCTTCCATTTTAATTGAATAAATTTTTTATAAAACAGGAAAATTAATTTTTTAAAAAACACGGCCACCTCCTTGCAACATAGTTTCCTAACTTAATTCTAACATATTCTATAATTTATGTCAAATCGGTTGAATATTTTAACCAAGAATGATAAGCTATAATATATGGGAAAAGCACAAAGATTAAAACAACAAAGAAAAATTGAACGAGAAGAACAAGAGAAAATAGGGAAGAATAAAAAAAGGAAGCAGCTGATTTTATATTCGCTTGCTCTATTTTTATCAATTCTTGTAATTGTTGCCACAGTTTTTCTTGTTAATTATTCAAAGCAAAAAGATATAAAACGAATAGTGATTGAAACCGAAAAAGGAGATATTAAATTAGAGCTTTATTCTAAAGTTGCTCCTAAGACAGTTGAGAATTTCGTTAAACTTGTTGAACAAGGGTTTTATGACAGCATAACTTTTCATCGGGTAGTTCCTGATTTTATTATCCAGGGAGGTGATCCATTAAGTAAAGATGATGACCCCTTAAACGATGGAACCGGGGGTCCGGGTTATACATTTGAAGACGAGATTAATCCCGTGGCTTTAAATTTAGCCGTTGCTAAAACAAAGGAGTTAGAACAACTCGGATATAAATATAGAACTGATTTAGAATCTATCTCTCACGAAGTTGGGGTAATCTCAATGGCTAATTCCGGGCCTAATACCAATGGTAGTCAATTTTTCATAGTTACTACTGAACCTCAGCCAGATCTTGATGGCAGCCATACTGTTTTTGGCAGAGTTTATAAGGGAATGGATGTTGTTCGCAGTATTGAACAGGGAGATGTGATGAAGAGAGTTTACATAACAAAATAACATGGAGTGCCAAAAGGAAAAAAATTTAAAAACTTGTCCTTGTACTTACCTGCCTGCCGGCAAGGCAGGTCCTGATTGTCCTCGAAAGGGGATTTGCTGCGAATGCATTAAACATCATCGAGAGAATGGCGAGCTTCCAGCATGTTATTTTTCTGCTGAGGCTGAAAAAACCTACGACAGGTCAATAAAGAAATTCATTGAGGATTATCAATCTAGATAAATAACTCAGGAAAACTATACTTGCCATGCCCTTTTTATAAAAAAAGTGGGTGGTTGTTTTTTTTTAAGCTTGTGTTAGAATAATTAGAACTTCTAATGTTCGTTTATAATTGAATTAAAGATTAGAAAGGAGGAATTGTGAAGAATTTAAGAAAACCGCCAAAGACTAAAACTGAAAAGAAGCAAGAAAATAATCCATTTTTTGGGCCACTGAATTTTAACAACAGGTACGGAGCTATACCTTTTGACAGAATAAAAACCGAGCATTTTCTTCCGGCTATTAAATTCGCTATTGAAGAAGCTAAAGAGAACATAAAAAAGATTAAGCAAAACAAAGAAAAACCGAATTTCCAGAATACAATTTTTGCGCTGGAAACCCATTCAGAAAGATTGGATGTTGTATCCGAGGTTTATGACCACTTGTTCCACGCTGAATCAGATAAAGAATTACGAGCTCTTGCAAAAAGGATTTCTGTCTTAAAGACAAGATTTAACAACTCTGTTTATTTAGACAGGAAGCTTTTTAACAAAATGGAATATGTCTATAATAACGGAAAATCTTTACATCTAAATAGAAGACAGCTCAGACTAACGAAGGTTTTGTATATGGATTTGAAGCGAAGCGGTGTTCTTTTAAACAGAGAGCAGAAGAAAAAATTGCGTGAAATGAACATTGAGCTTTCTAAATTAGGACCTGAATTTTCCGACAATGTGCTAAATGCCATTAATGCCTTTCAGCTGGTAGTGACAGATAAAAATCAATTATCAGGATTACCTCCCATTGTTATAGAATCAGCTGCAGCTTTGGCCAAAGAAGAAGGCTTTAAAGACAACGTCCATGTATTTACCTTACATGCTCCAAGTTATTTGCCTTTTATGAAATTTGCCGATAACAGAAAACTTCGTGAAAAAATGTACAGAGCTCGAGTAAGCATTGCCTTTGGAGGAAAATTCAATAATCAGGAGCTTATTAAGAATATAATAAAACTTCGTTACCAGAGAGCAAAATTAAAAGGCTATGATAATCATGCTGAATATGTTTTAGAAGAAAGAATGGCTAAGAATATTGAAAATGTTTATAGCCTACTCGACAAGTTGCGCGAATCAGTTTTTCCAGAAGCCAAGAACGAATGTAAAGAATTGCAGGATTTTGCCAAAGAATTAGACGGCCTTGATATTCTTTGTCCCTGGGATGTGCCGTATTATAAAGAAAAGCTTAAGAAAAGAAAATTTGATTTTAATGAAGAAGAATTGCGTCCTTATTTTAAGCTGGAAAATGTCATTGATGGAGTTTTTCGCATAGCAGAAAAGTTGTATGGATTAAAGTTTTCTGAAATCAATGCGCCTATTTATCATAATGAGGTGAAAGTTTATATTGTTAGAGACAGAAAAGGAAAATATCTTGGATTGTTTTACACTGACTTTCATCCCAGAGAAACAAAACAGAGCGGAGCCTGGGCTGGTGTTTATATAGCCCAAGGTTACTTTAATGGTAAAGTTAGGCGTTCCCATGTTGGCATACACTGTAATCTTACAAAATCAACTCCCACAAAACCGTCTTTATTAACTTTTAACGAAGTCATTACTTTATTTCACGAATTTGGACACGCCCTGCATTGCTTGCTTTCCGACTGCACTTACAGATCTATTGGAGGTTATAATGTTTTATGGGATTTTGCAGAGTTGCCCTCACAAATTATGGAAAATTGGCTGATGGAAAAAGAAACGTTTGATATTTTTGCAGCGCATTTTGAAACAGGAAAAAAAATTCCATTGGAATTGGTTAAGAGGGTTAAACAAGCAGAAAAGTTTATGATTAGCTGGTCTTGTTTAAAATACTTGAAATTTTGTTATTTAGATATGGCATGGCACACGACAAATCCTTTTGATATCTCTAACATCATCAAGTTTGAAGAGAAGGTTTTGAGGCCAATGCGAGTGCTTCCCAAAATACCAGCTTCCCAAAAACTAAAGACTAATTTTTCGTGTTCGTTTTCCCATATTTTCAGCTGGGAGTATGATGCGGGCTATTATTCGTATATGTGGGCCGAGGTTTTAGATGCAGATGCTTTTGAATTGTTTAAAGAAAGGGGGTTATTTAATCCCAAGATCGCGGAGTCGTTTAGAAAGAATATTCTAAGTCGTGGAAATACAGTTGAACCAATAGAACTCTACAAGAAATTCAGGGGACGAGAGCCAAAAATTGACGCGCTTTTGAAGAGATATAATATAATCAAATAGATTCAATTAAAAAGATAAAAAAATAAATACGGTCCGACGCACATCGGACCGTATTTTCATATAAATAAAAAAAGCCAGACTTCTATCCCATCAGAGTAAACTTTCAGGAAAGTCGTGCCGAAGCGCAACATTTCGAGATCGGACATTATTAAGTATATTCCTTTATAAAAAGTGGGTGGTTGTTTTTTTTTAAGCTTGTGTTAGAATAATTAGAACTTCTAATGTTCGTTTATAATTGAATTAAAGATTAGAAAGGAGGAATTGTGAAGAATTTAAGAAAACCGCCAAAGACTAAAACCGTTAAGGTGGTAGATGTTATTCATGGTATCAAAATTGCAGATCCTTATCGCTGGCTTGAAAAAGATAATCAAGAAGTCCAAGAATGGTTAGAAAGGCAGAATGCTTATGCTCGGCTATTTCTGGATAAAATACCTGAAAGAGAAATTATTAAGAAGCGATTTAATAAGCTTTTTAAAATGGATTCTATTGAAATTCCTGTTTCCAGGGGTAATCGGTATTTCTTTGGGGAGCGAAAAGCAAATGAGGATTTATCTGTTCTTTATGTTCAAGAAGGTCTTCACGGCTCACCAAGAGTTCTTATTGACCCGAATAAATTTAGTAAGGACAAAACTATCACCCTATGCGCTTGGTGTCCTTCTCGAGATGGGAAATTATTAGCATATACTCTTTCTGAAGCAGGAAATGATCAATCAGCCATTTATGTTTTAGACGTTGACAAGGGCAAAAATTTACCTGATTTTATTCCAGCAGAAGTATGTCCATATTTAGCTGGTTGGGCGTCGGACAACAGCGGTTTTTGGTACACGCACAGAGATTTTGATGCGCCAAAAGGAGAAGAAAAGTTTCATCGGAAATTGTATTTTCATAAGCTTGGCAGAGATTTTATAAATGACCCAATGATTTTTGGAAAAGACATAGCAAAAGAAGATATTCCAGATGTAACAATTTCAAAAGATGACCGCTATGTTCTGATAACCGTGAGCGTGTGCTCGGGCGGTAAATATAGGTCGGATATTTATATTCAGGATACTCATAGCACGAAAAAAGAGTTTCTGCCTGTTGTTGAGGGGATGGATGATGTTTTAATCTCAGGGACCATATATAGAGATAAACTCTATATAATAACTAATCATCGAGCACCTTTTTGGAAGATTATGGCAGTAGGAATAAAGGACGCTACCAAAAAAGGATTAGATGAATGGAAAACCATTATTCCACAAGGCAAATATCCAATAGAGGGATTTGAACTTATTGGTGATAATCTATTTGTTGAAACTCTAGAAAATGTTCATTCTGTATTAAAAATATACCAACTTGATGGAAAACCTGTATCAGAGATAGAATTGCCAACTTTGGGCTCAATAAACGCCATGGCTGGAAGCAGAAAGAAAAAAGAACTTTTCTTTGAATTTTCTTCGTTTTTCTTTCCTTATACTATATACCGTTTTGACATTGAAACTGGAAAATGCAGCGTATTCAAAAAAATGGATGCAGGTATTAATACTGATTTATTTAAGGTTGACCAGGTTTGGTATCCTACAAAGGATGGGACAAAAATTCCAATGTTTCTGGTTTATAAAAAAGGGTTAAAATTGAATGGAAAAAATCCAGTGATGCTTTATGGTTATGGCGGATTTAATATAAATATAACCCCGTCTTTCCAAAAAAACATAGTTCCATTTCTTGAAAATGGAGGGGTGTATGTGCTTGCCAATATTCGCGGTGGTGGAGAGTTTGGTGAGGAATGGCATAAAGCAGGTATGTTTGAGAAAAAACAAAATGTATTTGATGATTTTATTGCTGCGGCTGAATACTTAATAAAAAAACGTTATACTAACCCTAAGCGCTTAGCAATATTTGGTTGGAGTAATGGTGGCCTTCTTGTTGGGGCAGTATTAACCCAGAGACCGGATTTGTTTAAAGCGGCAGTGATAGGTGCGCCGGTAATTGATATGATTCGATATCATAAGTTTCACGGTGGTCGCCATTGGATACCCGAGTACGGCAGCGCTGAAAATCCAAAACAGTTAAAATATCTCTTGGCTTATTGCCCTTATCAAAATGTAAAAGATGAGGAGAAATATCCAGCCGTTCTTACGGTTACAGCAGATAAAGATGACAGAGTTCATCCTATGCATGCTTTTAAAATGACAGCACGGCTTCAAGCAGCTAATGCATCTGATGATCCCATTCTTCTTAGAGTAGAGATGAAAGCTGGTCACAGCGGAGCAAATCCTATTTACAAGCTTATTGAACAATATGCTGATTTATGGGCTTTTGTTTTTTGGCAGCTGGGAATTAAAAAATAAAGAGAAGCAAATAATAATACGGCCTGACGTACATCGGGCCGTATTTTCATATAAAAAAAGCCCAACCCCTATCCCATCAGAATAAACTTCCAGGAAAGTCGTGCCGAAGCGCAATGAAAAAAAGCTTGTCAAGTGTTAATAAAAGTAGTAAACTAAAATAGACGACAGAAAACGACCCGAAAGGGTCGTTTTCTGATTTTTAATAAAAGAAAAAAAATGCTAAAGTAAAAACATGAGATTTAAAAAACCCCAAAATACCGATAAAATAAGCTGGACAAAGCACTCTATTGAGAAAATGCAGTTCTATGGTCTTTCAGAAAATCGTTTGAAAAGAGTTTTGCGAAATCCCGATAGAAAAGAAGAGGGTATTGCCCCTGAAACCTTAGCAGTAATGCAGCGAACTGGCTCTAAAAAGCATCCAACTGAAATTTGGATAATGTA
>CAYRSI010000035.1:0-7822 GCA_964426965.1 uncultured Candidatus Saccharibacteria bacterium
ATCTAAAAAAGAGCGCTATTTTATTTTAGGGCTTTTAATATTGGCTATTATTTCTCTAATAACCTGGGGTGTTAGCTATCGACTAAGTCATACAATTCTAATTCCCAGCTACGGAGGAAGCTATAAAGAAGGATTAATAGGCAGTCCCCAGTATATCAACCCAATTCTCTGCCAAACTTATGACACTGACCAAGATATTTCTGAATTAATTTTTTCCGGACTTATGAAATACGATTCTCATGGAGAGCTTATGCCCGACTTAGCTGAAAGATATACTATTGGCGAAGAAGGTAAAGTCTATGACTTCTTTTTAAGAAAAAATGTTACTTGGCATGACGGCAATCCCTTCAACGCTGATGATGTGGTCTTTACTATTCAAACTATTCAAGACCCTGACCATAAAAGCCCTGTGATATTTAATTGGAGCGGGGTTGAAATAGAAAAAATTGATGATTACACAGTCCGTTTTAAGCTAAAAAATGCTTATGCGCCTTTTTTAAACAATACCACCGTTGGAATGCTGCCCAAACATATCTGGGAAAATATATCTCCACCAGAATTTTTTCTCACTGAAACCAATCTTAAACCAATTGGTACTGGCCCTTATAAATTCAAAAAATTTGAAAAAGACAGAAAAGGTTCAATTAAAGCCCTTTACCTCCAGGCAAACGAAAAATACCATCTTAACGGGCCCTACATCAAAAACATTACTTTTCGTTTTTATGTTAATGAAGAAAGCTTAATCGGCGCTTATAACAAAAACGAAATAGCAGGGCTTGGATTTATTTCAGCGCAAAATAAACCTCTATTAAAAAATTATAAAAGAAAATTAAATATTTATCCTCTTAAGCTGCCTCGTTATTTTGCTGTGTTTCTTAATCAGAGCAAAAGCAAAGCCCTTTCGGATAAAACCGTAAGATTAGCTCTGAATTATGCCACCAATAAGCAAGAAATTATTGATGAAATTCTTAATAGCGAAGGAATAGCAGTAAATTCCCCTATTCCCCCGGGAGTCTTTGGCCACACTTCAGAAGTGAAGGTTTACGACTGGGCATTAGAGCATGCTAATAATCTTTTAGACGCTGCTGACTGGCAGCGTAATGAAGAAACCAATATCAGAGAAAAGGTTTTTACAAATGATGAAGAGCCAACTTCTTTAAAAATAAGTTTAATAACCACTGAATGGCCGGAACTTCAACAAGTGGCTGGCATTCTTCAAAAACAATGGTCAAAAATTGGAGCAGAAATAGAAATAAAAATTTTAAGCATAGCCGAAATCCAACAAGAGTATATCCGCCCACGAGAATATCAAGCGCTGCTCTTCGGCGAAGTTTTGGGATCTGACCCCGATCCTTTTGCTTTTTGGCACTCAACCCAAAAACGAGATCCAGGGCTGAACCTAGCTCTTTACGATAATAGAGACGTAGATAAGCTTTTGGAAGAAGCACGAGAAGCTTTTGACTCGGAAATTCGGGCTAAAAAATATGAAGAATTTCAAAAATTAGTTGTTGAAGATGTGCCAGTGATTTTCCTTTACAATCCTTTTTATCTATATTCGGTTAGTAAAACAATAAAAGGTATTGAAATAGAAAACATTCCAATACCTTCAAAAAGATTCTCCGGTATAGAGGGATGGTACATAAAGACCAAACGAATAAAAAAATAAAGGGCCAATTGGTTATTGTCCATCACTGGACTCCGATTGGACCTTTATTAAATGCTTTTAAAAAAAATGTTAGCTTAGCTCCACGCCTCTTTCTTGGTAAGAGCAGCGTCTCTCTTGGCATTAAAGTCAGCAACAGCTTTCTTGTCTTTGGCAATCCAAAGCTGAAGAGTTACAATGTCATCCTCATTGGCCTTGATCTGTTTGTTGCGCCTGTTAGCTTTGCTAGCCATGTTGTTTGCTCTGGCTTGCATCTGGACAGGAACAAGGTTGTCATAGCCATGCACTTCAATCAATAAAGTTTTGGCTAATTCTATGCTCTCGTTGTTGTCCTTGCCAAGCTCTCCAAAAACAGTCTGCATAGCATCTGCCTTTGACTCGGTAATGGCATGAGAATAACCAAGACCTTTAAACCATGCAAGAATGAATGCCAAAAATACTTTCATTTTTGGTCCTCCAAGTTGACAGTATAGATTCCATCCGGCTTTTTCCTAAACCAGATTCTCAATTATTGTAAAAGAACAAAAGAGATAAAGGCAACTATCAACTATTACTTAGAGTATAACATGTTTCGCAAAACATGTCAACCTTTTTTAACTCTTCTATAAGAATTTATCATATTATAAAAATTATGTCAAGTGTTTCTAAAAAAATCGATAAACACAATATGCGGAAAGTTATTTCAAGCTTTCCAAAACAGTTTCCAATTGGCTTGGATATGGCAAAAGATGTAATGGTTCGACAAGCTCACCATGATTTTAACCAACTGATTTTTTGCGGTATGGGCGGCTCTGCTTTGCCGGCAGCAATTCTAAAAACGCTAAGAGGATTTTACGAATGGCCCATAGCAATCAAGATTCATCGCAGTTATGATTTGCCTGCCCGAGTCAGCCCAAGAGCTTTAGTATTTGCTGTCTCATTTTCCGGAAATACCGAAGAAGTTATATCAAGTTATGAGGAAGCAAAAAAAAGAAATCTATCAATTATTGGAATTGCAACCGGGGGAAAATTAGCTGAACTTTGTAAAAAAGATAAAACACCTTGGGTAAAACTTCCCACAGAAAAAATTCAGCCCCGCTCTGCTGTTGGCTACCTATTTGCCTCTATTATAAAAGTATTGTCAAATTCCAATATCATTAAGGATTTAGATAAAGATATTTCAACAATAAGCAAAACCCTCCAGTCGGAAACGTTGGAAAAACAAGGAAAAGAGCTGGCTCAAAAAATCAAAGCCTATAGCCCGAGGGCTCGGCCCTTTAGGGGACGAGTCCCAATAATTTATGCTTCAGATAAATATAAAGAACTGGCTCAAATCTGGAAAATCAACTTTAATGAAAACTCAAAATCTCCGGCTTTTTGGAATTATTTTCCCGAACTCAACCACAACGAAATGGTCGGATTTGAACAATCGGAGATTGAATCTCCGAAAGTATTTCATGTGATTATGCTGCGAGACAAAAACTTAGATCATCCAAGAATTCTGAAACGAATGACAGTGACTAAAAATTTACTCAAAGAAAAAAAGATTAATACTGATACCATTGATATCCAAGGCAAAAATTTGCTTATAAAAATATTCTCCAATTATATTCTTAGCCAGTGGGCATCTTATTATTTGGCTTTAGAATATGAAACTGACCCTTCGCCAGTAAAAACAGTTGAAGAGTTTAAAAAGAAATTAAAGTAATTCGGGCGAGTGGCGAAACTGGTAGACGCGCAACGTTCAGGGCGTTGTCCTGCTTAGCAGGGTGGGAGTTCGACTCTCCCCTCGCCCATAAAAAACCATGATAAACTTTGATGACTTCAATAAATTAGATATTAGAATTGGAACAATTCTAAAAGCAGAAGCTGTTCCTGAAACAGATAAATTGTTAAAATTAACAGTGGATTTAGGCGATGAAACACGAATACTTGTTGCGGGTATTGCTGATGAATATAAACCCGAAGATATATTGGGAAAACAAATACCTATTTTAACTAACTTAGAACCAAAAACTATTAAAGGAATTGAAAGTCAGGGAATGATATTAGCTGTTGATATAAATGGAAAAGCAATTCTACTCCACCCAGATAAAAAAGTCCCAAATGGAAGTAAAATAGGATAAAATTATGCGAATACTTAGTGGCATACAACCTACCGGAACATTACATGTTGGGAATTATTTAGGAGCGATTAAGCAATGGCTCGAATTACAAAAGAAAAACGAGTGTATTTTTCCTATTGTTGACCTACATGCTATTACCGTGGATTACGAGCCAAAACAAATGCAAAAAAATATTCTGGAAGCAGCAATGGATTATTTGGCAGCCGGACTTAACCCAAAAAAATGCTTAATTTTTGTCCAGTCCCAAGTCAAAGAACACGCTGAACTGGCTTGGCTACTAGAAACAATTACCCCAATTGGCGAACTGGAACGAATGACTCAATTCAAAGATAAATCAAAACAACACAAACAAAATATTAATGCCGGACTTTTTGCCTATCCCGTGCTAATGGCTGCTGATATTCTTTTATATAAAACTAATATTGTGCCGGTTGGCGAAGACCAGAGGCAACACGTAGAATTAGCGCGAACTATTGCTAGAAAATTTAATAATAAATTTGGCAACACCTTTCCATTGCCAAAAGTTCAATTATCTAAATTCGGCGCCAGGATAATGTCTTTAACAAACCCTTTAAAAAAGATGAGTAAAACTGGTGACGAGGGAATTGCTCTTTCTGATTCGCCGGCTGTGATTAAAGATAAAATAAAACGAGCCGTAACTGACTCGGGCAAGGAAATAAAATACGATTTAAAGAATAAACCAGCAATTTCTAATCTTTTAACCATTTATCATTTGTTTTCCAATAAATCAATTAAAGAATTAGAAAAGAAGTATAAAGATAAAGGTTATGCAGGGTTTAAAAAAGGCCTAGCCGAAGTTGTTATTAAAGGATTAAAATCATTTCAAGAAAAAAGAAGGAAATTAGAAAAAAACCCTCAGCTTGTAAAAAAGATTTTAGCCGAGGGTCAAAAGAAAGCCAAAAAGATTGTTCAAAAGACAATAACGGAAGTTAAAAAAAAGATGGGATTGATATAAGATTTGACAATCAATTCCTTTGCAAGATATAATTAAAATATGAGTGGGGATAAAACCAAAACTCAAAATATAAATCTACAAGACATAGAAAAATTATTGAACCAGCAAACAGTGGTTATTCTTAATGCTGTTGATGGAAAAATCAATGTTCTTGATAAAAAAATAGAAATCCTTGATAAAAGAATGAACGGAATTGATATTAGACTAGAAAAATTTGAAGAAAGAATAAACAAGAAAATAGATAAACTAATAACTCTTATTGATAAATTTGTAAATCTCTATACAAAACAGGAACAAGAATTTAAAATAATGAAATACGAAATTAATAAAATTAAGGAAATTATAAAAGAAAAATTAGGTATAGAAATCAGTTAAAATTATTCTAATAAAATAAACCAAATTAAAAAACTCGGGTTTTTGGCCCGGGTTTTTGTTATTGTTCTTTGAACAATTTAGAATATCTGCATTAGTGCTGGAATTAATCCCGGAATTTTTCTAACTGAATAACTTTTGGAAAGATGTTTTGGCCGAAGAATTGGCTGCCTAGTTTTTGAAATCTGTCGGTTAGATCGGTGGTGAGGAAAATTCTTTTGCCTCTTCTACTAATCTTTTTTTCTATTTCGGGATGGCGTTCTAAATAATCTGCTAATTTGGAACCAATAATCTCTTCTTGAGAAATTAACTGGATTTGTCCGGTCCTAGACCCGTTCGCGGGTCGGACTAGGGTTATTTTACGAATCTCCTCTTTAATAATCGGATAATGGGTACAGCCCAAAATTAAAGTATCTATATTTTTCTTAATTAAAGGCGTTAAATATTTTTTTAAAATTAAATCCACTCCCTCCCAACCATGTTCTCCTGCTTCAATTATTGGAACAAGTAAAGGACAAGCTTGCTGAAAAACTTCAATATTTGAATTTAATTTTTTAATTTCCTTAATAAATACCTCTGAAAAAACAGTTCCTTCGGTGCCAATTACTCCAATTTTATCGTTCTTAGTCAACGTTACTGCCTCTTCCACTGTCGGATGAATAACGCCCAACACTCTTCGCTCTGGGTAATTTAATGGCAGCCACTCCTGCTGAATTCTCCTTAGGGCCTTGGCTGAAGCAGTATTACAAGCCAAAATAATTAATTCACAACCCTGCTTAAAAAGATAACCCACTGCTTGTTGAGTCCATCTAAAAATAAGGTCTTGCGACCTGCCGCCATAAGGAGCTCTGGCACTATCTCCTAAATAAATATAATCATATTGCGGGAGTTGCTTAACCAACTCTTTAAATATAGTTAAACCCCCAAAACCTGAATCAAATACTCCAATCATATTGCTTTGCAATATCGCTGATTTGCGCAGATCTCATCTCGCTATCGCTCGAATACGCTGACTCACGCAGAGATTATCCGCGTTATATCTGCGTATTGCGCAAAGCGCATTTAATCTGCGTGTATCGGCGATTACTACTCGTTTTTCCACTTTTTCCCTATTTCAGGATATTTATTTAATTTCTTTTTTAGAATCTTTTTTATTTCTTCTAATTTTTCCTGATTTTTAGCTTCAAAAAGTATAGTTAGAGCAGGCTCAGTAGAAGAAGCCCTGACTAATCCCCAGCCATCTTTAAAATTAACTCGGGCACCGTCAATATCTATTACATTTTTCTTGCCGTACTCCTTTTTAAATTCTTCAACAAGCAGCTTAACAACTTGAAATTTCTTGTCATCCGGGCAAGAAACATAAATCGTTGGCGAAATTACATAATCATAAAAGGGAGTGGTCTTCAATATCTCTGACAAAGATTTATCCTGTTCTGATAAATATTCAATTAATCTCAAAGAAGCAAAAACAGCATCATCGAATCCATACCAATTGTTAGCCAAGAAGAAATGACCACTTCTTTCACCGGCTAAAATAGCCCCTTCTTCATGAAGCTTTCTTTTTGCATAAGAATGACCGGTTCTCCACATTATTGGAATCCCACCATGTTTTTCTATATCTTCAGCCAATGCTTGGGTGCACTTTACATCAAAAACTATTTTTGAACCCGGGACTCTTTCTAAAGCCTGCCGGGCTAATAAAATTAACAATCTGTCACTCCAAATATTATTTCCTTTTTCATCAACAACCCCTAATCTATCACCATCCCCATCATAAGAAATTCCTAAATCTGCTTTTACTTTCTTAACTTCAACCGAAAGAATTTCTTTTGTTTTTTTTGATTCAGGATCCGGGGTATGGTGAGGAAATGTCCAATCAAGCTCACAAAAAAGTTCTACAACCTCGCAGCCGGCTTTTCTCAAAATATCAGGAACAAAAGCGCCAGCTGTTCCATTGCCGCACTCTACCACTACTTTAAATGATTTTTTTATACTAACCCTTCTTACTACTGCTTCAATATAAACATCTTTGATTGGTCTTTTTCTAATTAAGCCCTGTCCTATCCTAAAATCTCCTCTTTTAATAATTCGATAAACTTCCTGAATTTCATCCCCGGCTAAGGTTTTAGAAAGTCCATGAGCTAATTTAACCCCGCTCCAGCCATTAGGATTATGGCTGGCCGTTATCATTGCTCCGCCCTTTGCCCTAAAATGATATTGAGCATAATAAAGCATTGGCGTTAAAACCATACCAATATCTATAATAGAAATACCGGTTGAAACAAGGCCTCTAACTAATGCATCTTTAAGTTTTTGAGAATATGAACGGAAATCGTATCCAACAATCATATCTTGAATCCCTCTTCGAAATAAATAAGTGCCAAAACCCTTGCCAATAAGTTCCATGGTTTTTTCGTTCAATTCCCGATTATTCACTCTTCCCCGCACGTCGTAATTTCTAAACATTAACTTATTGATTTCCATATTTGCATTATACCAAATATCTTGAGAATCACACAACTTGATTATTCTAACTTATCCAATTATACTAATAATATATGAGTTTTTCTGTTGGTATAATCGGATTACCTAACGTAGGAAAATCTACTCTTTTCAAAGCCCTTACCCAACAAGAGGTGGACATTTCAAATTATCCTTTTTGCACAATTAACCCCAATGTAGGAATTGTTCAGGTGCCTGATGAAC
>CAYRSI010000036.1:0-3428 GCA_964426965.1 uncultured Candidatus Saccharibacteria bacterium
TAAGAAAAAGATTTTCTAAATTGGGCATGGTTAAGGTTCACAATTGGAGCGGAGCCAGGAACAGAATACTTCTTACCGTTGATCTAGGTAAAAAAAATGAGAATTTGTTATCAGTGGTTATGGTAGTAAAGAACGAGGAGTTTGGATTAGAACGGGCTGTTTTATCGTGCATTGAATTCGTTGACAACGTAGTAATTTCAGTTGACTACTTCAGCGAGGATAATACTTTAGAAATTGCTAAACTATATGCCGACGAATTAAAAAGGCATGAGTGGAAAGACGATTTTTCGGCCATTAGAAATTCAGCGCAAGAGGGCGTTAAGACCAAGTGGAGTTTAGCTCTGGACGGACACGAATATGTCAAAAGACGTGGAAATTTAGCCGAGATGTTAAAGCTAAACGTCGAGGGATTATTTGTAACGGTAGAAATGGACGCAGGGGATAAGCATACTACTAACCGAATTTATAGAAGTCATTTAAAGTGGTATCATGCTATTCACAACGCAATGAGAACTAAAACTAATAAAAAGTTTAAGGGGTTTGTTGTAAAACATGAGAGGAAAAAAGGGCAAAGCAAAAAGTCACTAATGAAACGCAAAAAACAACGAGATGAAATGATGCCGCGCCTCTTAAGAAAGGAAATAAAAAAGAACAAGGGAAATATCAGGGCACTTTGGTATTTAGCAAGGTTTTTTATCTCACAAAGAAAGTTTAAAAAAACTATTAAGTGGTACAAGAAATATCTAAAGAAAAAAGGACCAAAAGGCGAACGCTGGCTTGCTTGCCTCGAATCCTCTATTGCGGCAAATTGTTTGGGAAAACACCTCTTAGCTTTAAACTTTTTAAGGAAAGCAGACATAGAAATCCCGAATCGTTGGGAAATATCAAAGGAACGAGGGTTAACTTATATGAACTTTGAACAATGGGAAAAAGCAATATTGTGGTTAACTGATAGCTTTAAAATAAATACTGGCGATTTTCGGTTTATGCCGAGAGAAAGGGACGACGCGGACACGTGGGAAAAAATTGGTACTTGCTTCATTCTACAAAAAAAATACAACGAAGCAAAAGTCGCATGGGAAAGAGCAATTGAAATTGACAAAGACGGGGTTAGAAAAAAATTAAACAAAAAAAGAATCGAGTTAATGGATCGGAAATTAATTTTGTAAATATAAAATTACTAGAAACATGGCTAGATTAAAAGGGCCTCTATGTTCGTTTAGCGCTTCAAAACAATTAGCTAAGACATTGATTTTTAAGATGAAGAATGGCAAAGCTTTTGTTACGCGGTATAATAAACCAGGAGGGCAAAATCCTTTTACTCGATCAGCTAGTCAGAAAGAAAAAAGAGATTTGTATGCTGAAGCCGTAGGAGTGTGGCAAAACAAAACTACAGATCAAAAGGCATACTGGAACAATTCGGCTGAAGCAAAAAGATTACAAATATCTGGCTGGAATCTGTTCTATAAATACGCATTTAATGATCCAGAGGGGTATCTCGGAGGCGCTATTTACGGAGTGAGAATTTACGGCTATTTTGAATACGGCAAGATACCATTAGGATAAATTTTAACGAGATCTAAAAAATTATGGCGGCAAAATATCCAGATAGTGTTTACGTTCCAAGACCGAGAGCAAATAAGTCGGGAGTAGTTTATGACGAGAATAAAAAAACTACTCTTTTTAAAGAGGATTTTGAGAATAGCGACAACGAAATCATAGCGATAGAAAACGAATTAGGATATCCGCCTGCGGGCTACAAACGAGTTATTGGCGATTACGACGGAGGAAATTATGTCGGGATTAAAGATGACGGGAAGATCCTTTTATTCGGGACAGCGAGAGTAATAAGACACGTAATACTTGACGCAAAACGATTTAAAATGCCTGCGGCAAACTTCCCCGGGGAAAGCTTTGAGGGATTATTTTACACTCTAGATTTTGACAAAGGCACAGAACAAAACGCCTACGGACAAGAACACGTGCCTTTTAGGTGGGCTGAGGGAACTGATGTTGAGATAGCAATCGACTGGTTGCACGACGGTGTTGACGCTGGGGTTGTTGTGTGGGGTATAGAATACAAGGCAATTAAGGCGGGGGAAGTAGTTGTTGGAGCAGGAACGACGATAACGAAAACAAGCGCTGGGAATCACGCGGCAGGACAATTAGTTAGAACTGCTTTTACAAGCAAGATTTTAGGATCAAATTTAGAAGCTGATGACATACTAGCATTTCGACTCTTTAGGAAAGCGGCTGACGGAGCCGATACGCTCGACGAGGACGCGAGAACTATCAACGTTCATTTTCATTTCATAAAAGATAAACTAGGAAAAGCTACTTAAAGAAAAAATTTGCTCCTAAAATAACATTTACAAAGTTCAGTGGAATTGCGAAAGGGAATTAATTAATTAATTTAAAAATAATTTTTATGGCGACATATCCGGGGGGCATTTACGCCCCCAGAGCAAAAGAAAATAAAGCTGGCGTTGTCTACGACGCCGCTAAAAAGACCATTGGTTACGTGGAGGACATAACTAAATTAGACGACGAAGTAGTGGCGATAGAAACAGAATTAGGAGCTAACGCCAAAGGAAATTGGCCCGACGTCGAAACAGCTCTTGAAAAAGGAGCGAAAGTTGGAGCAACTTTAATTGTGGCGGCGGTTGATTCTGAAGAAGTAAATCGGGCAGATTATATTTGCGACGGAACAGACGACGAAGTACAAATAAATCAAGCCCTTACTGATCTACCAGCCGCAGGCGGGCGAGTGATTTTGTTGGAGGGAAATTACGAAGTAGGAGGAATTATAACTATTCTTAGAAATGATGTTGTTTTAGAGGGACAGGGTTTCGGGACAAAAATAAAAGCCGCTGACGGGAGTAATCTAGACAGGGTCATTGGAGTAGGGGACGGGGGAGGAACGCCTTATTTAAGAATACAAGTCAAAAATCTTTACGTTGACGGAAACGGAGCTAATCAAGACGCGGGCTTTGTTTCACACCCCATTTATATTAACGGAATAAGCGCTAACAAAATAGAGTATGTGCTAATTAAAAATTGTTATTTAACAGGGACAAAAGAGATTGCAGGGACACAAACCGCTCAATTAAAAATCTATCAGGGCCGAAATGTAGCAGTTAAGGATTGTTTTTTCGTTGGCTCTGTTGGAAACGCTGTTATAGGCCTATGGTTAAGGTGGAGCTATTACGTAACGATTAGTGGCTGTAAAACTCAAACGAACGACTACGGAGTCTATGTTGAATCCAGCACGTTCTGGACATATACGGGAAATGTTTCTTATTCGGATAACTGGGGAGTGTATACTAATAGTAGCAGATACTACACGATTAGCGGGAATTCTTTAAATAATAATGCGGTAGCTGGCGTTAGAGTTAATGGCAAGGGATATTTCAACATAACTGGAAATT
>CAYRSI010000036.1:3528-7686 GCA_964426965.1 uncultured Candidatus Saccharibacteria bacterium
TATTACAGCATTTATTTGGATTCGGGAGCCGTAAGATTTGCCGAACGCAATGTTATAACTGGGAATAATCTAATAGGGGACGCCACAAGACAAGCTAAATATCACATCTGGGAGGATAACGCGAATTCTGATTTTAATTTGATTAGTAATAACATTTGTAGAGGAGGCGGAACGCTTGATATTGTTATTAATGGAAAAAGTACTAACGCCTTTAATAATCAAGTATCAACGCCCTACCACGAACAAAGGATATTGAACTATAAAAATACTTTTGGATTTGATTTGGGCGAGGGCACAGTAGTGATATTAAAAAGCGTGGCGGCTGGAAATGAGGTTGATTTAACGGAGGTACAGGGAAACGATAAGGTATTAGGAATAGTAGCAGACGAAATACTTGACGGCGCCTATGGAGGAATTAAGGTTTTAGGATTAACAACTCTATTAAGCGTCAACGGAGTCGCTGATATTGCGATAGGGGATTTTTTAGGGACGTATACACAATTTGGAGTTTCTATGAAAGCGGCGGCTGGCGATATGGCCTACGCGATCGCTTTAGAGGCGTATGCTAATAACGATAGCGACGGAAGAATTGACGCTTTAATTGTTTGTCCAAGAAAAATTTAAAAAAGAGCTGGTAAAAAATTAAAATAATAATCAATGGCTGAGCCGGTGTGGGGACAATTGGATAAAGCGTTGGATGATGACGAAAAAATTGAGGCGGCAATTACTCGCCTAATTACCGCGCACAATGACGACGCTAACGCACATATCGGAGCGGGAAAATCTTTAAATACCCATAAGACGCAGGAAGTTGTAGATCACCCGGCTGAATCAGTGGTTGAAGATAAAGTAAAAGACAGCAATATAAATATTCACTCTTTTAAATGGGATAGATTTGTTCTTGACTTCGCCTTTACTACTCTTGACGGTTGGACGGAAAATCATGCCGGGACTGGCGGTGTTGACCTCTATATTGGATCAACAGAATTAGAAACCGGCGGTGATAATGGCTCTAGGGGACAACTTTATGCTCTAGCATTTTCGGAAGGCTGGGCTGTAAAATACACTAAAAATCCTCGCTTTATATGTTCAGCGTATACATTCGGAGGAGCAGACAGAATAGCTTATTTCGTAGCGGGAGGAAATGATTTTGCCGCCTTTGGATTTAAACAAGTTGACGACGAACTCTTTGCTTATCACAAAAAAGACGCAGTCGTAACTGCGACAAAAATAGCGGATATTCCGGGAGCATATACTCAATACAGAATGAAAGCAATCTACACAAGCGGAAGCAAAATAGAGTTTTATTTGGACGACGTTTTAGTAGCAACACATACAGATGATTTACCAGAAGACAACGCAGAGGGAGATGAAGATTTGGTATGGGCTTTATTTGAAATAACGAACCAAGCCGCCGCTAATAAAAAAATATACTTGCGGCACATGGCAATAACTCAAGACACTTAAAATTTTATGGAAAAACCAAAAATAGAAATAGCAATTAGTCGGGAATTCCCGCAAAAGGTGATCCCTTTAATTGAAAGGGCTAAAAAATCAATCGCTGTCATAGTGTATGACTGGCTATGGTATCCGAATGAGATCGGGGAAAAAATTCAACTCTTTAATAACGCAATTATACGAGCAAATAACAAAGGAGTTGAAGTAAGAGTTTGTGTTCACAAACGCTTGATCGCTGAAATTTTAAGGCGGGCTGGAATACAGGTAAAAAGACTACAATCAAGCAAAAGTCTGCATGTAAAATTAATGATAATTGATAATGAAATTACGATAATCGGCAGTCATAACTACACGAAAAACGCTTTCAATATCAATTACGAGGCCTCTGTGATTATCAGGGACGAGGAAACCGCCAGAAAATTCAAAGAATACTTCAATCCTTTCTTTTACTAATATGGCTAGAGTAAACTCAAAAGAAAGATTTTCGGATTTCGGAGCCCGGGGGAAATTCGGATTAGCTTGGGAATACGGACAAAAAATTTACGGACAAGGGCATTACGGAATGGAGGAAATAGAATGGGATTATAACGAATTCGGATTTGCGACATTCGGAATAACGTTATTTGGAAGCGATGATAAACGCTGGGGCATTTATCAAAAAAGAATAGAAAATGGCGATGTATTTTTTATCAGGCAGGATTTCTATATTCCCAGCGATCCTAAGTCGGTAGATCAAATGACCATGAGAAATAAATTTTCTGCTGGCATGATAGCGTGGGGAAATTTGACAACAGAACAAAAAGAAGTGTATAATAAAAAGGGGAGTAAGTTAGGACTCCCCGGTCAAAATGTTTTCATGAAAGAGTACCTCAATTCTCACTAAAACGTCGTTGGGGTACTAGGTTAAAAAGAATTAACTATTGCATAGTAGAACACAATGGCAAAAGTTTCTGGACCGTTACAATCATTTTCTGCTAGTGGTAAATTAGCAGATTGTATCGTCTTTTTCACATGGAAAGGACGAAACGTGGTTCGTCAATGGTTAAAACCCGCCAATCCTGAAGCTTCGGATCAAGGTGACCGAAGAATCATTATGGGCGGAACTGGTAGAACAGTAGGTAAAATTGTAGCTGATAGTGATTTTCACGATCTATTAATCGCCCTTGAGGTTATTCCTGGCGGGCAAACAAAGCAGTCATATATTGTTAAGTATATTCTTGACAATTATCTTCAAAATGCTACTAACTATTCTGCGCAATTAGCCTGTCTTACAGGACACGCGCTCTATACCAGTATTCAGTCAGTTGCTGACAGTTTGAATATCCTTGAATTTGATTTAGATTACGCCGCAGTTGATCCTTACGATAAGGCCTTAGGGCTTTATCTGCTTGCTAGATTCTCTCACGCTGTAATTGCTACAGGGAATCCTTATAGCATTGCAGTTGCGAATTGGACAAGGGCTAATTTTGAAAGCATGGCAGAAGACTTCACAGCGACAGCATAGAATTTGTTTTCTTTGTAACAAATTAGAAAAATCCCCGCGCTATGCGGGGATTTTTTGATTTACTCTGCGGCGGCTTCGGCGTCGCGTTCTCGTTCTTTCTCTTTTCTGTGATCTCTGCGCCACTTCCTTTTTTGAAGCGGTGTCATTCTTTTTGGTGATTCCTCCAATTTGGCAGGAACGTCTTTTTCGGGTTCTTCAATATCTTCCTTTTCAGGAGCTTTAGGTTCCTCCTTTTCGGGAGAATCCTTTTTGACTTCCTCGTCTTTAACTTTAGTATCTTTTGCCATAAATTTAAAAAATTTTAACTAGCTAGTTAATATTTTTTTGTACGTCGACTTGAAAAAAAACTACTTTATTAACTCCCTAATATTCATTTCGGAAGATAATCCAGTTCTTTTACATACAAAATTTACGTAATTGTCTAATGACTTGCCTTTAGCGGCAGACCAAACTCTTATCAATTCTCTAAGCGTAGCAGTTTCGGCATTTATATGTCTAGATTTGCCGCGGCATTTGTAAATCAAATCCCACCGCATAGCAAACATGCCAGTATCGTCATTATAGAATACAGCAAATCCACCACGAGTCCCCAACTGAAAAATAGAATAACGCAGATTACCGGGATTATGGTTACGATAAGAAATAGTTGGACCCCCGCCTTTGGCGGACGGATGAGCAATTGGAGCCCAGCCCTCATACTCCGCCATTGCGTTTGACAGATTGACTATTTTTTGAGTTAGCACGATTTTTTGCGCTGACAAAGTAATATGTAACGACGGCAATGACGGCGCCACTAACGACTTTGTCCACACCTTTAGATAATAAGTAAAAACCAAAAACGATGACAACCAGAGCGATAACATCACTAGGAAGCACCTTTTTGAAAAATTCATTCATAAGTTATACACAGGTAGTCCACAGGGCAAAGGTTGACTTCTTTATTGTAGCATAATAAACTAAAACTGTTAATAGAGTGCGCAACTCTAATCATGACTGCGCTAAAAATTCTAGGTTACGGTTTCATGGCCGGTTGAGGAATTTTTAGCCAGAGATTAAAAAACCTTTAAAATTTTAGAGTAATTTTTTGGCACTTCATTTTCTTTACCTAAAAGAAAAGAAGCAAAAGAAAACAAGGTTTTCTAACGCCAAAAAATTACAAAGTAATTTTTCGTTGTTTTAAATAAAAAACTCGACGT
>CAYRSI010000037.1:0-7666 GCA_964426965.1 uncultured Candidatus Saccharibacteria bacterium
GAAGCGAGGACAGAGTGAGGCATCTCGCTGGGATGCCGAACGTTTCGCAATTTAATGTCTCTGGAAGCGACTTATTTAGAAAAATACCATTTCAAAACCTCTTTAGCAATAGGAACAGCTACTGCGCTTCCCTCTCCCCCGTTTTCTACTAAGATTGTCAAAACAATATTTGGCCTATGGCTCGGAGCGCCCGGCTCATAGAGCTCTTCGTATGGAGCAAAGCCAGTAAACCAACCATGAGGCGTTCCGGGTGGCGCTTGGGCTGTTCCGGTTTTTCCAGCTACCCTGATTGGTAAATCATAAAGATATCTTGCTGATCCAGAAATCACTGCTTCTCGCATTCCTTTTTTGACTATTTTAAAAATATCCCGATTATCTATAATATTTTCCTTTATTATTTGAGAAGAAACAGATTCATCGCCAATTTTATTAACTATTCGAGGTTTAAATAAAGTGCCCTCATTAGCAATAACAGCAGTGGCTAAAGCCACTTGAAGAGGGGTGGCCATTAAATCGCCCTGGCCAATTGAAACATTGTAAGTATCCCCAAGGTACCAATCTTCGCCTTTATTTTCACGCTTCCAATCTTCATTAGGAATTAGTCCTTCTGCTTCTTCGGGCAAATCAATCCCTAAAATTTTTCCCAAGCCAAATTGTTCTAAATATTGATTAATTTTTTCAATGCCTAATCCTTCTATATTGCCATAGCCGCCACCTATGGTATAAAAATAAACATTACAGGATTCAGCAATTGCTTTTATTAAAGCGGTCGCACCGTGAACCTTCCAGTCGTTATAAACAGAAAAAATGTTTGGATAATATTTATGGTAAATAGTTATGCTGCCGGTGCAATTAATTGTTTGATAAGGGGTTACAATGCCCTCTTTAAGGGCTGCCATACCCAACAAAGGTTTAATAGTTGAACCCGGCGGATAAGCCCCAGCGATTGCTCTGTTAAAAAAAGGTTTGGAGGGATTTTGTTTGATTTTTTCAAATTCTTTTTCTGTAAGTCCTTGAATAAATTTGTTATTGTCAAAATTAGGAAAACTAACTAAAGCCAGAATTTCGCCAGTATTAGGATTTAAAGCTATTCCTGTTGCTCTATTGGTTTTCAGTCCCGAAAGCATTTGCTTTATCTCGTCGTGTAATTTTTTTTGCAAGTCGTTATCAATGGAAAGAAATATATCTTTCCCGAGCTGAGATTCTTTACGGGCAAAAATATTTTTAATTTCTCCTCGGGAGTCAACTTCTACTAATCTTTCGCCGTAATAGCCTCGAAGAATATCCTCGTAATACAGCTCTAAGCCAGTTTTTCCTATATAATCGTCCATAAGATAATCAGAATGTTTATGATGTTCTTCTGGGCTAATTTTTCCCAAATAGCCCAAAATATGAGAGAAGTATGAGCCATCAATATAATTTCTTTGACTGTTAATTTCTACTAATACTGCTGGATTCTCAGAAAACCTACTTTTTAAAATTAAAGCCGTTTCTCTGGAAATATCTTTTTTTATGGTGATGGGAATAGAGAGATTAGCATTTTTTTCAATCAGAGTTTCAATATTTTCTTTTGATTCTTCTATAATTTTGGCTAAATCGTTTATAACTTCATTTAAATTCTCTTTTTGTTTAAGTAAGTCAGTCGGGACAATTGTTAAATCAAATTTTGGTTCATTAGAAACAAGCGGATTGCCATCATGATCATAAATAATCCCTCGCAGAGCTTTTATTGGGTAAGAACGAATTCGGTTTTCTTCGGCCAAGCCTAACCAATACTCCCCTTTTATGACCTGCAAATCAACTGCTCTGGTAAATAAAACCAAAAGAAAAATAATAATTAAAAAATAAAGAAAATAAACCCCCTTTTTTCTAATAGGAGCCTCGAATTTTTCTCGTTCAGCATCTGCTGATTCGTTTAATCTTTTAGAATCTAAAAAAATCTCTTCAGCTTCAATAGATTCCCGAGAAAGCCGTTTAACTTTATATTTTCCAAATTTCCTTGCCCCGAGCTTGCCCGCCTCGCCGGCAGGCAGGTCGAGGGGTTGACTTTTTTTCATGTGCATGCTAAAATATAAACATAATCCTTGTACATAAAATCTAAAAAGGAGAATGGATACTATGCCATTACTTAATTCGGAGGAATTAGAAAGATTAAGGAATATACCCTCTCGTAAATGTTCTGACTGCGGCATGACAATTACACAAAACTATTGCAGGTCATGCGACGCGTTTTATGGCGATGGTCATGAACCTGATTGCCCGCGAATGAAAAAAGTGGGACCTTTTAGCAACGACCATCGGGATTGTCGAACATACTAACCAATCTGAACGTATATTTCAAAGACCGTCCCTGGCAAACCATACGGTCTTTTCCTATTTTTTTAAGCTAATTTTTAACCTTTTTGAATTATCCACAGCTAGCTATTGACAAAATATTCATTTCTGATATATAATGAAGATGGTCAGAAATGACCATAATTCTAAAGCTTAAGGGCTCTTTCGGGAGTCCTTTTGGCTTTCTTTAGACCAACAAATAAACTCTCTAATTTTTTTAATATCAAAAATTCTTGCTTTTGTTTCAGCTAACTCACTAGAAACTCGTCTTGCTGTAGCGAAAATTACAACATTCTTTTTATCTTTTAATAGTTGCCTTACTGGATTAGCGAAATCGCTATCGCCACTCCATAAAATAAAACTCTCTATATCATTTTTATAATCGATAAGCATATCTCTTCCTATTTCTACATCAAAATTACATTTTTTATCCTCTATATATTTTATTCCTTTATCGTTTAATTCTTTAAGTTTCTCATTTAAATATTCTATAGTTTCAAGATTAAATTTTGATAACAATGGTTTACGAATGAAATCCTCCAATAATATTGGGGAGTTTTTTGCGATACTAGAAACATCTATTGATAATTTCATTATTTTCACTGGCTTGGTTTTAAAGTCGTATTTATATTTCTTAACATCTTTCGTAATATTTCTAGAAAAAGGATCTCCAGCTAAGGTTCCGTAATAAAATTTAACACTATTAATATTATCAAAAGAATCTAAAAACTGTTTCAATCTCTTTAAATCAATATGCCATTTTAACTTATCTTGCCAGCCCAAAATATTGGCAAAATCAATATAAACATTTGTCTTGCCATCAAAAATAGATTCTAATTCCTTAATTACTTTTAGGTGCTCTTTAGCTAATTTTTCAATTTTTTCAGTTTTAGGTTTGAACATTTTTAAATCTTTTTATCAAATAAAACAACGGGATTAGGACAGCTGTGTTATAAATTACCTGGGAAATTAGTTGAATAAAACTGAATTGAAAACTAATTCCAGCGATTAGTAAAACCAGAATTAGAATAAGTCTATAAATTAAGGTTCCGCCAATTCCGATTATTATTATTGAAAAAATACTGGTCTTTTTAAGAATATTTTGACTAAAAAAATAAGCCAAATAGCTGACTAAAAATAAGCCCAAAATCGAAGTTCCAATAAGATTATCAAAGGAATGAACATCTAAAAGAAATCCTCCAAAAATTATCCAAACTAAACTTTTTTTACATCCTTTTAGAATACTCAAAATCAAAACCAAAACCAATATCAAATTAGGAAAAGCATGGTAAATCTCTAAAAAAGGATAGAGGGAGGATTGAAGGATAACTAATAAAAAGATGATTATTATAGATAATAGTACTTTCATAATGACTAATTAGAATAATTAGTAATTTTTTATAACAAACACTCTTTCCAGCTTTTCTATATCTATAGCTGGCCTAACTGTAATTTTCTGAAACATTTCATTTTCTAAAGATTCTACTGCCGAGATTTTGCCGATTAAAAGCCCTTTTGGAAAAACAAGGTCAATGCCAGAAGTAATAACGATTTGTCCCCCTCGTACCTCTATGTCTTTAGGAACTAAATTCATAAAAAGAATGTTTTCTTCTACTCCCTCTATTAATCCCTCTGTCCTGGATTCTTGAATTAAGGCGGGAATTTTACTGTTTGTGCTAATAATTAAAAGAACTTTAGAAAAATCATCAAAAACCTCAGCAGTTCTTCCTATCAAAATATTCTCAAAAGCAACCACCGGCATATTTTTTTCAATACCAATTGATCTTCCCTTGTCTATTAAAATATATTTTTCCAGACCCTGAAAATTCCGGCTTATAACATTTGCTAAATCAATTTGATATCTTTGAAAAGCAGGCAAATCAAGGTATGAACGTAAAAACTCATTCTCTTTTTCAAATTCTCCAAGTTTAGTATTTTGAGCCATTAATTCCTTAATTTTTTCTTCCAAGCGAATATTCTCTTCAGAAATACCTTTTAAGGAGTTTAAAAACTTCCAGCTGTTTTCAATTTGTTTGATGAATTGATTAAGATTTGTTTGAACAGGACTAGAAATTGAATAAAAAAAGTTTTTTATTTTACTGGACATGCTGGGAAGATTAAAAAAAATAAGCCCCATGATGATAACAAGAGCTAATAAGAAAGATTTGGTTTTAGAAACTCTATTCATTTTTTATTAATTGTTAACTGTTAATTGTTAATTGTTACTTAGGTACTTCTCCATAATCCAATGGCACCAGTATTTCTTTTAGCTTTTCGACATCTTCTAATATAATGCCCGTACCCCGCGCAACTGCTGTTAATGGATCTTCCTCTACTTTTATTGGCATCTTTGTCTCTTCTTTTAATAATTTATCGAGTCCTCTGAGCAAGCCTCCTCCGCCAACCATTATTATTCCCCTGCTCATAATATCAGCCACTAACTCCGGAGGGGTATTTTCTATTGTTTCTTTAACTGCCTCAATAATCAATTTAACTGACCGAGACAGAGCTTTTCTAATTTGACTGTCATTAACTATTATTTCCTTAGGAAGACCTGTAATTAAATCGCGACCTCTCATTGGAGTTTCTAAGGGCTCTTTTAATTCACAAGTTGAACCCACTGCAATTTTTATATCTTCAGCTGTTTTTTCTCCTAAAATCATTTTAAATTCATCGCGAGCGAAATTTATTATGTCTTCGTTTAATTTATCTCCAGCAATTCTTAAGGTTTTACTGGCTACAATTCCTCCCAAGGATATAACTGCAATATCAGCGGTCCCACCGCCAACGTCAATTACCATATTCCCCAAGGCTTCCTGAACAGGAAGCCTTGCTCCAATAGCTGCTGCCATTGCTTCTTCAACTAAATAAACTTCCCTTGCTCCAGCATTCATGGCTGCATCTTGAACAGCCTTTTTTTCTACTTCAGTAATTCCTGATGGAATTCCTATTACTACGCGTGGACGCGGCAAAATATTAAAACTTCCTTTATGGACTTTATTAATGAAATAACGAAGCATTTGTTCGGTGACTTCGAAATCTGAAATCACCCCTTCAACTAAAGGCCTGGTAGCAGAAATATGTGCCGGAGTCCTGCCGATCATCTTTTTTGCTTCATTCCCAATAGCTAAAATTTGCCCGGTTTTTTGATTAACAGCAACTACCGAAGGTTCATTAATAATAATCCCCCGCCCCTTTACATAAACAAGGGTTGTTGCTGTTCCCAAATCAATGCCTATATCTTTTGATAATTTTCCAAAAATCTTTTTAAACATATTTCGAAATATCCTTAATTTTAATTAATTTAACTTTTCTTTCATTCCTCTTTTTGAATTCTACGCTTTCGTTTTTTAAAGTTTTCTCGCTAACTACAATTCTTAAAGGAATTCCTATCAAATCAGCATCAGCAAATTTAACTCCTGCTGATTCTTCCCTATTATCATATAATACTTCAATTTGTTTTTTTTGTAAAGCATTATATGCCTTTTTTCCTGTTTCTTCTATTTTTTTATTATCCCCTATTTGAATTAAGTGAATATCAAAAGGAGCAACTTGTTTTGGCCAAATAATGCCATTCTTGTCATGATAAACCTCTACTATTGCTGCCATTAATCTTCCCAAACCAATTCCATAACAGCCCATAACAATTGGTTTTTTTCTTCCATCTTTGTCAGTAAAATAAGCGCCCATTGCCTCACTATATTTTGTCCCTAAGTTAAAAGTATGACCACTTTCAATGCCATGACTAAAAACCAGTTTAGCTTTACAATTCGGACAAATTTTAATTCTGCCATGTTTATTTACATTAGCGCCATAATCACATTTAGAACAAGCTAAAATTTTATCCTCACCACTTTTAGCAATCAAGGCAAATTCATGAGATAGGGTTCCGCCGATTGCTCCGCTTTCTGCTTCAATTGGAACAACTTTTAACCCGCATCGTTGAAAAATCTTCATATAAGCCCCTTTTACTTTCTCATAATATTTTTTTAAATCATTTTCGGAAACATGAAAACTATAAAGATCTTTCATAATAAACTCCCTCACCCTAAGCAGCCCTCCCGATGAGCGCATTTCATTTCTAAATTTATCTTGAATTTGGTAAAGATAAAAGGGCAAATCTTTATAGGATTTCACCCTTTTTCTTGCTAAATCAGTGATGACTTCCTCGTGAGTTGATCCTAGGGCCAATTCTTTTTGATGACGATCTTTTAATTTAAACAAAGGCGGATCCATTGTTTTCCATCTATCCGTTTCTTCCCAGATTTTTTTAGGCGCTAAGACCGGCAAAAAAACTTCTTGGCCGCCAATCGCATTCATTTCTTCTCTAATTATTTGTTCTATTTTTCGATGAACTCGCCAACCCAAAGGCAAAAAACTATAAACTCCAGCTGTAAGTTGATCAATAAAGTCACCTCTTACTAAGAGCTCGTGGCTAATTGCTTTAGCATCTCGTGGTGCTTGTTTCTTTGTTTCGGCAAAAAGTTCTGACTGTTTCATATATCAAAACAATTTGGTGATATCTCTAAGGGTTACTAAGATCATTAATCCTATTAATAAAGCAAATCCTATACCATTAACTGTTTGCTCTACTTTGACGCTGACCGGCGATCTTTTAATTTTTTCAATAGCTAAGAATAAAAGCCGACCGCCGTCTAGGGCAGGAAAAGGAATAATATTAATAATAGCTAGGTTAATTGAAATGAGAGCGGCAAATTGTAAAATATAAACTAAGCCTAATTTAGTAATTTGAGAAGTTAAAACCGCGATTCCTACTGGACCGGCTACTTCTCCTATTAATTCTCCTTTTACTATAAGAGTTTTAAATAACTTATAGAAAAGACCAACAAAGGTTACAGTCAGTTGTCCTGTTGTTTTGAATCCTTGCCAAATTGCTGCATGCCAAGAATGTTTGACAATACCAACTTTTGCTAAAGCGATGCCCATTGCGCCCTCTCCTTCGGGTGGAGAAATTCTTGGAACTAAAGTTTTTTCTAAAGTTTCATTTCCTCTTTGAATGACCAAAGTAATTTCTTCACCAGCATATCTTGCTACAATCCCTTGAACATCTTCCACTTCGTTAATTGTTAATTGTGAATTGTTAATTGTTAATTGTGTAATACTGTCTCCTATTTTCAACCCCCTCTCTTTAGCCGGCGAATTCCTAGCTACTTCAACGATTTGAATTTGCGCATTTTCTATATTGGCTGAATCTGCTCCAACAATAGTCGGGATACCTATTCCATGAACAATACTTAAAAGTATTGCTGCTAAAAACAAATTCATAATCACTCCCATAGCAAGCACTATTGCTCGCTGCCAAATTGGTCTA